>CAZXCB010000150.1:0-8520 GCA_964639075.1 uncultured Bifidobacteriaceae bacterium | reverse complement strand
AGCCAGCGGTCGGCCACCCGCCACCCCGCCGGGGTCGCGGCGTACACGGTCCGCCGCGGCCCCTCCCCCGCCTCGGTCCGAGCGGGGCGGATCAGCGCCGCGTCGGCGAGCTTGTCGATCGCGCGGTAGGTGAGCGCGCGCGAGAGCGTCCACACGCGCCCGATCGCACCGACGCGCGCGAGCTCCCGCACGAGCGCCCAGCCGTGCCGCGGCGCCTCCGCGACCAGCGCGAGCACGGCGTGCTCAGCCGTCGTCAGCGCCGGGGGCGCTGCGCTCATCGCGGGTACACCCCGATCTCGGTCGCCTTGACCGCCGTCCAGACCGTCCGGCCGACCACGAGACCGAGCTCGGCCACCGCCGCCGGCGTGACCTCGGCGATGAGCGGTACGGGGCCGCCGACACGCACCCGGACGCGGTCGCCCAGCAGCTCGATGCTCTCGACGGGTCCGGTCGCGACGTTGCGCGGACTGCCCGTCGGACGTTCGCGGTGGAGCGCGACGGCCCGTGGATGGACGATCACGAACACGGCGCCGGCGACCGGGGTCGCGACCACGAGATCGCCACCCGTCGCGAGCTGCACGTGTCCCTCCGCGCACTCGCCGTGCAGGAGGTTCACGCCGACGAGCTCGGCCACGTACGGCGAGCGAGGACGGGCGGAGACCTCGGCGAAGGTCCCCTGCTGGACGACGCGACCGTGTTCGAGGATCACGAGGCGGTCCGCGAGCGCGGCGGCGTCGACCGGGTCGTGGGTGACGAGCAGGCGCACTCCGGGGAACCGGGCGAGATCGGCGCGCAGCTCGCGGCGCACGGTGTTGCGCGCCGACTGGTCGAGTGCGGCGAGCGGCTCGTCGAGCAGGAGCAGGCGCGGCTCGGTGACGAGCGCCCGAACGAGCGCGATGCGCTGGGTCTCGCCGCCGGAGAGCTCGCGCGGCTTCGAGCGGGCGCGGGTGTCGAGTCCGGCGCCGCCGAGGGCGTCGGTCGCGATGCGCCGGCTCGTGGCGCGGTCGGCTCCGCGGGCGCGCAGGCCGAACGCGACGTTCTCGAGCACGGTGAGATGGGGGAACAGCAGCGCGTCCTGGAACACCACGCCGACGGGCCGGCGCTCCGGCACGACGAACGCGGTACCGTCGTCGAGGACCGCGCCGTCGAGCTCGATCCGGCCGGCGTCGATCGGCGCGAGACCCGCGATGGTGCGGAGCAGCGTCGTCTTGCCCGCACCGTTCGGTCCCAGGATCGCGACCGTCTCCCCGTCGGCCGCATCGAGGGCCGCGTCGAGCGTGAGTGCACCGCGCGCCAGTCGGACGTCGAGGGCGAGGCTCATCCAACCCGCAGCCATCGGTCGCGCAGCAGCGCCAGCACCGCGACGCACACGGCGAGGAGCACGACGCTGAGCCCGATCGCCACCTCGGGCGCGGACTCGAGCAGGAGGTAGACCGCGAGCGGGACGGTCCGGGTGCGGCCGCGGATGTTGCCCGCGAAGGTGATCGTCGCGCCGAACTCGCCGAGCGCCCGGGCCCACGCGAGCGCGGCTCCCGCGATGAGACCCGGCGCGATCAGCGGCAGCGTGACCCGTCGGGTCACCGTGGCCGGCCGTGCGCCGAGCGTCGCGGCGACCTCCTCGTAGCGGCGATCCATGGCCCGCAGTGCTGCCTCGACGGTGATCACCAGGAACGGCAGGGCGACGAAGGTCTCGGCCATCACCACCGCGGCCGTCGAGAAGGTGAGCTGCACGCCGAACCAGTCGAAGAGGTACTGGCCGACGAGCCCGTCGCGGCCGAACGCGTAGAACAGCCCGACCCCACCGACGACCGGTGGGACCACGAGTGGGAGCAGCACGAGCGCCCGCACGAGGGCCCGCCCCGGGAACTCGACGCGGGCGAGCACCCACGCGAGCGGAACTCCCAACGTGACCGACAGGGCCGTGGCCCACAGCGAGCAGACGAGCGACAGCCGCAGGGCGGCGGTGGCCTCGGGCGTGTGGAGGTCGTCCCAGAGATCACCCCACGGGACCTGACGGACGAGGCCCACCAAGGGCAACACGACGAAGACGAACGCGACCGTCGCGAACGTCACCGCGAGCCACGGAACCCGTCGCCCCCGCGCGCTCACGACGGAGGGAGGAAGCCGAACGACCGCACGGTCGCCTGGCCCCTCGGGGACGTGACGTACTCGATGAACGCGCGTGACGCGGCCGCGTTCGTCGCGGCCGTCGTCGTCGCGATCGGGTACACCGCGATCGCGTTCCGCGCGTCGGGGATCGCCACGGTGGTGACGGCGCGCCCCGCACTCTTCGCGTCGGTGACGTACACGACAGCCGCGTCCGCGTCACCAGTCGTCACGGCACCGAGCGTGGTCTTCACGTCCTGGCCGCGCGTGATCGTGCGGTCGGGGATCGTCACGCCGGCGGACCGCAGGATCTGCGCCGCGTACGTGCCGCACGGGACCGTCTCGGCGCAGAGCGACACGACGCCGAGCCGCGCGAGGTCGGCGAGGGACCTCACGTGCTCGGGGTTGCCGGGCTTGGTCACGACGACGAGGCGGTTCCGTGCGAACACGACCGGCGCGCCGCGGACGAGCCCCGCCGTCTCGAGCTTCGCCATGGTTTCCCGGTCGGCCGAGGCGAAGGTGTCGGCCGGCGCGCCCTGCCGGATCTGGGTCGCCAGCGTGCCCGAGGAGCCGAAGTTGAACGCGACCGACGCGCCCGGGTTCGCGCGCTCGAAGTCCGCGCCGATCTCGGTGAACGCCTCGGTGAGTGACGCGGCGGCCGAGACCGTGACCGTGCCCGTGACGTTCTGCGCTCGCTCGGCCCCGCTCGTCGGAGCCGAGCTGCTCCCACACCCGACGGGCGCGGCTAGTCCGAACATGACTACCGGCAGCACCCAACGGCTCGAGACCGTGCGCACGTGGTGGTTCCTCCCCGCGTCCCGGACGGACGCTCGCCGGGCAGGACGCTACCTCGCCGAGGCTCCGGCGGACCGCGGTCCGGCGGTCCGGCGGTCGCACGCGACCGGATCATGCCGTTGACCAGCGGGCTCGCCCGTCAGGTGCCCTTGTCGCGGGTCGACGACGCGAAGGGCGCGAAGGCCTGGGCGCGGGCGTAGATCTTGTAGAGCCGCAGGCTGTCCGCGATCCCGCTGGAACAGGTCTTGTCGAACATGCGGTACGCCGCGTCATCGGAGAGCGCGGACTCTGCGGTCACCGACCGCTGTGGGGTCAGCTGGTCCCGGATGCTCGTGATCGTCTCCCGGCGCTCCTCGACGGTCCCGCGGCGCCAGCCCGCGCAATCTGCGAACTGGGCCGTCGAACCCGCGCGTACGAGGCCGATGCCGCCGACGCGCTCCGTCTCGGTCCGCGCGCGTGAAGCCTCGTCGGACCCCCCGCCGCAAGCGGCGAGCACCGCCGCCGCGAGCAACAGCGCGGGCCAGCGGTGACGAGGGCCGGTCATCGGTGGATCAGCTCAACGAGGCGCTGCCGCAGCGCCTCGCGTTCGAGCGAGCCGTCGGCCGGGCCGGCAACGACGGACGGGGTCGCGGCCACGCTGCCCGGACGCGGCGGCGTGACCCACCAGTCGCAGTCGGTCGGCCCCGTGTCCGCGTCCGGCCCCTCGCTGCAGTCGACGAGGTACACGAGCTTCGCCAGGTCGTCGTTGCCGACGCTCCTGCCGCAGTCCGAGGGCAGCACCTGCGGCTCGGGCCCGGGCAGCCGGCCGGCCTGTCCGGGCCCGGTCACGCTGGCCGCGGTCCCGTCGACGCCGGTGTTGTCGAACCAGCAGTTCCCGACGGTGAGATCGGCGAAGAACTCACCCCACCAGAAGTCGTTGCCGTTCGGCTTCTCGGGCCGGGCGTCGTCGTGCGCGTGCTGGTTCCCGAACAACTCGACTGCCGTCGGGAAGCGGAATCCGTCCGGCGCCCGGCCGACGCTGTTGGCGAAGAAGCGGTTACCGCACGAGGTCGAGATCAGGCTCGTCGACGCCGACGGGCAGGAGACGCCGGGAAAGACGTCGCCCTCGGCACCCCCGCCACTCACGAACGCGTCCGGAACCGAGAACAGCATCGTGCCGTCACGCCAGTTGTCGAAGATCCAGTTGCGGTGCACACGGGCATCGTTCATCCCGGCATACAGGATCCCGGTCCCGACCGGCACGCCGACGAGCGGATCGACCGGCGGATCGTCGACGTACAGGTTGAGGTTGTTGGAGTAGATGAAGTTGCGGTCGATCTCCGAGCTGTCGGCGGGGAATCCCGGATGCCCCGCGGCCGACAGCGTGTCGCTGGCGATCCCGGTCATGTTGCCGTAGATGTGGTTGCGGGTGATCCGCACGGCGTTGCCCATCGAACCCGAGTAGCCCAGCGCCGAGCCGTGCAGGTCGCAGTTGATGATGATCGTGTTCTTGCGCGGCGCATCCGGGTAGAAGCTCGTCGCCTGCGAGCCGGTCTCGGGGGCTGCCCCCGGGTAGATGACCGCGTCACCGGAGCCGAACCCTTCGCAGTTCTGCACCCGGTGGTGGTCGGAGGTGAAGCTCAGGTGCCCGTAATCGCGGTTCCAGAAGAACTTCGTGCGATCGAGCAGCACACCGTCGGTCTCCTCGCTGTAGAACCCGTGCTCGCGCGCCCCCCGCATCACGAAGTTGCGTCCGACGAAGCCGTCGGCGCGATCCACCTTCAGGACGACGTCCTTGGCGTACCCACCGGGCTTCGCGCGCGCGCCGCGTTCCTCGTAGCCCGCGCCCGCATCCAGGACGACGTCCTCCGGCTTCGGACCGGTGCCTTCGATCTGGAGATTGCAGCGCAGGCAGGGTCCGAGCTCCTGGGCCGGAATTCCCTGCCGGTTCGAGCGCGGCGTGGCCAACGGCTCGCCGACGACGGCCCGCCCCTGGACGAAGATCAGGTTCTGGTCGTTCGGACAGGTGGCGTGGTACTCGTAGCTCGGCGCGAGCGAGCCGCTGGCATCCTCCTGCAACAGGCTGGGCGTGCACGTCGGGTCGTTCGTCGGCTTGCTCCGCGACTGCGGTTCCTCGTACCGGCCCGGCATGATCACGATGCGGTCGTTGTTCCCGGCGTCGAACACGGCCGCTTGCACGGAGTCGTAGGTGCAGCGGAGGGCCAGGACCTGGTTGATCCAGCGCAGCATGGTGGCATCGTGTGGCGAAACGCGGACCGTCGGCTGGCTCGGGCGCAGCTTGAAGCCGGTGGTCGTGGCCCGGCCGAGCGATGCTTCGAGGATCGCGAGCGACTTCGTCCCGCTGGTGCCCCCCTCGCACACGACGAGGACCTCGCCGGGCCCGTCACCGGTGACGGCAGTCTCGAGCGAGCGGGCGATGGGCACCCCGCCTCCAGCCGCGGGGCTGATCGAGGTGTCAGGCGCAGGATCCGGCCAGTACGACGGTCGCTCGAGGTGCGCGGACGCCGGTGAAGGGAACGCCAGCGCACCAGCGGTCACGATCAGCACGAGACACCCGAGCCACCGGCCCTTCGACTGCTTCAGCACGATGCGCACGGAGCCCCCCAAGTCACGCACCCACCGGCTGGCGCCGGGCCGCAATTCCCGCGAAACGGCGGCAACCGCTTCTCCCGCGCCGGAGTCAAGCCGCGCGTCACGCTGCGCGTCAAGAAGTTCCTGCCGCTCCTGGTCGGGCTGCCGGGACTCGAACCCGGGACCTTCGGTCCCCCAGACCGACGCGCTAACCAAGCTGCGCCACAGCCCGTAAGGAGCGTGAGTCTATGCACCGGGGGCCCGCGGACCCCGAGCCGGTCCGCGGGCGCCCGCGCCGGGTCAGCTGTACCAGCTGTGCGCGAACCGGTCGGAGTTGTCGGCGTCGAAGTACGTGAGTTGGAGCTGGGTCCCGTACTGGAGGATCGCGGTGGACCGGCCGGTGTCGGCGCTGCTCGACGCGCCGGGCTTGGTGGCACCGGTCCCGTCGAGGATCTCGACCTTCCAGCCGCCGGCGTACCACGCGTGGCGCAGCGCGCCGCTGGTGGTGTCCTGGTAGACGATCTGGAGTCCGCCCCCGTAGGGCAGCGCCGCGATGTACGCACCGACGTCGTGGTTGGTGTGCCCGGGGATCACCCCGCCGGCGCCGTCGAGGGTCTCGAAGCTCCACTTCACGCCGTTCCACCACGCGTGGCGCAACGACCCGCTCGTCGTGTCCTGGTACAGCGTGTCGAGCTGCGTGCCGTACTGGAGCACGGCCGCGTGTGCGCCGACGTCGTCGTTGGTGCGCCCGTTCGAGCCGCCGGCGCCGTCGAGGGTCTCACGGTGCCAGGCACCGTCGTACCAGGCGTGGCGCAGGAGCCCGCCGGTGCCGGCGTACATCACCTGGAGCGTGCTGCCGTACTGGGTCGCCGCGACGTGCGCCGACGACGCCAACCCGGTGTCGAGCGTCTCGAAGCCCCACGTCGTGCCGGTCCACCACGCGTGCCGCAGCGTGTGCGCCGTGTCGTCCGAGTAGAACACCTGCAGCTGACCCAGGTAGGTCCGCACCGCGATGTCGCCACCGGCCACGTCGTTGGCGGTCCGCCCGCCCGAACCGCCGTTCCCGTCCAGCGTCTCGAAGTGCCAGGCACCGTCGTACCAGGCGTGGCGCAATGCGTTCGACGTCGCGTCTGCGTAGAAGAGCTGCAGCGTGCTGCCGTATTGCGTCGCTGCAACGTTGGCGCCCACCGTGTTGCCGGTGCGGCCGTTCGCGCCACCGTTCCCGTCGAGGTGCTCGACCTTCCACTTCGTGCCGTCCCACCACGAGTGCGTCAAGGAGCCCAGCGTGGTGTCCGCGTAGAACGCCTGCAGCTGGATCCCGTACTGCAGCAGGGCGTTGCCGTTCCCGAAGTGATCGGTCGACACGCCGCTGCCCGCACCGTTCAGCGCCTGGTACCGCCACGCCGGACCCGGCGGCACGACCGCGGAGGTCACCGTGATCGAGTGGGTGACCGAGTCCGAGGAGATCGAGTTCCCGGCAGTCAGCTTGGCGGTGTAGGTGCCGGCCACCGCGTAGGTGTGCGAAGGGTGCTGAGCCGTGCTGTCGGTGGTGCCGTTGTTGTCGAAGTCCCACGCCCAGCTCGTCGGACCGCCCGTGCTGGTGTCGTGGAACTGCACCGCCTGCGCCGGGGTGGGACTCGCCGGGCTCTTGGTGAACGCGGCCGTCACCGCCACCTGCTCGTAGTGCAGGAAGTTGTCCGGCCACGCCGGGGACCCGCTGTCGATCTTGATCCACGCGGTGTAGCCACCCGGAGTCGACGGCGTGGTGGCGGCCGAGCCCCACCAGTCCATCGTGAGCGTGATGCTGCCGTCCGCACCGAGGGACTCCACCCAGGCGACGTGGCCCTTGGGTGCGAGGTTCCACTGGGCGACCGATCCCACTGCGGGGGTCTGGTCGACCGGGACACCCGTGGCGGCGGCGTTCGTGTCCCAGTCCGAGGCGTCCGCCGTCCACGTCGGCACGATGCCCTCCTGGTTCAGCCGGTACGCGATCCACAGGTAGCAGTTGTGCGGGGTGTCCGGGCAGCCCGACGCGTTGTCGCAGCCGTAGGCGCTCCACATCGAGGCCGGGACGTTGTCACCCGTGTACCCCGGGGTGCAGCCGTACGCCGCGTTCGGCCCGCAGAGGTAGGTGACGCCGGTGGCGCCGACCGACGGCAGCAGGTTCTGGGTCGACGCGACCGCCGCACCGGCCGGACGCTCCCCGGCAGGTCCGAGCGCCGCGAGCAACGCCACCAGCACGACCGCCGCCAGGATCGGCGCGCCGAGGCGCGCGAGCCAACCGCGTGAGAATTTCATCCCTCTTCAGCCCTTCCAGCCCGCTCTCGAAGGGCGGGAACTTATCGCACGAAATGTCCGATGGCGACACCTACACGGGTGAAGGCCGCGAAACAGGCCATCCGACCCGCTCCTCGGGCGGACCGGTCGCCCGGCGGAGTCGTCAGCCGACGATCCAGCCGGCGGCCTGGAAGAGGCGGTAGAGCAGGTAGACGACGATCGCGAGGGCGAGCAGCTTCAGGTGCCACGGGATCGGCGGGAGCGGCCCCTCCTCCCCCGTGGCCCGGGCGACGTCACCGACCTCGACTGCGCGCCCGCACGTCGGGCAGGTCCCGTCGGCGGTGACCGTCGACGGCGAGAGGAAGCGGTCGCAGTCCGGGCACCAGGGCACGGGTCAGACCGGTGGCACGCCGTGACGGCGGCGGAAGTCCTCCCGCACCCGGGTGCGGGCGAGCGCGAACCGCGCGACCAGCTCGGCCCGCAGGTCGTCGGGCTCGATCACCGCGTCCACGACGAGCTCGGCGGCGAGGTGCACGAGGTCGACGTCGAGCTCGTACTCGGCGCGGCGTTCCGCGACGAACGCCGCCCGCTCGTCGGGATCCTCGATCGCCTGGATCTTGTTGAAGAACACCGCGTTCACGGCGGGCTCGGGGCCCATGACCGCGATCTGCGCGCTCGGCAGCGCCAGGCACGCGTCGGGATCGAACGCGGGACCGCACATCGCGTAGAGCCCCGCGCCGTAGGCCTTGCGCACGATCACGCTGATCTTGG
>CAZXCB010000149.1:0-8625 GCA_964639075.1 uncultured Bifidobacteriaceae bacterium | reverse complement strand
CGAAGGACGCCCGCTCGTCGTCGGCGTCGACGGCCGCGGCGGCACCACCGCCGCGGGCCTCGGCCGGGGCGGGCTCGCCACCGCTCGCCGCGCCACCACTCGTCGCGCCACCGCCCGTCTCTCGGGCCTGGTCGCGGCCGCCGGACTGTCGCCCACCCGCGCGCTCGCCACCCGTGCCCGCGCCGGTGCGGCGCACCGGGCGCGGTGCGACCTCCGGCTCCTCCCCGCCGCCGAGGGAGTCCTCTTCGGCCGCGAGCGCCGCGAGGTCGCCGTCGGAGGTGAGCTCGGACGCTCGCTTGGAGCGCACGGCGCGGCGGGGCTTGTCGTCGCCGGGGGCGGTCTCGGACACCGGGGAGTCCTCGGCCGGGGTGTCGTCGGCCTTGGTCGTCTTGGGGGCCTTGGCCCTCGGCGCCTTCGTCGTGCCGTTCGCGGCGCCGTTGCCGCCGCCGTTGCCGGATGCGGCTTCGAGGATGGCATCGACGAGATCCGCCTTGCGGAGCCGCGTCACGCCCTTGATGCCCATCGCACCGGCGATGGCGTGAAGTTGCTCGCGGTCCTTGCCGTCGAGCATCGAGCGCTCGAGTTGCTGCTCGGCCATGGATGTCGCTCCTTGGGTCGGGGGGACCGGGAGGTGGGTGGGTGTGTGGGCCGGCCCGTCGAGCCGGCTGCGCCGAGGATCCCCGGGACGGGGCCGGCGCGTTGGGAAAGAACTTCGTCCGGGCGGTCCGATCTCGTGACGCCGGTCGCGTCGCCAGAGGGAACACCGGAGAGCACCGACGCTCGCACGTCGCCGGACTCAGTCGACCGGCCGTCCTCACCGAGGGTGACCGAGGGGCTGGGGGTCCGGCGGGGTAGCGCCGATTCGTACTCTAGCAGCGAGGTCAGGCCGGCGTGACCATCCGGGCCAGGAGCGTGTGCGCGGCCACCGCGTCGCAGCCGGCCGTGGCCGGCTCGGTGTACGGGCGGCCCACGACCTCCGAGGCGCTGTCGTGGAGCAGGTACGGCACCGGCTCCGAGGTGTGGGTCCCCAGCTCCACCGGGGTCGCGTGGTCCGGCAGCAGCAGGATCCGGAAGGGCCCGAATGCCGGCAGCGCGGTGAGCAGCGGCCCGATGATGTCCCGATCCCACGCTTCGAGCGCCTCGACCTTGGCCGTCGCATCCTGCTGGTGCCCGGCCTCGTCGGTGGCCTCCACGTGGAGCAGGAAGAAGTCCCGGTCGGCCAGGGAGTCGATGCAGGCGATCCGCTGCGCGGCGTAGTCGTTGTCGAAGCCCGCGGTCGCGCCCGGGACGTCGAGCACCTCGATGCCGGCGAGCACCCCGAGCCCCCGGACGAGATCCACCGCCGACGTCAGACGGCCGCTCACGCCGTACCGGTGCGCGAAGTCCGGCAGCTGCGGTCGGCGACCCTGCCCCCAGAGCCAGATCTGGGTGGCGATCGAGTCGACGGCCTCGGCCGCGGCCGCGACCACCGGGCGGGATGCGTCCATGAGCGCCTGCAGCTGCGCCGCCGCCGGTCCGGTCGGGCCGAGGGCCACCTTGCCGGTGAGGTCGTGGGGTGGGACGCAGTCGGCTTCGGCCCAGTCCGCCGGCACCACCACGAGGTGCCGGTACTCGACTCCGGGGAAGAAGCGCACGCCGTCGCGACCGTCGCCGAGCTCGGCGTCGAGCGCGGCGATGATCGGGTGGCTCTGGTCGCTCGAGATGTGGCCCGCGGCGAAGTCGACCATGGTGCCGTCCTCGCCGATCGTGACGAGGTTGCAGCGGTAGGCGACCTCGTCGGTCCCGAGCTCGACGCCCATCGCCGCGGCCTCGATCGGGGCACGGCCCGTGTGGAAGACCTCAGGGTCGTAGCCGAGGATCGCCAGGTTGCCGACGTCGCTGCCGGGCGGGAGGTCACCGGGGATCACGTCGGCGCGGCCCACCTCGCTGCGCGCGGCCAGCGCCTGCAGGTTCGGCATCGAAGCTGCCTCCAGCGGCGTCCGGCCGCCGAGGTCCGCGACCGGCTCGTCCGCGCATCCGTCGGGGACCAGCACCACGTACTTCACGACCCGTCGGCCGCTCCGCTCGGGATCCTCGGGCGCGACGCCACTCGGGACGCTCCGCGGCTGCTCACCTCCGCTGCGCTCCGGTTCGGTCTCGCCACGGTGGGCATCGTAGGTGAACGACGCAGTCCGGACCGGCTCGGTACCGTGATCCGATGCGTCGCTCCCTCTTCCTCGTTCCCGCGCTCGCCGCGTCGCTGGCGTTCATCGCTGCCTGCAGCTCCGACGGCTCCCGCGCCACGAAGCCCACGCGGCCGCCGAGCACGTCCACCACGACCGTTGCCCGCACGACCACCACGACCGTGGCACCGGACCCCCGCAGGGCCCGGTTCACGCTCACCAAGGTCGCGGCCGTCGACTCGCCCACCGCGATGGCGGCGCGGCAGGGCGACGACGCGCTCTACGTGGCCGAACAAGCGGGCCGCGTCCGCGCCATCCGCGCGGGCGCCCTCGACCCGACACCGGTGATCGACCTGCGCGACACGATCGCGGCGGGCGGCGAGCGTGGGCTGCTCGGCCTCACGTTCTCGCCCGACGGTCAGACCCTGTACGTCGACTACACCAACCGCAGCGGCGACACGCGCATCGACGCGTATGCCATGCGGCCCGACGGGACCGCGGACCGCACCACACGCCGCGAGCTGCTCGCGATCTCGCAACCGCAGTCGAACCACAACGGCGGCAGCATCGTCTCCGGTCCCGACGGGATGCTCTGGATCGGCACCGGCGACGGCGGTTCGGCCAACGACGACGGGGACGGGCACGCGCCGCAGGGCAACGGGCAGTCCCTCGACACGCTGCTCGGCAAGCTCCTGCGCATCGATCCGTCGCCCACCCCCGGCGCTGCGCACGGCATCCCGGCCGACAACCCCTACGCCGCGGGCGGCGGCCGTCCGCAGATCTGGGCCTACGGCCTGCGCAACCCGTGGCGGTTCAGCTTCGACGCCGAGACGGGCGCACTCGTGATCGGCGACGTCGGACAGAACTCGTGGGAGGAGATCGACTGGGTCGCGCCCGGGACGCGCCCACCGCTCAACTTCGGGTGGCCCAGGCGCGAAGGGACGCACGCGTTCCGCAGCGACGACCCGGCGGGGACGGTCCAGCCGGTGCTCGAGTACTCCCACGACGACGGTCGGTGCGCGATCAGCGGCGGCTACGTGTACCGCGGGACGAAGATCCCGGACCTGCGCGGCACCTACTTGTACTCGGACAACTGCGACGGCCGGATCCGCGGGACACCCGTGGGCGCCGGTGTCAGGTCGGAGGAGATCGACTTCGGCCTCGAGGTTCCCGCGGTGTCCGCATTCGGTGAGGACAACGCGAACGAGCTCTACGTCCTCTCGCTGTCGGACGGCGTGTACCGCTTGGATCCTGCGTAACCAGCGCGGGTCGGCTGACCCCGAGCCGGAGCGCCAGCGGAGGCGAGCCGCGCCGGAGCGAGCCCCCGTCCGGCAATCGCGCAGAGGTGCGAGCGGAGGCGCCGAAGAGTCGGCTACTTCTCGGCGCGCTTGACGATCGCGCCGGCGACCCGGCGCGTGACATTCGACGGCGCCGTCGCCGCGAACGCGGCCGTCGCCTGGTTGAGCGCGCCGGGGATGCACACCGCCTTGCCCTTCTCGAACGCGCCGAGCGCGAGCTCGACGACGGTGCGGGCGTCCTGCCAGAGGAAGTCGGGCACGTCGCTCGAGTCGATCCCGGCCCGCTGCTGGAACTCCGTGCGCGTGAAGCCGGGGCAGAGCACCATGCAGTTGACGCCGGTGCCCTTGAGCTCCTCGTGCAGCGCCTGACTGAGGCTGCTGACGAACGCCTTGGTCGCACCGTAGGTCGCGTTGAGCGGGGTCGGCTGGTACGCGGCAATCGACGCGACGTTGATCACACCGCCGCGACCGCGCGTGACCATGCCCTGGAGCCCGGCGTGGGTCAGGCGTGACACCGCGACCACGTTGAGGCCGATCTCCTGGATCTCGCGCGCGACCGGGAGCTGGTCGAACCGGCCCACGGTGCCGAAGCCCGCGTTGTTCACGAGCAGGTCGACCGGCCGGTCCGTCGCGGCGAGACGTCGCTCGACGGCGGCGATGCCGTCGCCGGTCGTGAGGTCGGCGGTGAGGACCTCGACGTCGACACCGTGGGCGGCGTCGAGCTCCTTGGCGAGCGCGTCGAGCCGCGCGGTGTCGCGGGCGACGACGACGAGGTCGTGGTCGCTCGCCGCGAGCGCCTCGGCGAAGGCGCGGCCGATGCCGGCGGACGCGCCGGTCACGAGGGCGATGGATCGGGACATGGCGAACCTCCAAGCGGGGAGGCTCGAGTCTCGCGCGGGCCGAGCCGTTCCGCTCCGGGTGACAGGCAGGAGTCCCGGACCGGGCCTCCAGTCCGGCAACGGACGTCCGGACGGTTCGGGGATGTGGCGTCTACAGCCCGAGCTCGGCCGTGACGGCAGTGAGGTCGGCGGCGACGGGCTCGCCCATCGAGACCTCTTCGATCGCGCGCTGCGGGTCCTTCAGGCCGTGGCCCGTGACCGTGCACACCACGCGCTCTCCGCGCTCGACCAGACCGGTCGCCGCAGCCTTCTGCAACCCGGCGACCGACGCAGCCGACGCCGGCTCGACGAACACGCCCTCGGTGGACGCGAGTAGGCGGTAGGCGGCGAGGATCTCGTCGTCGCTGACCATGTCGATCGCGCCGCCGGACTCGTCGCGCGCGGCGACGGCGCCCTCCCAGCTCGCCGGGTTGCCGATGCGGATCGCGGTGGCGATCGTCTCGGGATGCAGCACCGGCTCGCCGAGCACGAGCGGTGCCGCGCCTTGTGCCTGCCACCCGAGCATGCGTGGGCGACGAGTCGCGCGTCCGAGCGTCTCGTACTGCGCGTAGCCCTTCCAGTACGCGGTGATGTTGCCGGCGTTGCCGACGGGCAGGCAGTGGACGTCCGGCGCGTCGCCGAGCGCCTCCACGATCTCGAACGACGCCGTCTTCTGCCCTTCGATGCGGAAGGGATTGATCGAGTTCACGACCGCGACGCCGTCGATGTCGCCGAGCGCGCGCACGACGTCGAGCGCTTCGTCGAAGTTGCCACGGATCTGCACGACCTTGGCTCCGTGGATCAGCGCCTGCGCGAGCTTGCCGAGCGCGATCTTCCCTTCCGGGACGACGACGCCGCAGATGATGCCGGCACGCGCGGCGTACGCGGCCGCGCTCGCCGACGTGTTGCCAGTCGACGCGCAGACCACCACCTTGGCTCCGTCCTCGACCGCCTTGGAGATGGCCATCGTCATCCCGCGGTCCTTGAACGACCCGGTGGGATTGGCGCCCTCGACCTTCAGGTGCACGTCGAGGCCGAGCGCCTCGGACAGCCGAACCGCGGGCACGAGCGGCGTGTCGCCCTCGAGCAACGTGACTACCGGCGTCGACTCGGTGACCGGCAGGTGCTCGCGGTACTCCTCGATGAGCCCACGCCAGGAGGTCACGCCTTCCCCCTCTCGGCCCTGCGGGCCGGGCCGGTCGGGCCCCACTCCGCCCACCGCGTTGACCGGTCGCGTCGACCCGGGGCGTCGCTCACGCCTCATCCCCCATCACTCGCAGCACCGAGCCGACGCGGTGGACCGCCGCGACGTCGCGCAGCGCGTGGATGGTGGTGCGCAGGTCCGCCTCGCGCGCGCGGTGGGTGATGAAGATCAGGCGCGCCTCGCGGCCGATCCCGGCTTGCTGCATCGACTTGATCGAGACACCGTGCGCGCCGAACTGCTCGGCGATCGCGGCGAGCACACCGGGCTCGTCGGCGACCTCGAGCTGCAGGTAGAACTGGCTCTCGACCTCGTCGATGGGCCGGATCGGCTTGCGGACCAGCGTCCCGACGGTCGCGCCCCGCGCACCGCCGGCCAGGTTCTTCGCCGCGTCGATCACGTCGCCGAGCACGGCGCTCGCGGTCGGCTCACCGCCCGCGCCGCGCCCGTAGAACATCAGCTGACCGACCGCGTCTGCCTCGATGAACAATGCGTTGAACGACTCGCGCACCGACGCCAGCGGATGCGACAACGGGATCATCGTGGGGTGCACGCGCACCGCGATGCCGTCGTCGGCCTCCTCCGCGACGGCCAGCAGCTTCACCGCGAAGCCGAGCTCCCTGGCGGACGCGATGTCGGCATCGGTGAGCTCGCTGATGCCCTCGCGGTACACGTCACCCGCGACGATCCGCGCGCCGAACGCGATCGACGCGATGATCGCCGCTTTCGCCGCGGCGTCGAAGCCCTCGACGTCGGCCGTGGGGTCCCGCTCGGCGAAGCCGAGCGTCTGCGCCTCGGCGAGCGCGTCGCTGAACGAGGACCCCGACTCCGCCATCCGGCTGAGGATGAAGTTCGTCGTCCCGTTGACGATGCCCATGACCCGGCGGATCCGGTCCCCCGCGAGCGACTCGCGCAGCGGGCGGATGATCGGGATGCCCCCGGCGACCGCCGCCTCGAACAGCAGGTCGAGCCCGGCGGCCTCCGCGGTCTCGAACAGCTCGCGCCCGACGTTCGCCAGCAGCTCCTTGTTCGCCGTGACCACCGGCTTGCCCGCCTTGAGCGCCTCGACGATGTGCTCGCGCGCGGGCTCGATGCCACCGATCACCTCGACCACGAGGTCCACGTCGTCGGCCACGACGACGGCCGCGCCGTCGTGGGTGAAGACGGACACGGGGAGGTCGACGTCGCGCTCGAGCGCGAGGTTCCGCACCGCGACCCGCGTGACCTCGAGCCGGACGCCGGTGCGGGTCTCGATCTCGGCGCCGTGCTGGGTGACGAGGCGCACGAGCGCCGAGCCGACGTGGCCACAGCCGAGGAGGCCCACCCGCACCACTCGTGAGGCAGTCATGACCCTCCAGTCTCGCACGGGACCACCGAGGTCATGCGTCCAACCGCACGAGGTCGGCGAGCGTCTCCCGGCGGACGACCGTCCGCGCCTCGCCCCCCCGCACGAACACGACCGCCGGCCGGGGCACCTTGTTGTAGTTGCTGGCCATCGAATACCCGTACGCGCCGGTGACGGGGGTGGCGAGCAGGTCACCCACCGCGACGTCGCCGGGCAGCCGGGCGTCGGCGACGATCACGTCGCCCTGCTCGCAGTGCTTGCCCGCCACGGCGGCACGCAGCGGGCGCGACGCGCCGGCGCGGGCCGGCAGGTACGCCTCGTAGCCGGCGCCGTAGAGCACGGGACGCGGGTTGTCGCTCATCCCGCCGTCGACCGCCACGTAGGTCCGCCCACCCGGTATCGCCTTCACCGTGCCGACGCGGTACAGCGTCACCGCCGCGGCCGCGGCGATCGAGCGTCCCGGCTCGACCATCACTCGGCGCTCCCCCACCGCGGTGCGCAAGGCCGCCGCGTACTCCGCGATCGACGGGTCGGGATCCTCCGCGACGTACCGCGCGCCGAGGCCACCACCGAGGTCGAGCAACGGGATGTCGACACCGGTGGCACGCTCACAGTCCTCCGCGAAGCGACCGACGACCCCGGCCGCCTCCGCGTAGGAGTCCATCCGGAAGACCTGCGAGCCGATGTGCGCGTGGATGCCACCGAAGCGCAGCGCGGGTGACGCGACGACCCGCGCCACCGCCTCGGCCGCGGCACCGGTCGAGACCGTGAACCCGAACTTCGAGTCGTCGGTTCCGGTCTCGATGTACTCGTGCGTGTGGGCCTCGACACCGGGCGTGACCCGCACGAGGACGTCGCCACCGAAGCCACACCGCTCCAACCGGTCGAGCTCGTCGAACGAGTCGGCGACGATCCGGCCGACGCCGACGTCGCGCGCCGCCTCGATCTCGTCGTCGCTCTTGTTGTTGCCGTGGAGCACGAGCCGCTCGGCGGGGAACCCCGCGTGCTGCGAGACGTGGAGCTCGCCGCGCGTGGCGACGTCGAGGTGCAGACCCTCCTCCGCGACGAGCCGGGCCATCGCGGTGCACAGGAACGCCTTGCCGGCGTACGCCACGTTGTCGCCGCCGAACTCGGCCGCGTACTCACGGCACCGCGCGCGGAGATGGTCCTCGTCGTACACGAACACCGGCGTGCCGAACTCGGTTGCGAGCGCCTCGAGGTCGACGGTGCGAAGCCCCGGTGGCACCATCGTCGTATCGATCGGCGCGTCGGACGCGGAGACCTCGCTCACGGTGAGCCAGCGACGTCGCCGACGTCGTCACTGCCGGCGTCACTGCCGTCGAGCCGTTCCATCACCTCGGGCGCGCCGACACCGAGGATGCCGAGCGCGCTCGCGAGCCCGACGCGCACCGCCTCGGCGAGCCACAGGCGCGCCTGCGTGAGCTCCGCGTCGTCGGTGATCACGCGACAGTCGCGGTAGAAGCCGTGGAAGCGCGACGCGAGGTCCCGCACCCACGTGGTGACCCGGTGCGGAGCCCGCAGCGCGGCGGCGTGCATGAGCACGTCCGGGTACTCCGACAGCGCCCGCAGCAGATCGAGCTCGCGCTCGTGGTCGAGACGCGTGAGATCCACCTCGGCGAGCGGCCGGCGCACGACGCCTGCCTCGGCGCCGCGCCGCGCGATCGACGCGACCCGCGCGTGCGCGTACTGCACGTAGTAGACGGGGTTCTCCATCGACTGC
>CAZXCB010000148.1:4297-8669 GCA_964639075.1 uncultured Bifidobacteriaceae bacterium | reverse complement strand
GACCTCGCCGCGATCCTCACCAACCTCGACGACGGCGACGTGCTCTTCGTCGACGAGATCCACCGGCTCCCGCGCGCGGTGGAAGAGGTCCTCTACCCGGCGATGGAGGACTTCCAGCTCGACATCGTGATCGGCCGGGGTCCATCGGCGCGTTCGATCCGTCTCGACCTCCCTCGCTTCACCCTGGTCGGTGCCACGACGCGGGCGGGGCTCATCACCGGGCCGCTGCGCGACCGCTTCGGCTTCGTCGCCCGACTCGAGTACTACGAAGCCGAGGACCTGCGGGGCATCGTCGCGCGCGCCGCGCGCATCCTCGGGGTGCAGATCGACGCCGCCGGCGCGGCGGAGCTCGCGAGCCGGGCGCGGGGAACACCGCGGATCGCCAACCGCCTGCTGAAGCGCGTGCGCGACTACGCCGAGGTGCGGGCCGCCGGTGTGATCGACGGGGCGGTCGCTCGCGCCGCGCTCGACGTCTTCGAGGTCGACGTGCGCGGCCTCGATCGCACCGACCGGGCGGTGCTCACCGCGCTGTGCGTCACCTTCGCGGGCCAGCCCGTCGGCCTCGGCACGCTCGCGGTTGCCGTGGGGGAGGAACCGGACACGGTCGAGGAGGTCTACGAGCCGTTCCTGCTCAAGCAGGGTCTGCTCCAGCGAACGCCGCGGGGTCGCGTCGCGACCGCCGCCGCCTACGCCCACCTCGACGTCCCCGCACCGCCCACGGTCCCGAACCTGTTCGAACCGGATTGAGGCACACCGAACCGGAGCGGAGCGGAGCGGAGGTGACCCGCGTCGCAGCGAGCCCCGGCGGCGACCGCGAGCACCTGGTGGCGAGCGGAGATGCCGACGTGGCGTCCCCAGCCTCTTCGAACCCGACTGACCACGGGACCGGGAGACCTGCGCGCTAACCTCCCCGGTCCGGCATGCCTGTATTCCTCATCTACTTCGCGCTGCTCGTCGTCGCGTTCTTCTTCCTGATCGTGCGCCCGCAGCGCCGCCAGCTGGCGGCCCGCAAGGCCCTGATCGCGGCGGTCGGCGTCGGCGACGAGGTCATCACTGCGGGAGGGATCTACGGCGTCGTGCTCGACGTCGACGACGACGTCCTGCGGATCGAGGTCGCCCCCGGCGTGGTGCTCACCGTCGCCCGCGAGGCGATCGCCCGTCGGCGCACCGACGAGGACGAGGCGCCGGCCTCGAACACCCAGGCGGACGACGGTCCGGCCGACGCCGCGGCGGAGGACTGAGTGCGGCGCAGCTTCTGGTACCTCACCGTCACCGTCGTGCTCATCGTCGGCACGTTCGTCGCGACCCTCGCGAGCGGCAACAGCCCGGTGCTCGGCCTGGACCTCCAGGGCGGCATCGAGGTCCGTCTCGCAGCCGTGGGGAAGCAGCAGTCGAACGACGTGCTCGACAAGGCGGTCGACATCATCCGCAACCGGGTGAACGGGCTCGGCGTCGCCGAGACCGAGGTGAAGCGCGACGGCGACCAGATCGTCGTCGACCTCCCCGGCGTGAAGGACCGCGACAAGGCTCGCCGGGTGGTCGGCAAGACCGCGGAGCTTCGGTTCCGGCCCGTCCTCGAGGCGTTCTCCATCCCGTGCACCGGCTCGGGGACGACCGCGGGGTCGGCGACCTCGTCGACGTCGAGCACGACCGCGTCGTCGTCCACGTCGAGCACCACCACAGCGGTGCCGTCGTCGTCGCCACCGGCCGCGGGCGCCGGCAAGGGCATCGCGGCGCCACGCGGGGGCCCGTCGACCACGACCACCGCGGCCGCCACCTCGTCGACCGTCGCGGCCCCGACCACGACGACCACGGCCGGACCCGCGACGACCACGACCACCGTGGACCCCGAGACCGCCGTGCCGCTCACGCCGGCCGCGCAGGACAAGCGCAACGCGACGGTCATCCTCTGCGACCGCGACGGCACGACCCGGTACCAGCTCGGCCCGACGGCGTTCACCGGCAAGGGCGTGAGCACGGCCAAGGCGAGCTTCGACTCGGGCGGATCCGGTTGGGTGGTGCTGCTGACGCTGACGGGTGACGGGCTCGCGAAGTTCAACCAGCTCGCGGCCAGCTCTTTTCAGCAGCCGGCTCCGAAGAACGCGGTCGCGATGGTGCTCGACGGCGTGGTGCAGTCCGCGCCGGCGTTCCAGGCGGACTCGTTCACCGGCGACGTCCAGATCTCCGGTGACTTCAGCCAGACCGAGGCGGAGGACCTCGCGACCGTGCTGAAGTTCGGCGCGCTGCCGGTGCAGCTGAAGGAGCTCACGACCACCAGCATCTCGCCGACGCTCGGCCGCGACCAGCTCGACGCGGGAATCCTCGCCGGCGTGATCGGCCTCGCGCTGGTCGCGCTCTACATGCTCCTCTTCTACCGGATCCTCGGGCTCGTGGTCATCGTCGGCCTCGCGCTCTCGGGGATGGCCCTGTACACGATCATCACGTTCCTCGGCGACTCGATCGGCCTCACGCTGACGCTCGCCGGTGTGGTCGGTGTGATCGTGTCCGTCGGCATCACCGTGGACTCCTACGTCGTCTACTTCGAGCGATTGAAGGACGAGGTCCGCACCGGCCGAACGATCCGCAGCTCGGTGGACCGCGGCTTCGCGCGCTCGTTCAAGACGATCGTCGCGGCCGACCTCGTCTCCTTGATCGCGGCGGGGATCCTCTACTGGCAGGCGATCGGCTCGGTGCGCCAGTTCGCGTTCCTGCTCGGTCTCTCCACGATCCTCGACCTCGTGCTCTCGTACTTCTTCATGCATCCGCTCGTGCAGTTCATGGCGCGGAGCCGTCCGATCGTGGCGACCCGGAAGGTCGGCATCGCCGCCGGCCTCGACACCCCGGAGGTGGCGCTGTGAGACCCGACGGCCGCCGCCACACGTCCTGCAGTTGCGTGGCGATCGGCCTGCGCGCGGAGGTCGACCGATGAGACCCGACGGCCGCCGCCACACGCTCAAGGACCTCTACCACGAGGACACGTACTACGACTTCCTCGACCGGAGGTGGCGCTGGGCGCTGATCTCGGGCGTGCTCATCCTCGTGTCGGTGCTCGGGTTCGTGCTGCGCGACGGGCTGAACCTCGGTCTCGACTTCACCGGAGGCACTGCCTGGCAGCTCACCGCGGCGCCGTCGAAGAACGTCTCGACCGGCGACGTGCGCAGCCTCGTCGACGGGCTCGGGATCAAGGACCCGAAGATCGTGATCCTCGGCGACCGGGGCGTGCGCGTCGAGACCACCGAGGTCGCGCGGGCCCAGGAGGCCGAGGTGACCGCCGCGCTCGCGAAGTACGGCGGCGTCCAGGTGCGGGCGGTGAGCGTCTCGGAGGTCGGTCCGAGCTGGGGGAGCAAGGTGTCCCGCCAGGCGCTGCTCGCGCTCGGGATGTTCTTCGTCGCGATCGCGCTCTACCTGTCGTTGCGCTTCGAGTTCAAGATGGCGATCGCCGCGATCCTCGCGGTGATCCACGACATCCTCATCACCGTCGGTGTCTACGCGGTGACCGGCATCGAGGTGACACCGGCGACGGTCATCGCGTTCCTGACGATCCTCGGATTCTCCCTGTACGACACCGTCGTCGTGTTCGACAAGATCAAGGAGAACACGCCCCAGCTGTCGACCGTGCGCGGGCTCACCTACACCGGTATGGCGAACCGATCCCTGAACCAGGTCCTGATGCGCTCGCTCAACACCTCGTTCGTCGCGCTGCTGCCGGTCGCGTCGCTGCTCGTGGTCGGCGTCGGATTCGAAGGTGCGCTCGCGCTGCGGGAGTTCGGCCTCGCGCTCTTCATCGGTCTCATCGTCGGCGCCTACTCGTCGATCATCGTCGCGACGCCGCTGCTCGTGTGGTCGAAGGAGCGCGAGCCGCGGTACCGGGCGCTCGCCGAGCGCAGCTCGGCCCGCTCGAGCCGGGACGCCGCCTCCTCCATGTCGACGACCTACGACGAGGACGTCGAGGACGCCCGCGAGGCGGGCTCGGCGCCGGCGGCGGCCCGTACCACCACGAAGACCCGTCCGGCCCCGCCCCCGGCCGCGACCACGGACCAGCCGGTGATCCAGCCCCGCCCTCGGCAGCAGAAGTCCCGCAAGCGCAAGTAGCGCGCCCCCACGTGGGACAATGCGGTTCGTGAGTGAGGCCCCGACTCCGGTGTACCGCCGTCCCACGGGCCGAACGGGGCCCGTCCGGCAGCGACACGAGCGCGGGCGACGGCGCATTCGAGTGCCGGCCGTCCAGCGAGTGGCGCCGTCGCGGCGCTCGCAGGGCCGAGAGGACACGGGATGAGTCTGACCGAGCCCAGAACCGAGCGTCGCGCCGATCGGCGCTCGGTGCTGCCCTGGCGCCGCCACCAGGTCGACGTCGCGCTCGCTCCGCTCCGCG
>CAZXCB010000148.1:0-4287 GCA_964639075.1 uncultured Bifidobacteriaceae bacterium | reverse complement strand
GACGCCTATCTCGCCCAGCACCGCAAGGCCGACACGACCCTGATCGAGCGGGCCTACGACGTCGCGCTCGAGGCCCATGCCGCGCAGGTCCGGCGGTCCGGTGAGCCGTACATCTCCCACCCGCTCGGCGTCGCCCGGATCCTCGCCGACCTCGGCCTCGACGACGTCACCATCGCGGCGGCGCTGCTCCACGACGCGGTGGAGGACACCACGCTCACCCAGGAACGTCTGAACGAGCTGTTCGGACCCGAGGTGGGCATGATCGTGGACGGCGTGACCAAGCTGGACCGGCTCGAGTTCGAGTCCCGCCTCGCGCAGCAGGCGGCCACGATGCGCAAGATGCTGGTCGCGATGGCCAAGGACATCCGGGTCCTGCTCATCAAGCTCGCGGACCGGTTGCACAACATGCGCACGATCGCGTCGCTCCCCGAGGTCAAGCAGAACCGCATCGCCCGTGAGACGCTCGACATCTACGCGCCGCTCGCGCACCGCTTGGGTATCGGCGAGATCAAGTGGCAGCTCGAGGACCTCTCGTTCGCGGTGCTGCACCCGAAGCGGTACGCCGAGATCGAGCAGCTCGTCTCGACGCGCGCTCCGGTGCGCGACACGGACCTCGGGCTCGTGCTCGCGGAGATCCGCGAGCGGCTCGACGAGCTCCAGATCGAGGCCGTCGTCACGGGCCGCCCGAAGCACTACTGGTCCATCTACGAGAAGATGGTCGTCCGGGACAAGGACTTCGACGAGATCATCGACCTGCTCGGTGTGCGTGTCGTGGTGGACTCGGTGAAGGACTGCTACGCGGCGTTGGGCTCGATCCACGCGTGGTGGCGTCCCGTGCAGGGCCGGTTCAAGGACTACATCGCGCAGCCGAAGTTCAACCTCTACCAGTCGTTGCACACGACCGTGGTGGGTCCGGGCGGGCGCCCACTGGAGGTGCAGATCCGCACCACCGACATGAACCGGCGAGCGGAGTTCGGTGTCGCCGCGCACTGGGGGTACAAGGAGACCGAGTCGTCCAAGAGCGCCACCGACTCCGCGTGGCTCCAGCGCCTGGTCGAGTGGCAGCACGAGACCGAGGACCCCGAGCAGTTCATGAAGATCCTCAAGGGGGATCTCGAGGCCGACGAGGTGTTCCTCTTCACGCCGAACGGGAAGGTCGTGATCCTGCCGAGCGGGGCGACGCCGGTCGACTTCGCGTACGCGATCCACACCGAGATCGGCCACCGCTGCATCGGCGCCCGGGCCAACGGTCGGCTCGTGCCCCTGGACGCGCTGCTCACCACCGGCGACACGATCGAGATCGTCACGAGCCGGCAGGAGGGCGCCGGGCCCACCGAGGACTGGCTCCACTTCGCGCAGACGCCGCGCGCCCGGGCGAAGATCCGGCAGTGGTTCTCCCGGGAGCGGCGCGAGGACGCGATCGACGCCGGCCGGGACGACCTCGCGATCGAGCTGCGCCGGGAGGAGCTGCCCGTCTCGGAGATCATCGGGTCGGACCTGCTCGTCGACGTCGCCGAGGAGATGCACTACGCGGACCTCGACACGTTCTACGCCGCGATCGGCGATCAGCACGTCCCGACGCGTGTGGTCGCGCAGCGCGTGCGCCAGAAGCTGGCCGACGGTCTCGACCGCCTGCCGGTGACCGCGCGCAAGCCGTCGCGCGGCAATGCGCGCCGCCGCGCGGCCGGGGTGCACGCGGAGGGGTTGGACGACGGTGTCGTGCGGCTGTCGAAGTGCTGCATGCCCGTTCCCGGCGACGAGATCGTCGGCTTCATGACCCGGGGGCGCGGGGTTTCGGTGCATCGGGCCGACTGCGCGAACGCCGTCGGGTTCGCGAGCCGGCCCGACCGCGTCGTCGAGGTCGAGTGGGATCACGACGCCTCCGGCGCGTACGTCGTGGCCGTCGAGGTCGAGGCGCTCGACCGCTCGCGCCTGTTGCGCGACGTCGCCAACACGCTCGCGGAGCACCACGTGAACGTGCTCTCGTGCAACAGCCAGACCTCCGCCGATCGGGTCGCGCGGTTCCGGTTCGAGTTCGAGCTCGCGGACCCGAGCCACCTCGACTCGATCGTCGCCGCGCTCAAGCGGGTCGACTCGGTGTACGAGGCGACGCGCATCGTGCCCGGTGCCGCGCCCGCGGCCCGGACCTAGATCGGGCGCGCCAACAACCCCGGCTCGGGAGGGGCTCGCCGGTAGGCTCGCCCGCCGATGTCCTCCCGCGACGACCTCTTCCGCGCTCCGAAGGGGGTGCACGACGTCCTGCCGCCGGAATCCGGCCGCTGGGCGGATCTGGTCGCGCGCTTCGCCACCCGCGCCGCGCGGTCGGGCTACGGCCTCGCGATCACGCCGACGTTCGAGCACCTCGAGGTCTTCCACCGGGTCGGCGAGCACACCGACGTCGTCAGCAAGGAGATGTACGAGCTGACCGACAAGGGTGGACGCCGGCTCGCGTTGCGTCCGGAGGGGACGGCGTCGGTCGTGCGCGCGTACGTCCAACACCGGCCGACCCCGCCGTGGAAGGTCTGGTACGTCGCCCCGAACTTCCGGTACGAGCGTGCGCAGAAGGGCCGGTACCGCCAGCACTGGCAGCTCGGCATCGAGGCGCTCGGGGTGGAGGACCCGGACATCGACGTCGAGGTGATCGCGCTGCTCGCGGGGTTCTATGCCGAGCTCGGGCTCGGCGGGACGCGCCTGCTCGTCAACTCGATGGGTGATGCCGCCTCGCGCCCGCGGTTCCTCGACGCGCTCACGGCACACTTCCGCGGGGCTGACCTCGGCGACGAGTTCGCGGCGCGCGTCGCCGCCAACCCGTTGCGGGTGCTCGACGCCAAGGTCGAGGACTGGCAGGACGTGATCGAGTCCGCGCCCCAGCTCCCGGAGTACCTGTCCGACGCGGCGGTGGCGCACTTCGAGTCGGTCCAGGCCGGTCTGCGCGCGCTCGGCATCGCGTTCGAGCTCGCGCCGCGGCTCGTGCGGGGGTTCGACTACTACACGTCGACCACCTTCGAGTTCCAGAGCGACGCGCTCGACGCCGCGCAGAACGCGCTGGGCGGCGGCGGTCGCTACGACGGTCTCGCCGAGGCGATGGGCGGACCGCCCACGCCCGGGATCGGCTTCGGGACCGGCATCGAGCGGCTCGTGCTCGCTCTCGACGCCGCGGATGCATCTGTGCCCGCATCACCGATCGAGGTGTTCGTGGTCGACGGGCTCGGCGCCGCGGGGGGCACGACCGTGCTGGAGCTCGTCGAGTGGTTGCGCGCCAACGACTTCGGCGTCGACCGCGCGTACGGCGGCCGGTCGGTGAAGGCGCAGTGGAAGCTGGCCGACCGCTCGGGGGCCCGCGTTGCCGTGATGCTCGGTCGGGACGAGCTCGCACGAGACGCGGTCGCCGTGAAGGACCTCGCTTCCGGCGAGCAGGTCGAGGTGCCCCGTACGGGGCTGGTGGCGTGGCTGGTGAGTCGAAGGGATCGGGAGTGATCGTGAGCGAGGCGTTGAGCGAGCCGCGGCGCCGTCCGGCCCGCCGAGCGGGGCCGGAGCGGCCCAGCCCGAAGGGCGGTGAGCGGGAGTGATGAGGTCGCACGGTGCCGGGACGGTGCGCGCGGAGGACACCGGCGCCGACATCACGCTGGCGGGTTGGGTCGCGGCCCGACGCGATCACGGGGGCGTGGTCTTCTTCGACCTGCGCGACAGCACCGGCATCGTGCAGGTCGTGGTCGACCCGGAGCAGCTGGGCGACGACGTGCACCACATCGGACGCGAATGGGTGCTCCAGGTGGTGGGCGCGGTGCGACCGCGCCCCGAGGGCACGGTCAACCCCGAGCTGCCCACGGGCGACGTCGAGGTCGCGGCTGCGAACGTCACGGTGCTGAACCGCGCCGAGGCGCCACCGTTCCCGCTCAGCGATCGCGGCGACGACGTCGACGAGGTGCTCCGGCTCCGGCACCGCTACCTGGACCTGCGGCGGAGCTCGATGCAGCGCAACCTCCGACTGCGGGCACGGGTCAACACCGCGCTCCGCCAGTCGATGGTCGAGCAGGACTTCGTGGAGGTCGAGACGCCGATGCTGATCGCGTCGACGCCCGAGGGCGCGCGCGACTTCGTGGTGCCGTCGCGGCTCAGCCCGGGCGACTTCTACGCGCTCCCGCAGAGCCCGCAGCTGTTCAAGCAGCTGCTGATGGTCGGTGGGTTCGATCGCTACTTCCAGATCGCCCGGTGCCTGCGGGACGAGGACCTGCGCGGCAACCGCCAGTTCGAGTTCATGCAGTACGACATGGAGATGAGCTTCGC
>CAZXCB010000147.1:0-8702 GCA_964639075.1 uncultured Bifidobacteriaceae bacterium | reverse complement strand
CGTACAGCGTCGCGAACGTGCGGCCCCGCATCTCGTCGGTGACCTTCTCCTGGATGAGCGTGAAGCCGGTGACGTACGCGCTCGCCGCGCAGGCGCCGACCGCGGCGATGAGCAACGACGAGATGCCGCTCGCGTTGGACGCGACCGCGCCGAAGAGCGCCACCCCGACGCCGATGATGGACCACGAGAACACCCGCTCGACGGGGAGCCGCTTCTGCATCGCGAGGATGCCGAAGATCCCGATCGCCGCGCCGGTGCCGAGCGCGGTGAGCAGCACGCCGTACTGCGCTTCCGAACCGAGGATCTCCGACGCGAACACGGTGCCGAGCGGGATCATGGCCCCCGCACCGATCAGGCCGCCTCCGAGGCCGATGATCACCGCGCGGCTGAACGGCTCGGACCGCATGAAGGCAATGCCCTCTTTGATCTCCCGGATGCTCGACGCGAGGTCGATCTTCTGGCCGCCGGCGCGCGTCGGCTTCGGGATCGGCAGCCGGACGACGAGGATCGCCGAGACGATGTAGGTGATCGCGTCGAACCAGAGCGAGACGACGTTCTTGTCCACCTTGAGCGAGCTCAGCGCGTCGAAGCCGCCGAGCCACGTGGCCACCACCGCCAGGGCCGATGCGATCGCCGCGCCGATCGGGAACGTGCCGTACGACGCGACCAGCGACAACGTGTTGGCCGACGCGAGCTTGTCCTCGGGTACGAAGTGCGGGACCGACGCGTCCTTGGCCGGGCCCCAGAGCAGCGTCATGATCTCGATGAAGAACGACGCCACGATCAACAGCCACAGGCTGCTGACGAACGGCAGCGTGCAGATCAGGCCGGCCCGTCCGACGTCGCAGAGCACCATGATCTTGCGGCGATCGAAGCGGTCGACCATGACGCCGCCGAGGGTCGCCAGGAAGAACCCCGGCAGCATGCGCGCGCCCATGACGAGGCTGAGCGCGAGCGCGGAGTTGTTCGACAGCTGGCTGGTGATGCCGAGGATCGCGAAGAGCCCGACCCAGTCGCCGAGGCTCGAGAAGACCTGGGCGATCCAGAGTCGGAGAAAGGCCTTCGAGCCGAAGAGCCGGAAGGACTCCGTGGGTGGCCGGATCTCCTCGCCGACGGCGGGAATGAACGGCGCCGGGTCGGACCCCGGCCTCCGATCGGGGGCGGGCGGCGGCGCCGGTGGGTCAGCCGTCACCGGTGCCGAGCGCGTCGAGCGCGGCGGCGTTCGCCGACTGCTTCGCCTTCGCCTTCTTCGCCGCGGCGCTCGTGCCCTTCTTCACCACTCGGGTCGTGCCCGTCGCCGACACCGCCTTCTTCGTGGGCTTCTTGGCCGCCTTCTTCGCTGACTTCTTGGTGGACTTCGCCGTCTTCTTCGCCGACTTCTTCGCCTTCGTCGACGGACCCTTCGCGGCGCGCTCGCGGAGGAGGTCGAGCGCGTCCTCCTGCGACAGCGTCTCGGGGTCGAGACCCCGCCGGATCGTCGCGTTCGTCACGCCGTCGGTGACGTAGGGGCCGAAGCGACCGTCGAGCACGCGGATCGGCTTGCCGGTGTCGGGGCTCTCGCCGAGCTCCTGGATCGGCGGCTTCGCCCGCTGGTTCCGGCCCCGCTTGGGCTGAGCGAAGATCACCTCGGCCTCGGCGAGGGTCACCGTGAACAGCTGGTCCTCGGTCTCGAGGCTGCGGCTGTCCGTCCCCTTCTTCAGGTAGGGGCCGTAGCGGCCGTTCTGCGCGGTGATCTCGTTGCCCTCCGCGTCGGCGCCCACCACGCGCGGGAGCGACAGCAGCCGGAGCGCGGTCTCGAGGTCGATCGTCCCGGGGTCCATGCTCTTGAACAGCGACGCGCGGGGCGGCTTGGCCTTGGAGCCCTCCTCCAGCGTCCCGAGCTGGACGAACGGGCCGAACCGACCCGTCAACGCGAGCACGGTCTCGCCGGACGCCGGGTCGACCCCGAGCTCGCGCGGGCCGCCGGCACCCTTCGCGATCAGCTCCTGGGCCCGCTCGACGCTCAACTCGTCGGGCGGGAGGTCGGCCGGCAGGGGGCACTTCTCGTCACCGACGTGGAGCGACTCGCCCGTGTTCCAGACGCGTACGACGTACTCGTTGCCGCCGTCGTCGATCCCGATGACGATCTTGTTGACCTCGCTCATGTCGATGTGCGCGAGGTGCTCCTCCGACACCAGCTCGCGGAGCCCCGCGCTGCCGTTGCCGAAGTAGAAGGCGTGCAGCCACTTCTCGGCCTCGGCCTCACCGCGTGCGACCGCGTCGAGTGCCTCCTCCATGGTGGCGGTGAATCCGTAGTCGACGAGGTGGGCGAAGTAGCGCTCGAGCAGCTGCGTCTTGGCGAACGCGGTCCACGACGGCACGAGCGCGGTGCCCTTCTTCCACACGTACCCGCGCTCGCTCGTGATCGTGTTGATGATCGACGCGTAGGTCGACGGCCGGCCGATGCCGGAGTCCTCGAGCACCTTCACCAGAGTCGCCTCGGTGTAGCGAGCCGGCGCTTGCGTGGTGTGGCCGCTCGCTTCGAGCCGGTCGCACGCGACGCCTTCGCCCTCGCCGACGTTGGGCAGCACCGCCTCGTCGTCATCGGTGGCGCCGGGGTCCTCGCTCACGTCGACGTAGGCCATGCGGAACCCGAGGAACTCGTACGACTTGCCGGTCGCGCGGAAGATCGCCTCCTCCCCCGCCGAGGAGTCACCACCCAGGCGCACCGTCACCCGGCGACCACGGGCGTCGGTCATCTGGCTCGCGACCGTGCGCATCCAGATGAGCTCGTAGAGCTGCTGCTCGTCTCGGGACAGCTCCCCCCGCACCTCCTCCGGTGTGCGGAACCGGGCGCCGGCGGGTCGGATCGCCTCGTGGGCCTCCTGCGCGTTCGTGGTCGTGTTGGCGAACGAGCGCGGCGCCGGCGGGAGGTAGGCCTGGCCGAACCGCTCGACGATCTGGGCCCGGGCCGCGTCGACAGCCTGGTTCGACAGGCTGATCGAGTCGGTCCGCATGTACGTGATGTAGCCACGCTCGTAGAGGCCCTGGGCGACCGACATCGTGCGGCCGGCGCTGAACCTCAGCTTGTTGCCGGCCTCCTGCTGCATCGTCGTCGTCTTGAACGGGGGCTTCGGCCGCTCGACGAAGTCCTTCGCGTCGACGTTGCGCACCGTGAACGCGGTGTCGGAGAGCCGCTCGGCGAGCGCGCGGGCGTCGGTCTCGCCGAGGTGCAGCGACGCGGAGTCTGGCGCGAGGAGCCCGGTCGCGGCATCGAAGTCGCGGCTTCCCGCGATCCGGCGACCCCCGACCTCCACCAGCCGCGCGCCGAACTGCGTGCCGCGCGCCGTGAACCGGCCGTCGAGGTCCCAGAACTCCGAGCTGCGGAAGGCCATGCGTTCGCGTTCGCGTTCGACGACGAGCCGGACCGCGACGCTCTGCACGCGCCCCGCCGAGCGCGCTCCGCCGACGCGCCGCCACAGCACGGGCGACACCTCGTAGCCCACGAGGCGATCGAGGGTCCGCCGACCCTCCTGGGCCTCGACGAGTCGCATGTCGAGATCGCGCGGGTTCGCGATCGCGTCGTCGATCGCCTCGCGGGTGATCTCGTGGAACACCATCCGCTTGACCGGGGCCTTGGGCTTGAGCACCTCGATGAGGTGCCAGGCGATCGCCTCCCCCTCGCGGTCCTCGTCGGTCGCGAGGAAGAGCTCGTCGGCGCCCTTCAGCGCCCTGCGGAGGGTGCTGACCACCTCCTTGGCCCGGCCCTCGGGGGGCGCGTACTCGAGCCGGAAGTGGTCCTCGACGTCGACGCCGAGGCCCTTCCGGGGCAGGTCCCGGACGTGGCCGAAGCTCGCGAGGACCGTGAAATCCGCGCCGAGGAACCGGCCGATGGTGTCGGCCTTGGTCTTGGATTCGACGATCACGAGGGACTTGGCCACGGTGCGAGCTCTTCGACGCTCGGGGACGGAGAACGGCTGCGAACGTAGCGGAGCACCCATGCTCCATGCCCGGATCCTCCGCCTCGCCGGCCCTAGAGTGCCCCGATGCTCGGCCTGTCACTCAGCCCTGACGACCTCATCCGGTCGTTCGGGACGATCGGTCTGATTCTGATCATCTTCGCGGAGTCCGGTCTCCTCATCGGCTTCTTCCTGCCCGGCGACTCCCTCCTCTTCACCGCGGGACTCCTCGCGTCTCAGGGGAAGCTGAACATCGCGGTCGTGCTCGTCGGGTGCTTCGTGGCCGCGGTCGTCGGCGACCAGGTCGGCTACGCGTTCGGCAAGCGGGTCGGACCGTCGATCTTCCAGCGGCCGAACTCCCGCCTGTTCAAACAGGAGCACGTGGCGCGGGCCAACGACTTCTTCGAGGAGCACGGCGCCAAGACCATCGTCATGGCCCGGTTCGTGCCCGTCGTGCGCACGTTCGCGCCGATCCTCGCGGGCGTCGGCACGATGCGCTACCGGACCTTCCTCGCCTACAACATCCTCGGCGGATTCCTGTGGGCGATCGGCGTCACCCTGCTCGGCTACTTCCTCGGCGACGCGATCGGCGCCGACAACATCGACACGTACCTGCTGCCGATCATCGGCGTGATCATCGTCCTCTCGTTGATCCCGCCCTTCCTCGAGTACCGCAAGCACAAGCGGCGCGGCGTGGTGAGCGACGCCGAGGCCCAGCAGGAGGCCGAGCACCTCCACCAGATCGTCGACGAGTGACCCAGGGCGATCAGCCCTGGAAGCGGGCAGCCCTCGCTCAGGGCTGGAAGCGCGCAGCCCTCGCTCAGGGCTGGAAGCGATAGCCCATCCCGGGCTCGGTGAAGAAGTGGCGCGGTCGGGACGGATCGGGTTCGAGCTTGCGACGGATCTGCGCCATGAAGACCCGCAGGTAGTTGGTCTCGGTCTCGTACTCCGGGCCCCACACCTCCTGGAGCAGCTGGCGTTGCGCGACGAGCTTGCCCGCGTTGCGCACGAGCAGCTCGACGATCTGCCACTCCGTCGGCGTGAGCCGGATCTCGTCGCCACCTGCGCCGACGACCCGCTTCGCCGCGAGGTCGATCGTGAACGCGTCGGTGACCACGACGGCCTCCTCCTCGGCGGGTGCGGCACGACGGAGGGCGGCGCGCAGCCGCGCGAGGAGCTCGTCCATGCCGAAGGGCTTCGTGACGAAGTCGTCGGCACCCGCGTCGAGCGCGGCCACCTTGTCCGACTCGGCCTCGCGCACCGAGAGGACGATGATCGGGACCTGGGTCCAGCCCCGCAGGCCCTGGATGACCTCGACCCCGCCGATACCCGGGAGGCCGAGGTCCAGCACCACGACGTCGGGATGGTGGCGGGCCGCGAGCTGGAGCGCGAGCTCGCCGGTCTCGGCCAGGTCGACGTCGTAGCCACGCGCCCGCAGGTTGACCCCGAGCGCCCGCCGGATCTGCGGCTCGTCGTCGACGACGAGCACGCGCGTCGGGTTCATGACATCTCGCTCACGGGGTCACCAACGGAAGGCTCAACACCATGGTCAGCCCGCCGCCCGGGGTGTCCTCGACCGTCAGGTCCCCGCCCATCGCCTCGACGAACCCGCGCGCCACGGCAAGGCCGAGACCGACCCCGGTGCCGTCGGTCGGGTTGTCACCGAGTCGTTGGAACGGCTGGAAGATGAGCTCGCGCTGGTCCAGCGGGATCCCGGGCCCGTGGTCGATCACACGCAGGTCGACGCGTCGGGGAACCGCACCGGCCTCGACCCGCACCGACCGGTCGGGCGGCGACCACGCACGTGCGTTGTCCACGAGGTTCGCGACCGCTCGCTCCAGCAGCCCGGCGTCGGCCTTGACGCGCGGCAGCGTCTCCGGCAGGTCGAGCACCACCGGGGCGGGACGATCCGGCAGACCTGCGAGTGCCCGCGGGACGACCTCCTCGAGGCCGACGTCACGCATCACGAGCTGCAGGGCTCCCGTCTGGAGCCGGCTCATGTCGAGCAGGTTCCCGACGAGCGAGTTCAGCCGGTCGCTCTCCTCGTCGATCGTCTCGAGGAACTCCCTCGTCGCCTCGGGCGTCCAGTCGACGTCACGCTGCAGCAGGCTCGTCACCGACGCCTTGATCGACGCCAACGGCGTCCGCAGGTCGTTGGACACGGCCGCGAGCAGCGCCGTCCGCAGCTCGTTCGCCTCGGCGAGACCGGCCGCGGCCGCGACATCGGCGCGCAGCCGGCGGCGCTCGACCGCGACCTGTACCTGGGCCGCGAACGAGCGCAGCACGTCGAGGTCCTCGTCCGAGAGATCCGCGCCGCCCACCACGAGCTGCTCCAGCGGACCGATCGGGACCGCGAAAGCGGCGTCCGTCGGGACCGCCGGCACCGGCTCGCCGGCCGCTGCCTCGACCAGGTACTGCCCGTCCTGCTCGCGCAGCACGGCGACCGCGCCGGCCGAGAACGCGGCCCGCAGCTGCGCCACCAGCTGGGGCAGCGGGTCGTCGCTCGTCGCGAGCGTCCCGCCGAGCGCGGCGAGCGTCTCGGCCTCCGCACGCGCCCGCGCCGCGTCGGAAGCTCGATGGTTCGCGACCGTCACCAGCCAGCTGACGACCGCGGCCACCGCGAGGAACACGAAGAGCGCGAGGAGGTTCTCGCCCTCTTCGATCGTGAAGGTGTGGATCGGCGGGGTGAAGTAGTAGTTCGCGAGGAGCGACCCGGCGACGGCCGCGACCAGCGCGGGGAGCAGACCCCCGACCGCGGCGACGACCACGACGAGCGCGAGGAACAGCAGGAGCACGCTCGGGAGCCCCAGGCCCTGGCGACCGAGCGACAACAGCGCGCTCAGCAGCGGCGGACCGACCAACGCGAGCGCCCATCCGATCTGCAGCCGCCGACGTGACACGTGACCGCGGGAGGTCGGCCGCCACGCCGCGGTGGCCAGACCCTCGTCGGCCGACTCCGTCGATATGACGTGCACGTCGATCGGCCCCGAGGACCGCAGCACCCCGTTGATGACCGAACCACGGACGAACTGGTTCCAACGCGACTGCTGGCTCGCCCCCATCACGAGCTGGGTCGCGTTCTCCGCCCGCGCGAACGCGACGAGGGTCTCCGCGACGTCGCTGCCGCTCGCCTCGTGGTACTCGCCACCGAGCTCCGAGAGCAAGCCGCGCAGCTCGCTCAGCCGCTCACCCGACGGCCCCGCGAGGCCGTCCGCCGGGCGCACGTGCACGCCGATGAGGTCGCCGCGTGTCCGCATCGCCATGCGCGCGGCCCGCCGGATGACGTCGTCACCGCCGGGCGCGCCGGTGATCGCGACCACGACCCGCTCGCGCGTCTCCCAGGTGCCGGTGATCCCGTGCGCCTCCCGGTACACCTCGAGCGCCTCGTCGACGCGGTCCGCGGTCCACATGAGCGCGAGCTCGCGGAGCGCGCCGAGGTTTCCGACGCGGAAGTAGTTGGCCAGCGCGGCGTCGACCTTCTCGGGCTTGTAGATGTTGCCGTGGGCCATGCGCCGGCGCAGCGCCTCGGGGGTCTGGTCGACGAGCTCGACCTGCTCGGCGCGCCGGACGACCTCGTCGGGAATCGTCTCGCGCTGCTCGATGCCGGTGATCTGCTCGACGACGTCGTTCATCGACTCGAGGTGTTGGATGTTCACCGTCGAGATGACGTCGATGCCCGCGTCGAGCAGCTCCTCGACGTCCTGCCACCGCTTCTCGTTCCGGCACCCCGGGATGTTGGAGTGCGCGAGCTCGTCGATGAGCGCGACCTTCGGCGCCCGCGCGAGCACCGCGTCGACGTCCATCTCCTCGAACGTCGTGTCCCGGTAGGCGACGACGTGGCGCGGGACGACCTCCAGATCGCCGATCTGGCCCGCCGTCTTCGGGCGACCGTGCGTCTCGACGTACCCGACGACGACGTCGGTCCCGCGCTCGCGCCGCCGTCGGCCCTCGTTGAGCATCGCGAAGGTCTTGCCGACGCCCGGCGCCGCGCCGAGGTAGATGCGGAGCTTCCCGCGCGCCATCGCCGGAGCCTAGGGAGTCACGCGGCGCGGTCGAGTGCGATGTTGAGCTCGAGGACGTTGACGCCCGGCTCTCCGAGAAAGCCCAACCATCGTCCGTCGGTGCTCTCGTCGACCAGGCGGTTCACCAGCCCGAGCGGCATGCGCCGTACCCGGGCGACCCGACGGGCCTGGATCCGTGCGTTGGCGATCGAGATGTGGGGGTCGAGGCCGGAGCCGGACGCGGTCACCGCGTCGACCGGCACCTCGGCGCCCTTCGCGAGCCCGTTCTTCGCGCGGTAGTCGGCGACGCGCTGGCTCACCGCGTCGAGCAGGTCCGGGTTGGTCGGACCCCAGTTGGATCCGGAGCTGATGTCCTGATTCAGATCCTCCGGGTCGTTCGGGACGGTCCTCGTGTCGTCGTTCGGGTCGGTGGCGTCCGAGCCCGTGGCCGCGGCGCCCGCCGCGCTCGGTCGGCCGTGGAAGTACTTCGCCTTCGTGAAGGTCTGGCCGAGCAGGCTCGATCCGACGACGTGCCCGTTCGCCGAGATCTCCGAGCCGTTCGCCCGGTCGGCGAAGCCCAGCTGCGCGATGCCGGTGATCACCAGCGGGAACGCCACCCCGACCAGCAGGGTGAAGACGACGATCATCAGGATCGCCGGCAGCAGTTGACGTCGCATCACTTCACCCCCAGTGCCGTCACGAGCATGTCGATGATCTTGATCCCGATGAAGGGGGCGATGATGCCGCCGACGCCGTAGATCAG
>CAZXCB010000146.1:0-8704 GCA_964639075.1 uncultured Bifidobacteriaceae bacterium | reverse complement strand
GTCACCTGCGACGGACTTTGTGTCAGTTGTCCGGGCCAGAACACGGACAACTGACACAAAGTGTGGGACGGGGCCGGACACCCTGGCCGGACGTCGCCGGAGTGCTCCGCGGAGCACTCCAGGAACTGGCAATCACGCGTCCGCGGACGCGTCCGGCATTCGCGGGACGAGACCGCCGCGGGCTGCCGGGCGCCGAAGGCCAGCGAATGGCAGGGAAGGGGCCCGGGCACCTAGCGTGCCGGTGCTTCTCGGGCTCCGGGAGAGCCCCCCGAGGAAGGAATCCCCGTGAACTTCGCCTTTTCCGAAGAGCAGGACCAGCTGCGTGACGCCGTACGGAAGTTCTTGGAGGCCAAGAGCCCCGAGAGCGAGGTCCGGCGCCTCATGGAGACCACCGAGGGCTACGACCCGGCGGTCTGGTCCCAGATGGCGAACGAGCTCGGGCTCCAGAGCCTGCACATCCCCGAGGCCTACGGCGGTCAGGGCTTCAGCTGGGTCGAGCTCGGCATCGTGCTCGAGGAGATGGGCCGGGCGCTGCTGTGCGCGCCGTACTTCTCGACCGTGGTCCTCGCCGCGAACGCGATCCTGAACGCGGGCACCGACGACCAGAAGGCTGCGCTCCTGCCGGGGATCGCGAGCGGCGAGACGATCGCCACGCTCGCGTTCACCGAGCCGAACGGCAAGTGGGACGCGTCGGGGATCACGCTCGAGGCGGACGGCAACAAGCTCACCGGCACGAAGATGTTCGTGATCGACGGCCACACCGCGGACCTCATCGTCGTCGTCGCACGCGCTGCCGGCTCGAGTGGCGAGGACGGCATCAGCTTCTACACCGTCGCCGGTGACGCCGCTGGCCTCACGCGTACCCCGCTCGCCACGATGGACCAGACCCGCAAGCAGGCGAAGCTGGAGTTCGACGGCGTGGACGCGCAGCTGCTCGGGACCGCGGGTGCCGGCTGGGCGGCGCTGTCCAAGACGCTCGACCAGGCGGCCGTGGGCCTCTGCAACGAGATGGTCGGCGGCGGCCAGTACGTGCTCGAGGAATCGGTGCAGTACGCGAAGGACCGCGTGCAGTTCGGCCGCCCGATCGGCTCGTTCCAGGCCATCAAGCACAAGTGCGCGGACATGCTCCTCGAGATCGAGTCGGCGAAGTCGGCGGCGTACTACGCGTCGTGGGCGGCGGCCGAGGACAACGACGAGCTGCCCGTGGTGGCGTCGCTCGCCAAGGCGTACTGCTCGGACGCGTACTTCCACGCGGCCGCGGAGAACATCCAGATCCACGGTGGCATCGGCTTCACCTGGGAGCACGACGCGCACCTGTACTTCAAGCGCGCGAAGTCCTCGGAGATCCTGCTCGGCGACGCCACGTACCACCGCGAGCTGCTCGCCCAGCGCATCGGCATCTAGAGGGCGGCCCACCCCCGATGGGCTGGGTCGTCGTGTTCCTCGTCGTCGGGATCGTCCTCGCGATCGCGGCCGCGCTCGTGTTCCGGGAGGCCGCGCGTCTGAGCGAGCGGCCGCCCGACGCGGTGTTCGACCCCGACGACGCGCTCGCGTGGGTCGTCGAGCACCTCGACGACCTGACCGCGGCCACGCTCACCGAGGCCGACGCTCGACGCATCATCGACGCGCACATGGAGTTCCTCCGCGATCGCGGTGTCGCCGCCAACGGCGACGGCTCCCGCGCCGAGGGGGAGGTGGTCTTCGCCGACGACGAGGTCGTCGCGTACGTGGTGGCGCGCTGCGCAGAGACCGGCGAGGCCTACCTGCCCGAGCAGGTCGACGCGGTGATGCGGTGCCAGCTCGACTACCTGCGGTTCATCGGCGCGATCGGCCGTCCCGCCGACGACGACGCCTGAGGACGGACCGGGCGAGCCGTGTGAACGCCGCGCGAAGCCGGCGCGAAACGGACCTCGGACCCCTCCCGGACGTGCTACGAATGCCGGTACCAGGGAAAGGAGGTGGTCCATTCATGCATGATCGACATGGGACCCTGGAGGTGCGCGGCCGCTAGGTCGTCCACTTCGGACTCCAAGCGGAATCCCTCCGCAGCACCGGCGTCTGCGAGGTCGGGGACCGGTCCCTCCCGAGCAGCCCTCGAGGCGCACGCAACGAACCGACGGAGCGGGAGGTCGTCGACCTCCCGCTCCGTCGCGTCAGCGACCGGTGCGATCCCCGCAGAACCTCTGCTCGGCGCGCCGCGGGTCCCGCGGCACGTCGACGAAGGTGTACGAGGGAGCGTGCCAGAGGTTCGAGAGGAAGCGTCCCGGCGTCAGCGGCCGGTCGATCGCGTCGAGGAGGTCCGACAGCGGCGCGCACCGCAGCGCGCGCCGGGCGGCCTGCACCCGCGGACCGCCGCGCGCGGCACCGAACCGAGCGTCGTACCACCGTGCCGACACCGACTTGCGGTGACCGGCCGCGCGGTTCGCGATGACGGCGCTGCGCGCCGCGAGCGGCTCGGCGAGCCCGCCGATGTCCACGACGAACACGTTCCGCCCGACGACCCAGCCCGGGACGCCGATGGATCCCATGGTCACGACCAACCGTTTCGGGTCCCGCCCCGCGCGCGGCGTGGTGTCGAAGACGCGCATGTACCCGCGCATCCCGGCCTCGTACTGGTCGTGCACCCGGTACACCGAGATCCCGAGTCCCTTGTCGGGGTGGTGGAACATCCGGCCGTGCAGGATGCTCCGCCAGTCGGAGACGTCGGCGACCCCGAAGTACCTGGGCTGGGTCGCCGGGTACCGCACGCCGACGATCACGACGACCGACCACGCCGCCACGACCGACGCCGCGACGATGCCGAGGATCGCGGAGCCGCGCGCGCCCCGCGGTGAGAGGACGACGGTCGCCGGGGCCGCGATCGCGAACAGCGCCGGGAGGAGCAGCCGGCCGTGCATGTAGTCGCCGCCACTCACGACGATGTAGCCGCCGTGGAGGAGTCCGGCGACGACGAGCGCGCCGGCCGCGGTCGTCCGCCGCCGATCACGATCGGCGAACGCGCCGAGGACGAGCACGGCCGCCACCGCGCTCAGCGGGATCCAGAGCGCGTACGTGCCCACCAGGTCGCCCAGGTAGTGCCACCCCTGGCCGAGGTGGAGCCCGCCCGAGTCCTTTGCGAGCGCGGTGCTCGGCACCAGGCTCGCGAAGTACCCCATGCGGAACACCTGGTAGGCGACCGGGATCGCGAACGCGACCGCGAGATCGTGCAGCACCCGACGCGGGCGGGCGAGCAGGAGCCAGGCGACGACGAACGTGATCGTCATGAGCCCGAGGTCGGGACGGACCAGCGGCCCGAGCCCGATGACGACGAGCGACCAGCGCCGGGCCCGGGCCGACACCGTCGCGTCGGATGCCTCCGGCGCGACGGCCGCGCGCGTGAGGGTGAGGAAGCACGTCCCGATCCACAGCCAGACGAGCCCCATCTCGAGGCCCGACGTCGCGAAGTCCCAGACGACGGGCACCGCCGCGACGGCCACGAGGCCGATCGGCGCGACCAGCGCGCCGCGCGCGTGGAGACCGCGGCCCGCGACCGCCGCGATGGCGAACCCCGCGACCGCGGCCACGAGGCCGATCGCCACCGAGATCCACTCGGGGCCCATGAGCCAGCCGAGCGTCGCGCGCCCGGCAACGAGCACACCCAGCCACGCCGCGCTCGTGTACGTCTCGACGCGTTCGCCGACGTTGAAGACCGGACCGTGGCCGGCGAAGACCTGGTCGACGATCCGGAAGTTGATGAACGCGTCCTCGTCGGTCCAGCGGTGCAGCCAGCCCCCGATGCCGACCATGACCGCCGGCAGCAGGAGCAGGACGAGCCCGGTCACGCGCGGGCCGGATGCGGGTCGGGTCGGCGCCGCGGTGTCCACGCCTCCGGCGAGATCCGTCATCCCTGTCGCCGCGCGATCTGGGTCAGGAGCCACCGGCTGGAGCGCGTCGCCGCCTCGGGCGTGAAGTGACGACCGTCGGGGCGGATCCGCTCGCCGCCGACGAGCTCGGGGCACGGTGGACCGCCGGGGCACACGCGCGCTGCGAGGTCCACGAACGTGACCACGCCGGGGTGGCGGCGCGCGAACCGACGGTTGATGGAGTCGAGGCGGCGGTAGCTGGCGTCGTCGACGGCGTTGGAGGTGTTGGTGGTCCCCTGTGCGTCGTTCGGCGCCGGCGCGGCGACGTTCACGAGCACGACGCGGGCACCGCCGCGCGTCAACTGCGCGAGCGCGTCGTCCATGCGGGCGAGCATGGCACGATCGCCGGCGCGGGTCCCGCTCACGAGCGTCTCCCCGTCGACGACGAGGTCGGACTTCTCCCACCCGCTCATCCAGACCACGACGTCGGGTCGCGCCTTGGGGAGCATGGTGCGCAGCGCGTCGTCCCCCAACTGGTGGCACCGCTCGGAGTGCGGTGTGATCTGCTCCCCGCGGGTCGTCGTGATCTCGCCACTCGCGACGCCGCACCCGAACACCGAGCCCTGCGCAACCGCGAGGTGGTTCGCGCGGCCGACCACGCGCAGCCCCGGCCACAGGCTGCACGCGGTCGAGTCGCCCACCAGCAGCAGCCGCAGATCGCGCGCGCGGCTCGGAAGGTCCAGCGGCCCGCGCCGCTGGTTCTCGCGTCGCGCTGCCTGCAGCTCCGCCGGCTGGGGGTGACCGCAGCGGATGGGGTCACCGATGTTCAACACATAGCTCGGGGGCGGCGTCGCGCCGGCGGCCGAGGCCACGAGGGCGAACGCGGCCACGGTGACGCCCACGGGCGCGAGCCACGCGTAGGTCCGCGCCCGGCGGTGGGCACCTTCGCGGATCGGTCGTTCGACCAGGTAGTACGAAGCGGTGGCCGCGGCGAACGTCGCCGCGATTCGCAGCAGCGTGAGCTTCGGCCCGCTGACGTCGACGCGCGTCGGCACGAGCCACACGATGAGCGGCCAGTGCCACAAGTAGAGGCCGTAGGAGATCCGGCCGATCCAGGGCAGCGGCGGGAGCGCGAGACCGCCGCGCACGGGCCCGCCGGACATCGCGGCCGCGATCACCACGGCCACGGTCACCGCGAACAGGACGGATCCCCCGCGGTAGTAGAAGGACGCGGTGTCCGACATCCGGTTCATGGCGACGAGCATGGCGACGAGCGCGACGACGCCCGCGGCCGCGAGCGCGGTCCGCACCGCGCGCGCCGGCACCCACGTGAGCAGCACCAGTGCGAGCAACGCGCCGATGAGCAGCGTGTGCGCGTGCGAGTCCGTGCCGTAGTACGCGCGCGACGGGTCGCCGACGCGGTAGAGCGATGCCATCAGCGCCACGGATCCGATGGTGCCCACGACGCACACCGCCGCGAGCAGGCGGAGCGAGCCGCGCGCCAGCGCGAGGCACGCGATCACGACCAGCGGCCACACGAGGTAGAACTGCTCCTCGATCGCGAGCGACCACGTGTGGCGGAGCGGCGACGCGGCGGAGAACAGCGTGAAGTACGACTGCTCGTTGAGGACGAAGCGCCAGTTCGCGACGTAGAAGAGGCTGGCGATCCCGTCGGCGCGGATGGCCGTCCGGTTCCATGGCGGCACCGCGAAGTGCGTGTAGAGAGCGACGAAGCCGAGCACGAGCAGCAGGGCGGGGAGCAGCCGGCGGATCCGCCGACCCCAGAACGCCAGGACGCGGATCCCCCCGGTCCGCCGGTGCTCCCGGACCAGCAGGGTCGTGATCAGGAATCCGGAGAGCACGAAGAACGCGTCGACGCCGAGGAACCCGCCGAGCGCCCAGTGCTCGTTGAGGTGGTATCCGATGACGGAGAGGACCGCGACGGCGCGGAGACCGTCGAGCGCGGGTTGGTAGGGGAGCGAGCCGTGCCCGGCGGGGCGCTCGGCGCTCTCGGATTGCGGCGGGGCGTCGGCCGCGGGGCGTGGCGGTGCGTTCCCGGGGCGGACGTCCACCGGTCGAAGCGTACCGTCGAACCCCGGCGTCACGATCGCGTCCCGTATCCTGCGACGGCATGAGTCGACCCACGAAGTTCGAGGAGTTCCGCTACGTCGGCGACAAGCGGACGCAGCGCTACCACGACCTCGACGATCCCGATCTCGATCAGGCCGCGATCGACGAGCTCATGGAATCCGAGCAGTTCGCCACCTTCGGTCCCGACCAGCCGTCCGAGGCGCGCAACCGCGGCTACCGCCCGGCCTGATCGCGCGCCGGTCCGGAGCGATCGCCGCTCAGCCGGCGGCGACGACCGGCGCGGTGAAGCCGCCGACGGCTTCGGCCGCCCCCTTGCACCGGGCCTCGAACGCGGCGTCGGAGAGCGCGGGCGTCGAGGAGACCGACTCGGGGTCCGGGAGACCGTCGACGTCGACCCACGAGGTGCAGCCGCCGTACTCGTCCCGGAACGGCACGACCACGGGGTCGTCGAGCCGGTGGACGCGCAGCGCGAGCACGTGCAGTGGATCCCGCGCCTTCCAGCGGAACCGGGACTCGACGTACTCGCGGGCCCAGATCACCTTGCCGTCGATCGCGTCGAGCACGTCGGGATCGTCGACGGTCGCGACCCCGACGATGTCGGCCCAGCCCGCCACCTCGATCGCCCGATCGGCCGGTGCGGCGGCCTCGGTCTCGCCCACCCACCGCCGGTACGCGGGCTTGAGCAGCTCGGCACGCTGGTGCTCGACGGTGGGGTAGAGCCAGACCCGCGCCGACTGGACCGAGAAGTGCCTGCCCTCCTCGCGCAGGCCGCCCTTGCGGACGTCGAGCACCTGCTCGCCCTCGAGCAGGGCGCGCACGACGACCGCCCATTCCTTGAACGCGGGGACCGAGAGTGCGGTGGCAGCCACGGCGCCAGGATAATGGTCGCCACCCGTCGCCGATCCCGCCCGAGGGGCACTCCGGAGCGCCCGTGGACCTGATGCTCGACCACCCCGATGGCACCGCGCTCGCGGCGCACTGGGCGCGTCCTCCGTCGGGTTCCGCGGCTCCGGGCCTCGTGCTGTGTCACGACTTCCCCACGCCGCCGCGTGGATCCCTCGCATCCGGGCTCACGTTCCCCGAGCTCGCCGACCGCATCGCCACCCAGGTCGGGTGGCGGGTGCTCACGTTCAACTTCCGCGGCACCGGCGGGTCGAGCGGGGACTTCTCGATCGGCGGTTGGGAGGCGGACCTGCGGTTCGCCGTCGACGCGGTCGCCGCCGGAGGCGACACGGACCAGGTTCGGATCGCGGGCACCGGCGTCGGCGGTGCGCTCGCGCTCGGGGTCGGCGCGGCCGACGAGCGCGTCCGGGGCATCGCCGCGCTGGGTGCGCCGGTGGACCTGCGCGACTGGTCGCGCGACCCGAACCGCTTCCTGCGTCACTGCCGCTCGATGGGCGTCATCGACACGGCTCCGGCCGACGTCGGCGCGTGGGCGCGGGAGATCGCGGCGGTCGACACCGTGGCGTACGCGCGCGGCTTCGCGCCGCGACCGCTGCTCCTGATCCACGGCACCGACGACGACGTCGTGCCGGTGACCGACGCCGAGCTGCTCGCGCAGGCGCACGGATCGGCGGAACTGCGGATCGTGATGAACGCCGGTCGTCGGTTGCGCCACGACCCGCGCGCGGTCGCCTCGTTGCTCGGCTGGCTCGACCGCCAGGAGGTCTGACCGCGCGCGGTCAGACGGTCGGCTCGGACGCGGCCTTCGTGCGGGCGGCATCGAGCACGTCGGCGAGGGTCGCGTCGAGGGTGTACTCGGGTGTCCAGCCCGTCGCCGCGCGCAGGCGAGTGTTGTCACCGACCATGCGTGGCGCGTCCACGGGGCGGACGAGGGCCGGGTCGGTCACGAGCGCGATGGGCCGCCTCGCGTGCGCGAGCAACCGGTCGGCGATCTCCTGGATGCTCACGCCCATTCCGGAGCACACGTTGTAGGCGTCGCCGGCGCGGCCGTGCTCCGCGAGCAGGCGGTACGCGCGCACGACGTCGCGCACGTCGGACAGGTCGCGGACCGCGTCGAGCGATCCGACCGGGATCTCGTCCGTCCCGTCACTCTCGGCCCGCGCGATGCGCATCGCGAGCGCGGGGACGACGAACTGGTCCGACTGTCCCGGCCCGGTGTGGCCGAAGGGCCGGACGCGCACGACGTCGAGCCGGTCGGCCAGGTGCATCTGGAGCGCGACGATGTCGGCCGCGGCCTTGCTCGCGCCGTAGGGCGTGACCGGGCGGAGCGGCGCGTCCTCCCGCAACGGGAGCAGCGACGGGTCCGCATGGCCGTAGACCTCCGAGCTCAGGATCACCACGACGCGTGGGACCTTGACCTCCAGGCAGGCGCGCAGCACGTGGAGCGTGCCCTCCGCGTTCACCCGGAACGACGCGCCCGGGCTCGACCAGCTCTGGCCGACGTGGCTCAGCGCGGCGAGGTGGTACACGACCTCGGGGCGGGCCGCGTCGATGCACGACAGTGCCGAATCGGCGTCGGTCACGTCGAGCTCGACCGGGCCCATGAGGTCCATCTCGGTGACGTCGTCGCCGCTCGCGCGCAGGTGCGCCACGAGATGCGGTCCGACGAACCCCCCCGCGCCGGTGACCGTCGCTCGTGTGGTCATGCTGCTCCCCCTCTCGGCCCTTCGGGCCGGGCCGGTCGGGCCACGCTCCGCCCGGAGCATGTCAGGGCCGCGCGTCGTGGGGCGTCGCTCATGATCTTCCCCTTCTCGTCCCTTCGGGCCGGGCCGGTCGGGCCACGCTCCGCACGGAGCATGTCAGGGCCG
>CAZXCB010000145.1:0-8841 GCA_964639075.1 uncultured Bifidobacteriaceae bacterium | reverse complement strand
GCCGGGCATGGGCATCGTGTCGGAGATCCTCCCGGTGTTCTCGCGCAAGCCGTTGTTCGGCCACTCCGTCGTCGTGTTCTCCGGGATCGCGATCGGCTTCCTCGGCTGGGGCGTGTGGGCGCACCACATGTACGCCACCGGCATCGGCCCGGTCGCCCAGACCGCGTTCGGACTCGCGACGATGCTCATCGCCATCCCGACCGGTGTGAAGATCTTCAACTGGCTCGGCACCGTCTGGGGCGGGTCGTTGCGTCTGAACAGCCCGATGCTGTTCGCGCTCGGCTTCATCGCGATGTTCACCCTCGGCGGCCTGTCGGGCGTCACCCACTCGGTCGTGCCGGCCGACACGCAGCAGACCGACACCTACTACGTGGTGGCCCACTTCCACTACGTGCTCTTCGGTGGTCTCGTGTTCGCGATCTTCGGCGGCTTCTACTACTGGTGGCCGAAGGTCTTCGGACGCCTGCTCGACGACGGCCTGGGCAAGATCAACTTCTGGCTGATGCTCATCGGGTTCAACCTCACGTTCTTCCCGATGCACATCCTCGGGCTCACCGGAATGCCCCGCCGGACCTGGCGCTACGCACCCGACATGGGCTGGGACAACCAGAACCTGCTCGTGAGCATCGGGGGCTTCGTGATCGCGCTGAGCGTGCTCGTCTTCCTCGTGAACGTGGTCAAGAGCGCCCGGCGCGGCGAGGTGGCGAGCGCGGATCCGTGGGACGGTCGCACGCTCGAATGGTCGATCCCGTCGCCGGTCCCCGAGTACAACTTCGCCGAGATCCCCGAGGTCCACGCCCGGGACGACTTCTGGCACCGCAAATACACCGAGGACGAGGAGGGCCGCCTGGTGCGGCTGCCCGCCGGCGGTGCCGACGACGGGGCGTCGCACGGCAGCCCGGACGGTCACGGCATCCACCTGCCGTCGCCCTCGTACTACCCGTTCGTGCTCGCCCTGGGTCTGCCGATCCTGGGCTACGCGGCGGTGTTCAAGAACCCCTGGCTCGCGATACCGGGAGTGATCGTGCTCCTGTTCGGCATGTTCTCGTGGGCGATCGAGCCGGACACGGCGGAGGACTGATCGATGGCGCAGGCAACGGTCCCGGCCGTCCCGGACGAGCACGTCGGCGGGCACGCTCCCGTCCACGGTCACGCCGCGACGAACACCGGCACGACCAATCCGAAGCTCGCGATGTGGGTGTTCCTGTCGTCGGAGTGCCTCTTCTTCGGGGCGTTCATCTCCACCTACCTGCTGTACCGCGGCCGGTCGCCGGCCAACACGCCCCAGCCGAGCGACGTCTACAACATCCCCTTCACGTCGGTGACGTCGTTCATCCTGCTGATGAGCTCGCTCACCATGGTGCTCGCGCTCGCGGCCATCCAGCGCGGCGACCACCGTCGGTTCCGCGTCTGGCTCGCGGCGACCGCGCTGTTCGGCATGGTGTTCATCGCCGGACAGATCTACGAGTTCACCGAGTTCTACCGCGAGGGCCTGGCGCTGAAGACGAGCGTGTTCGGCTCGAGCTTCTTCGTGCTCACGGGCCTCCACGGCGCCCACGTCACCGCCGGGATCGTCTGGCTGCTCTCACTGTGGGGGCTGTCGATGCAGAACAAGATCCACGTGCAGCACTCCGAGAAGATCGAGATCGCGGGCCTGTACTGGCACTTCGTCGACATCGTGTGGATCGTGATCTTCACGGTCGTCTACCTCATTCCGTAGGGACGGGACATGACTGACGAGACCACCCTGACCGACGACCAGTCCCTCCTGCCGGGCGACGCGGCCGAGCGCGCCGACGAGGCGGCGCACGGGCTCTCCGCGATCTCGTCCGAGGAGCTGCCGCTGCTGCCGGGCGAGCTGCGCGCCCACCCGGAGCCGTTCCAGTACGTGATGATCGAGGTCGGCACCTACTACCTGCCCCAGGACTTCCCACGCTGGCTCTACATCGCGATCCTGCTCTCGCTCGCGCTCACGAAGTTCATCATGGTCGTGTCCTGGTACATGCACCTCCGCACCGACCGGCCGATCTTCCGGAGGTTCTTCGTCCTCGGGTCGGTCGGCGCGGTGATCCTGTACACGATCGTGCTCGCCGTGCTGCACGCCTTCGTGTAGGAGCGCGGTGCTCGCGGCGTCCTTCCCCGCGCTCACGGCGCACCCCGACGTCCTGCTCGTCGTCGGCCTCATCGCGGTCGGCTACGTCACCGCCCTGAACCGTCTCGGGCCCGAGCTCGCACCGCCCGGCACGCCGCCGGCGACCCGGTACCAGCAGGTCTGCTTCGGGCTCGGGATCTTCACGATCCTCTTCGCGTCCTTCTGGCCGATCCACGATCTCGCCGAGGGCTACCTGTACTCGCTGCACATGGTGCAGCACCTGCTCTACACGATGGTCGCGGCGCCGCTGCTGCTGCTCGGCACCCCCGCATGGCTGGCGCGCTGGATCCTGACGCCGCGATGGGTGTTCCGGTCGGTCCGGGCCGTGTCCCGGTTCGTGCCCGCGATCGTGATCTTCAACGTCGTGATCGTGCTCACGCACTGGCCGGCCTTCGTCGACCTCACCCTGCGCTCGGCGCTGGTCCACTTCGCGGCCCACACCGTCCTGCTGCTGTCGGCGTTCGTCATCTGGATGCCGATCCTGTCGCCCCTGCCCGAGATCCCGCGGCTCACCCCGATCGCCCGGATGGTGTTCCTGTTCCTGCAGACGATCGTGCCGACGATCCCGGCCTCGTTTCTCACCTTCGGTGACCACCCCCTGTATCGTCGCTACGAGACGCTTCCCAAGCTGTGGGGGATCGACGCGATGCAGGACCAGCTCATCGCGGGCCTGATCATGAAGATCGGCGCCGGCATGTTGCTGATGTCGCTCATCGGGGTGATCTTCTTCCGGTGGGTGGCGACCGAAGACCACAATCCGCATCGGCGGGCTGCCGGCCTGCCGGTGGCGCCCGACCTGCACGAGGCCCGGGTGTGACGAGCATGAGGACGCGTGATGTCTGACGAGAACGCTCCGGGCGAAGACCTCGAGGCGGCCGGATCCGGTGGCGGCGTGGCCGTCGCCGAGCGGCCCGGCGAGGTCGCGGTCGTCGAGACCGAGCAGAGCCGGCGCGCCGAGCTGCGCAAGGACCGCTTCTGGCTCCCGTTCCTGATTCCGGTCGCCGCGATCCTCACGGTCGCGCTGTTCACGATCAACATCTCGCGGATCTTCCTCGCGGCGTCCCAGGACTCGAAGGACCCGTCGACGGTCGTCGCCATCGTCGTCACGCTCGCGGTGCTGTTCGGGGCAACGTTCATCGCGGCCCGCCCGAAGCTGCGGACGTCGTCGCTCGTGCTCACGATGTGCGGCATCGCCGCGATCGTCCTGCTCTCGGGATCGCTCGTGCTCGGCGCCGCGGAGAACAAGGAAGTGGTCTCGGCCGAGCCGACGGGCCCGGCGATCAACACGCTCGAGGTCCTGGCGACGAACTTCGCGTTCCAGGCGAAGAACTTCGACGTGCCGGCGGGGATCAACGAGATCAAGTACGTGTCGCAGGAGGGCTCCCACACCCTTGCCTTCGAGGACCCCGAGCTCTCGTACTTCCTGCTGACCCAGCCCGGCGGCAAGGCGGCCCAGAAGGTCGACCTCGTCAAGGGCGAGCCGTACACGATCTACTGCACGCTGCCCGGCCACCGCGCGGCCGGCATGGAGGGCACGATCACCGTGACCGACGCCCCGGCCGGCGCGCCCGAGGCGGGCACGGCCACGCCGAGCACCACCCTCGCGGGACCGGCCACCACGACGAGCAACCCCGGCAACTCCGAGACCGACCAGTCCCAGCAGTCGAACACGAGCAGCACGGGGAATTGATCATGCGGGTCCGGAGTGCGGCGATCGCCGCGACGATGATGGGTGCCGTCGCGCTCGCGGGGTGCAGCAGCGACAGCTCGACGACCTACACGCCACCGACAGGGCCGCCGAAGGAGACGGTGGAGATCTCCGGCTCCAGCTTCGAGTTCACGCCGTCGTCGGTCACGGTGCCGGCGGGCATCATCCAGTTCGACCTCACGTCCACCGACATCCAGCATTCGATCGTGATCAGGGGCATCTCCGGGTTCCTGATCGAAGCCGGTCGCGGCCAGACGGCGTCCGGCAAGGTCGAGCTCTCCGAGGGGACCTACGACTTCTACTGCAACATCCCGGGCCACGAGACGGCCGGGATGAAGGGCACGATCACCGTCAAGTAGTGGTCGCACTAGGTTCCGGCCGGTGATCCCCGGCATCGACACCTCCCGTGTGCCCCGGCACGTCGCCATCGTCATGGACGGCAACGGGCGCTGGGCCCAGCAGCGGGGGCTGAAGCGCACCGACGGTCACGCCGCCGGTGAAGAGGCGCTGTTCGACACGGTCGAGGGCGCGCTCGAGCTCGGGTTGCGGTGGATGACCGTCTACGCGTTCTCCACCGAGAACTGGCGGCGCCCCCTCGACGAGGTTCGGTTCCTGATGAGGTTCAACGAGTCGCTGCTGCTGCGGCGCCGGGACGACCTGAACGATCGGGGCGTGCGGGTGCGGTTCATCGGCCGCCGCGGCGGGCGCGTGCCCAAGCGGGTGCTGCGCCACATCACCGACACCGAGGAGCTCACCGCCCGGAACCGGCGGATGACCCTCACGTTCGCGTTCAACTACGGGGGCCGAGCTGAGCTGACCGACGCGATGCGCCAGATCGCGAGCGAGGTCGCGGCGCGACGGCTCGAGCCCGACGACATCACCGAGAAGACGATCGCCCGGCACCTCTACGCCCCGGACATGCCCGACCCGGATCTCATGGTGCGCACGTCGGGGGAGTACCGAGTGTCGAACTACCTGCTCTGGGAGAGCGCGTACTCCGAGTTCGTGTTCACCGACGTGCTGTGGCCCGACTTCCGGCGCGAGCACCTCTTCGCCGCCGTCCGGGAGTACCAGCGCCGGGATCGGCGCTTCGGAGGCGTGGACGCGACCTGAGCGAACGGGCGACGCGGCGATGCGGCAACGGAGGACGCAGGACCGACGGCTCCGCGGGGTCGACACCACCTGACGGTGCGCTCCCTACACTCGGGGGCGTGCCCGGCCTGTACCGCGATCAGGGAGTCGTCCTGCGGACGATCAAGCTGGGTGAGGCCGACCGCATCGTCAGCTTCATGACCCAGGGTCACGGCAAGGTCCGAGCCGTCGCGAAGGGCGTGCGCAAGAGCGGCAGCCGGTTCGGCGCCCGCCTGGAGCCGACGAGCCACGTCGCGCTCCAGTGCTATCAGGGGCGCGAGCTGGACGTCGTCACCCAGGTCGAGACGATCGACGCGAACCGGGCGCTGCGCGAGGACTACGCGCTGCTCACCCACGCGGTCTCGATGCTGGAGGCGGTCGACCAGGTCGCGCAGGAGAAGGAGGCCGCCCCCGCGCTGTACCGGCTGCTCGTCGGCGCGTTGCGGACGCTCGCGTCGACGCCGTCGCCGGTCGTGACCCCGGGGTTCTTCTGGAAGCTCCTGTCGCTCGAGGGCTTCCACCCGCACCTCGACGGGTGTGTGCGCTGCGGCGACGAGAGCGGCCCCTTCGTCGCGTTCGACCTCGCCGACGGCGGGGTGCTCTGTGCCACCTGCGGACGTCTCGGCGGCCGGCGGATCCACCCCGAGGCCCTCGCGTTCCTCACCCAGATCGTCGGCGGTGAGCTGCACGTGGCCATGGCGGACCCGCCCGAGCCGGCGCACCTGCACGAGATCGAGCGCCTCGGTATCGCCGCGCTCGAGTACCACTCGGAGCGCCGGCTGCGCTCGGCGAGTTTGCTCTGAACGTCCCGGTTCCGAGGCTCCCGAGCCTGAGCCGCGACGGCCGTCACGTCTAGCCTGGCGCCTTCATGGCCAAGTCCGACCTGATGGATCGCGTCGTCAATCTCGCGAAGCGACGGGGGCTCGTCTTCCCTTCCAGTGAGATCTACGGCGGCTTCCGCTCCACCTGGGACTACGGCCCGCTCGGGGTGCTGCTCAAGCGCAACGTGAAGGACGCCTGGTGGCGCTCGATGGTCCAGGAGCGCGGCGACGTCGTCGGCCTGGACGCCGCGATCCTCATGGCGCCCCGGGTGTGGGAGGCGAGCGGGCACCTCGCCACGTTCACCGACCCGCTGGTGGACTGCCGCAACTGCAAGGAGCGCTTCCGGGCCGATCAGCTGCCCGAGTCCGGCGCCTGCCCGAACTGCGGCATGAAGGACAGCTTCACCGAGGCGCGTCACTTCAACCTGATGTTCAAGACCCACGTCGGCCCCGTGGAGGACGACGCCGCGGTGGCCTACCTGCGCCCGGAGACCGCGCAGGGCATCTTCGTCAACTTCGCGAACGTGCAGACCACGAGCCGCAAGAAGCCGCCGTTCGGCATCGCGCAGATCGGCAAGTCGTTCCGCAACGAGATCACACCGGGCAACTTCATCTTCCGCACCCGCGAGTTCGAGCAGATGGAGATGGAGTACTTCGTGCCGCCGGCCGAGGCACCGCGCTGGTACGAGTACTGGTGCCGGACGCGGTTCCAGTGGTACGTCGACCTCGGCATCCCCGAGGACATGCTTCGCCTGCGTCCGCACGAGCCCGACGAGCTCTCGCATTACAGCGCCGGCACGGCCGACGTCGAGTTCCTCTACCCCTGGGGGTGGGGCGAGCTCGAGGGCATCGCGAACCGCACCGACTTCGATCTCACGAAGCACGCGGAGTTCTCGGGCGAGGACCTCTCGTACTTCGACCAGGAGACGAACGAGCGCTACGTGCCGTACGTGATCGAGCCCGCGGCCGGAGCCGACCGCACGACCCTCGCGTTCCTGCTCGCCGCGTACCGCGAGGAGGAGGCGCCGACTGCCGACGGCAAGGTCGAGAAGCGCACGGTGCTGCGCCTCGACCCACGGCTCGCGCCGGTGAAGGTCGCGGTGCTCCCGCTCTCCAAGAAGGACGACCTCGTCGCGGTGACCGACCGGGTCGCCGGTGAGCTGCGGCAGCACTGCATGATCGACGTCGACGTCGCCGGCTCGATCGGCCGCCGCTACCGGCGCCAGGACGAGGTCGGTACGCCGCTGTGCGTGACGATCGACTTCGAGACGCTCGACGACGACGCGGTCACGGTGCGCGACCGCGATTCGATGGACCAGGAACGAGTGCCGATTGCCGAGCTCGTCGCGGCGGTGCGGGACAGGGGAGTGCAATAGATCATGAGTGACTATTACGAGCTGCTCGGCATCGAGCCGGACGCGGGCAAGGACGAGATCCGCGCCGCGTACCGCGATCGGCTCGAGGGCGCGAGCCAGGCGGATCGGGCGAAGTTGAACAAGGCGTGGAACGTGCTGTCGGACCCGGTGCAACGCGGCCGCTACGACGACGCGCGCTCGGAGGGCTGGCTCGACGACGCCGAGAGCGAGTCCGGCTCGGGCGCGAAGGTCGTCGACCGCAAGCCCACGCCGCCCGCTCGGGGCGGCGCGCGACCGCGGCCGGAGCCCACCGTCGAGCTCCCCGCCGGGATGCAGCTCGCCGACCCGCGTGCCCGCGGCACCGCGCTGCTGATCGACTTCTTGATCCTGTTCGTGATCTACATGGTCGCGCTGACGACGGTCCTCCCCGCGATCCTCAAGGCGCAGTACCCCGCCGAGACCAAGCAGATCGACCGGATCAACGAGCAGACCAACAAGCTCGACGAGCAGAAGTCGAAGCAGGACGACATCGCCGGCGACGACAAGAAGTCCAAGGCGCAGCAGAGCGCGGCGAAGGCCGAGTCCAAGAAGCTGCAGAAGCAGATCGACCAGAACGACGACAAGGTCAAGGAGATCGCGAAGGACTTCCAGGGCTTCGCGCTGCTGCTCTACGGCGCGCTTCTCGCGATCTTCCTGGCGATCCTCGTCCCGATGACGGCGATCACGGGCCAGACGCTCGGGATGCGGCTGCGCAAGGTCAAGGTCGTGCGACTCGACGGCAGTCCCGTCGGGTGGGCGGGTGCCTTCGGCCGCTTCGTCATCCCGCTCTCGATCGCCTTGCTGCTCCCACAGCTCGGAGCGCTGATCGGACTCGGCATGGTGCTGTGGTTCCTCCGGGACCGCAACGGCCAGGGCTTCCACGACAAGCTCGCTCGCACGCTCGTCGTCGCCGCCGACTAGCGCGGCGGTCCGGCCGATCCGTCGCCTCGAACCTCGGGGCCGATACGGACCGGGCCGTGCGCGCGCCCCTTCTGTACGCTTCCCCGACCGCCCGAACCGCACAAAGGACCGACCACCCATGAAGTACGTCTACGCCTTCCGCGAGGGCTCCAAGGAGCAGAAGTACCTGCTCGGGGGCAAGGGGGCGAACCTCGCCGAGATGACCAACCTCGGCCTGCCGGTACCTCCGGGGTTCACGATCTCGACGGACGCGTGCAAGGCGTACATGGCCGGTGGCGACGCCATCCCCGCGGGGCTGATGGACGAGGTCGCGGCCGCCCGGGAGACGCTCGAGGCCGACATGGGCAAGCGCCTCGGTGACGGTACCGATCCGCTGCTCGTCTCGGTGCGGTCCGGGGCGCCGTTCTCGATGCCCGGGATGATGGACACCGTCCTCAACCTCGGCCTGAACGACGAGTCGGTTCGGGGTCTCGCCCGCCAGACCGGCAACGAGCGCTTCGCGTACGACTCGTACCGGCGGTTCGTGCAGATGTTCGGCAAGATCGTCCTCGACGTCCCCGGTGAGGACTTCGAGGAGATGCTCCAGGACCTCATGGAGGAGCGTGGCGTGTCGGTCGACACCGCGCTGAGTGCCGAGGACCTCAAGGGTCTCGTCGCGGAGTTCAAGGGCGGGCTCGACGCTCTGCGTCAGCATCTCGGGAAGTAGACGTGCGG
>CAZXCB010000144.1:6865-9009 GCA_964639075.1 uncultured Bifidobacteriaceae bacterium | reverse complement strand
TTTGGAGTCCCAAGTCGAGGTTCGAAACCTCGCCCCCGAGCAGGGGGTGCCCGAACCCCCGGAGGTGCCGGAGAGCGGACGGAGAGCTATCAGGTGAGCGGCGGGTATCGACCCCTGGCCGGGGTGGTCATGGCGGCGGGCGAGGGCACCCGCATGCGCTCGGGCACGCCGAAGGTCCTGCACCCGCTCTGCGGCCGGCCGATGGTCCTGCACGTGGTCGACGCGCTCGCCGCCCTGCCGCTCGAGCGGATCGTGGTGGTCGTGGGCCACGGCGCGGAGCGGGTCACCAAGACCCTCCAGGAGCAGCTCACCACCGACGTGCCCGTGGTGTTCGTGGAGCAGCACGTCCAGCGCGGCACCGGCGACGCGGCCAGCGTGGCGCTCACCGCCTTCCCCGACGACCCGGACGACGAAGGCGACGTCATCATCATGCCGGGCGATGCGCCGCTGGTCCGGCCCGAGCTGCTCGCGCGCCTCGCGACCGTCCAGCGCGAGTCCGACGCCGCGGTGACGGTGCTCACGGCGGAGCTCGCCCCGTGGACGTGGAGCTTCGGGCGGATCGTCCGTGACTCCCAGGGCCGGGTCGACCACATCGTCGAGCGCACCGATGCGACGGCCGACGAGCTCGAGCTGACCGAGGTGAACACGTCGATCTACTGCTTCCGCCGGGGGCTGCTCGCGCCCGCGCTGCGCCGGCTCAGCCCCGAGAACGCGCAGGGCGAGTACTACCTCACCGACGCGATCGCCGTGTTGCGCGAGGCCGGCCACCCGGTGGTCGCCGTCGCGGCCGACGACGCGACCGCGGCCCGGCACGTGAACGACCGCGCGCAGCTCGCGACCGCGGAGGCCGCGCTGCGCGAACGGATCAACGAGCGTTGGATGATGGACGGCGTCACGATGGTCGACCCGGCTGCCACCTACATCGACGCGACGGTCACGCTCGCGGCAGACGTGCGCCTGCTGCCCGGCACGATCCTGGAGGGCCGCACGAGCATCGCGACGGGTGCCGTCGTCGGACCCGACACGCGCCTCGTCGACACCGTGGTCGGCGAACGCGCGGTCGTGCAGAACACCGTGGCGCGCGAAGCCGAGATCGGCGAGGACTGCACGGTCGGTCCGTACGTGTCGCTGCGGACCGGGACGCGCCTCGCCGCGGGAGCGCACGTCGGCACGTTCGTCGAGACGAAGAACGCCGAGATCGGCGAGGGCGCCAAGGTGCCGCACCTCGCCTACATGGGCGACGTCGAGATCGGACCGCGGGCGAACGTCGGTGCGGGCACGATCACCGCGAACTACGACGGCAAGGACAAGCACGCGAGCTCGATCGGTGCGGACGCGCGGATCGGCTCGAACACGGTGCTCGTCGCGCCAGTCAGCGTCGGCGACGGCGCGTACACCGGCGCCGGCTCGGTGGTGAACAAGGACGTCCCTCCGGGCGCGCTCACCAAGGGCGTGCCCGCGCAGGTGGACGAGGGTTGGTCGGAACGGCGCGCCGCGCGGGAAGCACAGGACGAGGCGGAGGACTGATGGAGCTGGTGTCGCGCAAGAGGATGCAGCTGTTCTCCGGGTCGGGGAACCGCGAGCTCGCAGAGGAGATCTCGACGTGTCTCGGGTTCCCGCTCGGCGACGTGACGCTGTCGCGCTTCGCGAACGGCGAGCAGTACTGCCGGTTCGGTGAGAACGTGCGTGGCTCGGACGTGTTCGTGTTCCAGGGCCACTGCGACCCGATCAACGACCGGATCATGGAGCAGCTGATCATGATCGACGCGCTCAAGCGCGCGTCGGCCCGCCGGGTCACCGCGGTGTGTCCGTTCTACGGCTACTCGCGTCAGGACCGCAAGGCTGCTGGACGTGAGCCGATCACCGCGCGCCTGCTCGCCGACCTGTTCACTGCGGCCGGCGCCGACCGCGTCGTGGCGGTCGACCTCCACACCGGGCAGATCCAGGGCTTCTTCGACTTCCCCGTCGACCATCTGACCGCGGTGCCCTTGCTCGCCGACCACCTCGCGACCACGCTCGAGCGCGACGTGCCCGTGACGGTCGTCTCGCCGGACGCGGGCGCCGGCAAGCTCGCCCGGCGGTTCGCGAACTGCCTCGACGGGCACGAGATGGCAAAGCGCGGCCGTGCTGGGCCGGCGCTCGGC
>CAZXCB010000144.1:0-6855 GCA_964639075.1 uncultured Bifidobacteriaceae bacterium | reverse complement strand
CCGACCGAAGGGCACGCACAACGTCGCGATCGCGACGGAGGTCGTCGGCGTGGTCGACGGTCGCCAGTGCGTGCTGATCGACGACATGATCGACACCGCGGGGACGGTCGTCAGCGCGGCGGAGCTGCTGATGTCACGCGGCGCGGCTTCGGTGTCGATCCTGGCGACCCACGCGCTGCTCTCGGGTCCCGCCGTCGACCGGTTGAAGAACGGGCCGATCCGCGAGGTGATCGTGACGAACTCGCTGCCGGTCCCGAGCGAGAAGCGCTTCGACAGCCTCACCGTGATCTCGATCGCCCCGATCGTCGCGGATGCCCTGGCCGCGGTCTTCGAGGAGCGCTCCGTCTCCGAGCTCTTCCAGGGCGACAACGTCTGACCGGCTTCGGAGTCAGCGCGGGTTGCGCTGGAAGAACTTCCAGAAGAGCGTCGCCGCGTGGACGCTGCCGGACTGCTTGATCAGCGTCGCCTTCCCCGGCGTGGCGTTGGGGTACCGGTGCGTGACGCCGCCGAGGAGCATGAACGTGAAGCTCGCAGCGTCGTTGACGCCGCTGGGGTTGCTCCAGCGTGCGGTCACGTAGCTCGGTGCCGGCCAGGAGGGGAGCCAGGCCACACCGGCCCAGTCGTCCACGCCGATCGCGGCGCCCGGCTCCCAGACCAGGCCGAGATGCTGGATGCTGGGTCCGAGCATGGCCTGACCGAATCCGCCGTTGACGAACGCGAGGTCGAGGGGCATCTCGGTGATCGTCGGTGTGCCGTGCGCGGTGAGCCACGCGTTGATGCCCTCCAGGTACCGGTCGTCGCGGTTGCCGATTCCGAGCGCGACGGGGATCGCGCGGGCCGGCGGCGTGATCGGCTCGACCACGTTCCCGTCGGTGCCGACGCACTCGCGGGCCTGGCCGGCCCAGGAGCCGACCGAGGCGAGCAGGTCGGCTCGACGCAACGCGAGCGTCTGGGCGAACGCCGAGCCGTTCGAGAAGCCCGACGCGTGGATCCGGTCGAGGTCGATCGACTCGTGGGCGGCGACGTCGAGCACCATCGCGTCGGTGAAGCTCACGTCGTCGGCGGGATAGGGCGACGTCGCCGGCCACCCCGAGGGACGGGACGCGGCGACGTCGCACCGGAGGCTCGTGTCGTGCCACTTCGTGCTCATCCGACCGGTGTCGAGGACGCGGTACTTCATGCCGGTCGGGAAGACGGCGATCACTCCCTCGGCATCGGCGACCTCGCGCCAGCCCGAGATCTTCAGGAACTGCTCTCCCGATCCCGACGACCCGTGGAACATGAACACGAGCGGTGCCGGCGTTGCACTGGCGGCGACCGCCGCCGGCACGTACACCACGTAGCGCCGTGTCAGGCCGCCGTGCGAGACGAGCCGGCAGTTGATCCCGGCCACGAGGGGCGCGGTCGACCCGCCGATCGACGTGCACAGCGTGGACCACCCGGCCGGCAGCGCGGCGCTCGCGGGCGCGATGCCGGTCAGGGCCGTCGTCGCGAGGGCCACGGTCGTGACCGCGGCCGCCCATCGGCCGATCCGGCTCCGGCCGGCTCTGGTCGCTCGAGTCCTCATCGGGTGCCCCTTCCGTCGTCGGTCCGTGGCGATGCTAGGGACGAGTTGTGAGCTGTTCATGAAGCCGAGGTGAGCCGGGGGCCAGCCGGAGGCGACGGCACGGGTGGTTTGGTTCGGGCCCCGCTCACCGGGCACAATGGTGGGTCGTCTCTGCACCTCTCGAAGGATTTGTCGCGCCATGGCTGACGTCACGCTCACCGCCGAGCCCCGAACCGAGCTCGGTTCCGGCCCGGCCGGTCGGATCCGCCGCTCCGGCAAGGTTCCGGCGGTCGTGTACGGACTCGACGCCGACACGCTGTCGATCACCGTCGGCGCCCGCGAGCTGGAGCGAATCCTGCACGGCGCCGGCGGCGCGAACACGCTCATCACGCTCGCGCTGGCCGAAGGCGACGCGCTCGCGCTCGCCCGCCAGATCCAGCGTCACCCGACGCGGGGTGAGCTGACCCACGTCGACTTCATCCGCGTGCGTCGCGACGTCGCGGTGAGCGCCGAGGTCCCGCTCCACATCGAAGGTGAGGCCCCGGGCTCGCGTCAGGGCGGCATGGTCGAGCAGCTCCTCTTCAACGTCACCGTCGAGGCGATGCCCGGCAACATCCCCGAGGAGCTCGTCGTCGACATCTCCACCCTGGAGCTCGGCGACCAGCTGCGCGTCGCGGACCTGCCGGTGCCGGCGGGAGTCGCGCTGCAGCACGAGGATGACGAGCTCGTCGTCCAGGTCGCGATCCCCCGCGGCATGGACGAGGGGGAAGAAGGCGAGGAAGCCGCCGAGGGCGAGGGCGCCGAAGGCGGCGAGGCGGCCGCCGAAGCCGGCGGCGAGAGCGCCGGCGGGGACTCGGGCGGCGAGGACTAGTTGGCCCTGCGCCGGTCCGCGCAGGAGCGGCGAGGCACCCCGGCCGACCTCCTGGTCGTCGGGCTCGGCAACCCCGGCGCCGAGTACGCGAAGACGCGCCACAACGTGGGTGCCGAGGTCGTCGAGCTGCTCGCGCGGCGTCACGGCGCCAAGCTGCGCAAGGGCAAGGAGCGTGCCCTGGCCGACGAGGTGCACATCGAGGACCGGCGGGTCGCGCTCGCGATCCCGCTCACGTACATGAACGACTCGGGCGACGCCGTGCGCCTGCTCGCCCGCCGCTACGGCGTCGAGCCGAGCCAGATCGTGGTCGTCCAGGACGAGCTCGACCTGCCCGTCGCCGAGTTGAAGCTCAAGGCCGGCGGCGGCCTCGCCGGCCACAACGGGCTGCGCTCGATCAAGTCCCACCTTCACTCCGACGAGTTCCTCCGCGTGCGCATCGGCGTGAGCAAGCCGGTGAGCAAGGAACGCGGCGCCGACCACGTGCTCGCCAAGTTTTCCAAGCGCGAGCGTGCCGAGGTCGACGTCACCATCGAACGCGCGGCGGACGCCGTCGAGGCGATCGCCCGCGACGGCATCGCCGCCGCGATGAACGCCTACAACTGACCCGCCTGCCTGCTCGGGCTCGTTCGGTCCTGTGGCGTTCCTGTGCGTGCCAGGAGTGACGGCCGTCGTCGTGTGAGGCGGGTGCTCAGGTCCACTCGTGAGCGCGCCCGATGTCGGCCAGCCCCGTCCGGGTCGCGTCGTCGCACAACGCGCCCCGGACGCCGGCCGAGTAGGCGGCCTCGGCGGTGAGCCCGAGCTCGGCAGCCGCGGCGTGGTCGGCGGTGAGGTCGGTCGCGAACATTGCCGGGTCGTCGGTGCTGATGGAGCAGGCCACGCCGGCCGCGACCATCACCGGGAGCGGGTGCTCGGCGAGCGAAGCGACCGCGCGGGTGCGCACGTTCGACACCGGGCACACGTCGCACACGATCCCGCGTTCGGCCAGCTCCGCGAGCAGGTCGGGGTCCTCGACCGCCCGGATGCCGTGGCGCAGGCGGTCGGCACCGAGCGCGTCGAGCGCACCGCGGATCGAGGCCGGGCCGGCGACCTCGCCGGCGTGCGGGACCGAACCGAGCCCGGCGTCCTTGGCGAGCCGGAACGCGGCTTCGTACGGCTCGGGTGGGTGATGCGCCTCGAGCCCGCCGAGCCCGAGCCCGACCACGCCCTCGGCCCGGTACTTCGCGGCGTAGCGAGCGGTCTCGACACCGGCCTCGACGGGGAAGCCGCGCGGGATGTCGGGCGTCAGGCGCACGACCACGCCGGTCTCCGCCTCGGCGGCCGCGGCACCGGCGCAGAAGCCGGTGAACACCTCGTCCCAGGACGCACCGGTGAGCACCCGCTCGGCGGGCGTGAAGATCCCCTCGACGTAGACCGCGCCGTGCGCGGCGGCCTCGCGCGCGTAGTCGACGACGATCTCGCGGTAGTCGAGCTCGGTGCGCAACGCGTGGGTCGTCATGATCCACAGCTCGATGAAGTGGTCGAAGTCGCGGAACTCGTAGAGCGCCGCGAGCTCTCGGGGGTCGTCGACGGGGAGCTCGGCGCGGTTGCGGCGCGCGATGCGGACGAGCGCGTCGGGCCGGACGGTTCCTTCCAGGTGGACGTGCAGCTCGATCTTGGGGTCCATGACGGGTCTCCTCGGTTCGTATCGGGAACGAACCGCGACCGGGGTCGTCAGACCCTCACCATCAGGACGGCGCGGAAGTCACGAGCGTAGGCCTCCGCTCATGCGATCGACCGGGCGAAATCGTCGAGGTCGGCGAACGCGGGCAGCTCGGGATACGCGGCGGCCGTCGCCGCTCCCTTGCCGGTCCGCACGAGCGCGGCCCGGCACCCGAAGCGCCGGGCCGCCTCGACGTCGCGGTCGGCGTCCACGACGAACCACGTCGTGGCCGGGTCGAAGGCGAGGTCGGCCTGGGCCTGTTCCAGGAGCAGGGTGTCGGGCTTCCGACAGCGGCAGCCGTCGTCGGGTCCGTGCGGGCACACGTACCAGCGGTCGATCACGTGGCCGAGCCGGCGGTCGAGCTCCTCGTTCACCGCGGAGAGCGTGCTGTGGTCCATGAAGCCGCGGCCGACGGCCGACTGGTTCGTGATCACCACCAGGCGGTGGCCGGCGGCCCGCAACCGCTGGCAACCGGCGACGGCTCCCGCCTCGACCTCGAGATCGGCGACGCCGCGGACCGAGTCGGTGCGGTCGACGTTCAGGACGCCGTCCCTATCGAGCAGGATCACCCGGTTGCTACCCTCAAGCACCGCCGCCGACCCGTCGAGAGACAACCGCGTGGATTTCGAAGAGGCTATTCGCGAGCACCAGGCGATGATGGCGGATCTCGTCGACGTGTGGCCGGCGATGCAAGCCGCCGCCGACGCGATGGTCGATCGGGTGCGCGCCGGTGGGACCGTGTTCTGGTTCGGTAACGGCGGGAGCGCGACCCAGGCGCTGCACTTCGCAACCGAGCTCGTCGGTCGGTTCGAGCAGGAGCGTCCGGCGATTCGGTCATTTGCCCTCGTTGCGGACACTTCCTTGATCACCGCGGTAGCCAACGACTACTCCTTCGACGTGGTCTTCGCCCGTCAGCTGGAAGGAATCTGCCGTCCGGAGGATGTCGCGGTCGGTCTCTCGACGTCGGGCAACAGCCCGAACGTGCTGCAGGGGATCGAAGCCGCGGCCGCACGGGGCGCCCTGACGGTCGGCCTGTGCGGCGGTGACGGCGGCAAGCTCGCGCGCAGCGTGGACGCGGCGATCGTCGCGCCGCACGAGCGCACGAGCCGCGTCCAGGAGGCCCACCTGTTCCTCGGTCACGCGCTCTGCGAGATGGTCGAGACGGCGATGGTCGACGGAGCGCGCGATGTTCGACCGCACTGAGCTCGTCCACGCCGCGGTGCGTGGTGGCTTCGCCGGGATCCGCATGCTCGTCGTGGGCGACGTCATGCTCGACCGGTACCTGATCGGCGACGTCGCGCGCATCTCCCCGGAGGCCCCGGTGCCCGTCGTGCGCCTGAGCCGGGAGACCATCTCCGTCGGCGGCGCCGGCAACGTGGCGCTGAACCTCGCCGGACTCGGCGTGCACGCCGACGTCGCGGGGTGGACCGGCGACGACGAAGCCGGTGCCCGTCTCCGGGAGCTGCTCGGCCTCGCCGGCGTGCGGGTCCAGGGGATCGAGGTCATCCGGGGCCGCCCGACCACCACGAAGACGCGCGTGCTCTCGGGCCAGCAGCAGCTCGTCCGCATCGACGACGAGGAGCTCGCCTCCCGGACCGCCGTCGAGCGCCGCGCGTGGGACGATCGCATCGTCGAGCTGCTCGACGACGGCTACGACGCGCTGCTGCTGTCGGACTACGCGAAGGGCGTCCTCTCCGACGACCTGTGCCGACGGCTGATCAAGCGTGGCCGTGAGCGAGGCATCCCGGTGCTCGTGGACCCCAAGGGTCTCGACTACGGCAAGTACCGGGGGGCCACCACCATCACCCCGAACGAGACCGAGCTCGCCGCCACGACGCAGGTGTCGGCGACGGACCCGTTCGAGCTCATCGAGTCGGCGGTCCGGCTGCGCCAGCTGCTGGACCTCGACTTCGTCACCCTCACCCGGGGCGAGGCGGGGATCTCCCTCGTCGACGGCGGCGGCCACCGCCACGTGCCGGCCCGCGCCCGGGAGGTCTTCGACGTGTCCGGTGCCGGTGACACCGCGATCGCCACGCTCGCGGCCGCGATCGCGACCGGCCTCGACCCGCACGACGCCGCGGTGCTCGCCAACCTGGCTGCCGGCATCATCGTGGGGAAGACCGGCACCGTCCCCATCCGCCAGGACCAGCTGCTGAACGCGCTCGGTCCGGCCGAGGAGGCGCCCCAACCGATCGCGGAGAAGGTCGTCACGCTCGAGGCCGCGGTCGCGATGGTGAGCCGGTGGCGCTTCGAGGGCCACGAGATCGGCTTCACGAACGGCTGCTTCGACCTCCTGCACGCGGGCCACGTCACCTATCTCGACTGGGCCCGCCGCAACTGCGACCGACTCATCGTGGGGCTCAACACCGACGCGTCGGTACGGGCGCTCAAGGGCGACGGCCGGCCGTTCAACCCCGAGGAGGCGAGGGCACACGTGCTCGCGGCGATGGCCGCGGTCGACGCGGTCGTGCTCTTCGAGGACATCACCCCGCTGTCGGTGATCGAGGCCCTGCGTCCCGACGTCCTCATCAAGGGCGAGGACTACATGGAGGCCGACATCGTCGGCGCCACCGAGGTCCGGGGCTGGGGCGGCCGCGTGCTGCGGGCGCCGCTCTCCGAGGGTCACAGCACGAGCGCCATGCTCGAGCGCATGCACGACACACCCTGAGCCGCCGGGACTCCCAAACCCTGAGCCGCCGGGACTCCGCGACGGCTGCGCGCACCACTCCGCACAGCGAC
>CAZXCB010000143.1:0-9010 GCA_964639075.1 uncultured Bifidobacteriaceae bacterium | reverse complement strand
CGAACACGTAGAAGAGCATCGCGGTCACTGAGAGCGCGGCCGAGAGCAGGTTCACCGTCGCCCACAGCCAGACGAAGGCCACGGCCTCGAGGACGAGCCCGAAGATCAACGCGGCCCGAGGTGAGATCTCGCCCTGGGGGAGCGGGCGGGAATGGGTGCGGCGCATCACCTGGTCGCGGTCGCGCTCGATCCAGCAGTTGATCGTGTTCGCGCCACCGGCGCTGAGCGCACCACCGAGCAGCACCGCGGCGATGAGCCCCACCGCGGGCAGCTCGCCGGCCGCGAGCACCATCGCGGGCACCGTGGTGACGAGCAGCAGCTCGATCACGCGCGGCTTGGTGAGCATGAAGTAGGTCCGGACCACCGCGCCGATCGAGCGCGTGGTCCGGGCCGGCGTGACCGCCGGTGCGAGATCGTCAGGTACCGCCGCCACGACCGGCGACGGTAGCAGTCGCCCACTCGGAGGCACGAAGCACTCCGGTCCGTTCCAGCGCGTGACACGCCGGGGCATCGGCGACCGGTAGCCTGGGCCGCCGTGGCCGAACCGACCCCCCTGCGGGACGCGTCCCGCTCCTTCGACGCCAAGCACGCCATCCGCATGACGGCAGACCGGCTTCTCTGCGTCCCCTCGCTCGAGGCGGGCGAGCGCAAGTCCCGCTCCGGGATCCTCATCCCTGCGACGGCCAACGTGGACCGCCGGCTCGTGTGGGCCGAGGTGATCCAGGTCGGGCCGACCGTCCGCAACGTCGAGGCGGGCGACCGCGTGCTGTTCGCGCCCGACGCCGGCTACGAGGTCGAGATCCGCGGCGAGGACTACCTGATCCTGCGCGAGCGCGACGTCCACGCCGTCGCCTCCGAGCGCGACAACGGCCAGACCGGTCTCTACCTCTAGATGGACGTCCGGCTCGACGGGCGCGTCGCGCTGGTCACCGGGTCGTCGCGGGGGATCGGGCTCGCGATCGCCCGGGAGATGGCCCGCAGCGGCGCCCGCGTGATGATCTCGTCCCGCAAGGCCGACGCGCTCGAGGCCGCGGTCGCGACGATCGACGGCGAGGCTGCGTGGACCGTGGCGAACGCCGGCGATCCCGACGACGCCGCGGCGTGCGTCGCGGCGACCGTCGAGCGCTTCGGCGCCGTCGACGTGCTCGTGAACAACGCGGCGACCAACCCGTACATGGGCCGCACGATCGACATCGACCGGCCCCGACTCGACAAGACGATCTCGGTCAACTGGGCGGGACCCCTCGTGTGGACCCAGCTCGCGTGGCAGGCCTGGATGCAGGAGCACGGCGGATCGGTGCTCAACATCGCGTCGATCGGCGGGCTGTCGGTGGAGACGTCGATCGGCGCGTACAACGCCACCAAGGCCGCGTTGCTGCACCTCACGCGCACGCTCGCCGCCGAGCTCGCGCCCGGCGTGCGGGTCAACGCGATCGCGCCGGGCCTGGTGAAGACCGACATGGCCCGTGCGCTGTGGGAGCCGAACGAGGACGCCATGGCGCGGTTTCTCCCGATGCAGCGCCTCGGCGAGCCGGCCGACATCGCGAACGCCGCAACGTTCCTCGCCTCCGATCACGCGAGCTGGATCACCGGCTCGACGTTCGTGGTCGACGGCGGCGCCCTGCTCCACTGACGCCGCGGTACGTCGCGCGCGTGCGCGGCAGCATCGGATCAGTCGCGGATCCAGGTGACGCCGTCGCGGTGACGTTGCGCGAGCTCGGCGTACGCGGGCGGGTTGGCCTTCACCCAGAACTCCGCCGGGGAGCCCTCCACCTGCCGCTTCACGACGGCGGGCGAACCCGCAGCGAGCATCCCGGGCGGGATGGTCATCCCCGACGCGACGACCGAACCCGCCGCGACCAACGCGCCCGCGCCGACCGTCGCGCCGTCGAGCACGATGGATCCGTTCGCGACGAGGCACTCGGCGCCGAGGATCGCACCGTGGACCACGCAGTTGTGCGCGACGGTCGCGCCCGCGCCCACCTCGGTGGTGAGGCCCGGCGGGCCGTGCAGCACCGCACCATCCTGGATGTTGGCGCCGGCGCGGATCACGACCGGTGCATAGTCGGCGCGCACCACCGCGCCATACCAGACCGACGCGCCGTCCTCGACGATGACGTCGCCGACGAGCGTCGCCGTCGGCGCCACGAACGCCCGGCTGTGCACCTGTGGGCTCAACCCCTCGAACGCGAACAGTGGCACGGACGTCTCCTTCGGTCGCGGGGTCGGCGCGAGCTCGGTCAGGCCGACCTGCGCGTCGACTTGAACACCACGGGAACCTCGGACGGGTGGCGCACGGGCGGCGACGCGGCGAGCCGCCCGTCGAGGTATTCGGCGACGCTCTCGTAGAGCTCGTCGCCGATCATCTTGCGGAGCTCGACCTCCGAGCTGCGGTACACGGGCTCGCGGCCGACGAACGCGTCGGATTCCTCGGTGCACCACCAGGCGAACTCGTCACCGCCATCGCCCCACCCGTGTCGAGCGAACTCGGTGAGGCGATGGTGGACCACGCCGTCGTTCGCATCCTCGTCGTACTCCTCGATGTTGCGCAGCGGGACCTGCCAGCACACCTCGGGCTTGACGTCGCTGTGGTGCTTTCCGGTGCGCATCGCGTAGACGTGCAGTGCGCAACCGGCACCGCCCCGGAACCCGGGTCGATTGAGGAAGATGCAGGCGTCGTCGACGAGCCGCGTGCGCCAGTCGTCCTTGCCGGTCTTGGCCCAGATGCCCTTCTTGGCGCCCTTCTTGATGAACTGCCAGTCGTCGGGCGTCAGCTTGGCCGCGACCTTCTCGACGTGCCTGCGGTCCTTGCCGTCGGAAGCGTGCGCGCCGTAGGAGCAGCAGCCCTGCATCATCTCGGGCGCCTTCTCGGTGAGCACGCCCTGGCACCCGGCCCCGTAGATGCACGTGTACGCAGACGTGAGGAACGTCACGTCGACATGCCACACGTGTCGCTTGCGGGCCGGGTCGGCGAACGTGACCCATTCGCGGGCGGGGCGGACCATCAGGCGTCTCCGTTGTGGTTGCGGGGTGTGGTGAGCGACGGGCCGACCGCGGCGAGCTCGAACCACAGCTCGGCGGCCGCGAGCAGCCCCTTCCAGAACTGGTCGAGCACGATGCGCTCGTTGGGTGCGTGGATCCGGTCGTCGGGCAGTCCGACACCGAGGAACACGACGGGAGCGTCGATCACGCGTCCGAGCGCCTCCTCGGGACCGGAGCCGCCCTCCCGGGTGAAGCGGCACGGAGCGCCCCAGACCCGCTCGATCGCGCGCGCCGCGGCGGCGACGGCGGGATGATCCAGCGGCGTGAGCGCCGGCGCGACGCCGCCCTCGGCCTCGACCCTGAGCTCGACGTCTGCGGGGACGTGTGCCGCGAGCCAGTCGCGGAACGCGGCCGCGATGACGTCGGGATCCTGGTTCGGGACGAGCCGGAACGTGATCTTGAGGGTCGCGGTCGCGGGCACGATCGTCTTGATGCCGTCGCCGCCGTAGCCGGCGCGGATCCCGGTGACCTCCGCGGTCGGCCGGACCCAGATGCGCTCGAGCGTCGAGAACCCGGCCTCGCCGTGTAGTGCTGCACCGCCCGCGGTGGCGGCGAACTCCTCGGCATCGAAGGGGAGCACCGCGATCGCATCACGTACGGCGTCGGTCAGCGGCAGCACGGCGTCGTAGTAGCCGGGCAGCGTCACGCGGCCGGTGTCGTCGTGGAGCGCGGTCGCGAGATCGGCGGCCACGTGCGCCGCGTTGCGCACCGCACCACCGAAGCTCCCCGAGTGCAGGTCGACCGACGCGGTGCGCAGCTCGACGGAGAACGCCACCAGGCCCCGCATCCCGGTGCACATCGACGGCACCGTGTCCGACCACATCGACGTGTCGGACACGACGACGACGTCGGCGGCGAGCCGCGACCGCTCGCGGCGCAGCAGCTCCTCGAAGTGCGGGCTCCCGACCTCCTCCTCGCCTTCGACGAGCAGCTTGAGGTTCACCGGCAGCCGACCGTCGCGGGCGAGGAGTGCCGCGATCACCTCGAGGTGGTAGAGCACCTGACCCTTGTCGTCGACCGCGCCCCTCGCGAACAGTTGCCCGTCACGGACCGTCGGCTCGAACGGGGGCGACACCCACTCGGCCAGTGGATCGACCGGCTGCACGTCGTGGTGGCCGTACACGAGGACGGTGGGCGCGTCGGAGCCTCCGTGGAGCCACTCGCCGAAGACGGCGGGGTGGCCGGCGGTCTCGAGCAGCTCCACGTTCTGGAGCCCGACCTCGCGCATCCGGGCTGCGCACCACTCGGCCGATGCCCGCACGTCCGCGGCATGGTCCGGATCGGCGGAGATGGCCGGGATGCGGAGCCACTCGTCGAGACGCGCGAGGACGTCGGCTCGCGCCGTGTCCGCGAACTCCGCCAGCTGCAACTCCGCCACGGGCCGAATGTAGCGGGGGTCGTCGGTAGCATCGGCGGATCGTCGTCGATTCCGCGTCTGCCGTCGCCGAGCTCGTCACCGCGCTCGGTCGTCGCCTCGGTGCCGACCGAGCGCGCGCCGGGGCCCTCGAGCTCGACCTGTACCGCCGCGACGCCGGGACGGCGATCGGCGAGGCCGGCGCGATCTGCTTCCCCGAGACGACCGACGAGGTCGCGTTCGCAGTCAGGGAGGCGAACCGCCGCGGCGTGCCGTTCGTGGCCAGGGGCAGCGGGACCGGACTCGCCGGCGGCGCCACGCCCCTCCACGGCGCCCTGGTGATCGTCACCACCCGCATGGACCGCGTGCTCGACGTCGACGCGACGATCCGCGTCGCGTGGGTGCAGCCCGGCGTGCTGAACCTCGACCTCACCCGGGCCGTCGCCCACCTCGGGTTGCACTACGCGCCCGATCCCTCGTCGCAGCAGGCGTGCACGATCGGCGGCAACGTGGGGACGAACGCCGGTGGGCCGCACTGCCTCGCCGCGGGCGTGACCTCGGCCCACGTCCTCGCCGTCGAGGTCGTGCTGCCCGACGGCCGCGTGGAGCTGTTCGGCGATCTCGGGCCGGACCGCCCGGGCCTCGACCTGCGCGGCGTCTTCGTCGGCTCCGAGGGCACGATGGGGATCGCGACCCGGATCGCCGTCCGCCTGCTGCCCGACCCGCCGGCGGTGCGCACGCTGCTCGCCGACTTCACCGCGATCGACGCCGCGGCGGCGGCCGTGTCGGCGATCATCGCCGCGGGCATCGTCCCGGCCGCGCTCGAGATGATGGACGCGCACGCCACCCGGGCGGTGGAGGACTTCGTCGGGGCGGGTCTGCCACGCGACGCTGACGCGGTGCTGCTCGTGGAGGTGGCGGGCCTGCCCGACGGCGTGGTGCACGACGCGGAGGCGATCGACGCGATCTGCCGGGACGAGGGCGCCCGGACCGTTCGGGTGGCGGTCGACGCGGGCGAGCGGGCACTGCTGTGGAAGGCACGCAAGTCGGCGTTCGGAGCGGTCGCGCGCATCGCGCCCGACTACTACCTGCACGACGCCGTCGTGCCGCGCACGAAGCTGGTCGAGGTCGTCCGCGCGGTGTACGAGATCGCGGACCGCCACGAGCTGGTCTGCATGAACGTGTTCCACGCCGGCGACGGCAACCTCCACCCTCTCCTGGTCTTCGACGGCCGCGTCCCCGGTGTGTGGGAGCGCGTCCATGCCGCCGGCGACGAGATCCTGCAGGTGTGCATCGACGCAGGCGGCGTGCTCTCGGGCGAGCACGGCATCGGCCTCGAGAAGCGTGACGCGATGGCGCGCTACTTCGGTGTCGACGATCTCGACGTCCAGGCCCGGTTGCGCGACGCGTTCGACCCCGACGGGCTCGCGAACCCGGAGAAGGTCCTCCCGCGTGGCAGCCGCTGCGGCGATGTGATGACGGCACCGGAAGGGACGTGGGTGTGAGCGACGAACCACCACACCGCGAGGCCGGCCCGGTCGCGCGGAGCGGGGCCCGAACGGCCCGGCCCGCACGGCCGAGAGGGGAGAGGACGTGAGTCGCCGGGCCGACGCCGGTCTCGCGGCGCCGTTCGCGCAACTCGCGGCCGCCGTGCGGGACGCGACGGCCGTCGTCGCGATCGGTGGTGGGACCCACGTCGACGTCGGGGGACCGGTCACGGGCGCGGTCGAGGTGCGGGCGCCGGCCGGCATCGTCGACTTCCAACCCGCGGACATGACTGTGGCGGTCCTCGCCGGCACGACCGTCGCCGACCTGGCCGCGGCGCTCGCCGAGCGCGGCCAGGAATGTCCGCTCGACCCGGTGGACCCGGACGCGACCGTCGGGGGCACGATCGCCGCCGGACTCTCGGGTCCGCGCCGGCTGGGACTCGGCCCCCTCCGCGACACGGTCCTCGAGGTCGTCGTGATCCTCGCCGACGGCCGGATCGTCCGCGGGGGCGGGCCCACGGTGAAGAACGTGACGGGGTACGACTTCCCGCGCCTCGCGGTGGGCTCGCTCGGAACGCTCGGCGTGATCGGCCGGGTGACGCTGCGCACGCGCCCGCTCCCGGCCGCGTCGGCGTGGTTCCGGTCCGATCTCGCGCCCCCGGAGATCCTCACGCGCCTCTTCGCGCCGACGGCCGTGCTCGCCGACGCAACCGGCTCGCATGTGCTGCTCGAGGGGCATCCGGCCGACCTCGGCGCCGAGGCCGCGCGGGGCGAGCTGCGTCCGGCCCGACCGCCGACGCTGCCGTCCGGGCGCCACCGCGGCCGGATCTCGGTGCCGCCGAACGCGGTCGCGGCGACGAGCGCCCGTCTCCGCACGCTCCCGGCAAGCGCCCATCTCGCGGAGCACGGCGTCGGCACGGTGCACGTCGCGAGCGACGACCCGGGGGTGATCGCGGCGGCGCGAGACATCGCGCACGCGCACGCCGGGTGGCTACTGCGCGAGGCGGGCGCGCCGGGGATCGACCCGTTCGGCTGTGAGCTCCCGGCGGCGGGGCTCCAACGGAGGATCCGAGCCGCGCTCGATCCCACGGGCAAGCTCGCGCCCGGTCGCGTCCCGACCACCGAGCCGACCCGGACCGCGGCATGAGCGCACGCACCTCGGGTCCGCTCGGACTCGATCCGAGCGAGCTCGTCGCCTGCGTCGGCTGCGGGCTGTGCCTCCCGCACTGCCCGACCTACCGGGTGACGGGGGAGGAGATCGCATCGCCGCGCGGGCGCATCGCCGCGATGAGAGCGGTCGACGACGGGCGCGCCCCGCTCGACGCGACGTTCACCGCGGCGATGGACGCGTGCATCCAGTGCCGCGGCTGCGAGGCCGCCTGTCCGTCCGGCGTCCAGTTCGGCCATCTCATGGAGGACACGCGCACCGCGCTCGCCCCGAGACGGCCGGTCGCTCGGCGCGCGGCCGAGACGATCGCGTTCCGCGCGATCCTTCCTCACCCGCGCGCGCTCGCCGCCGCGACGCGCGCCGGCGCAGTCGCGCAACGACTCCACCTCGTGCCGAAGCGCGTTGCCCTCCCGCCGTTGCCTGCGCGCCGGCTCGAGCCATTGACCGCGGACGCCGGGACGCCCGACGCCTACCTGTTCACCGGATGCGTGATGGACGCTTGGCAGCGCGACGTGCATCGCGCGGCGATACGCGTGATGCACGCCACCGGGGCCCGGGTCGCCCTCGCCGGTGCCGGCGGCGAATGCTGCGGGGCGCTGCACGTCCATGCCGGACGCCACGCGGACGCGGTCGCGCTCGCTGGGCGCGTGGTGCAGGCCTTCCCCGGTGACGCGCCGATCGTCGTCGACAGCGCGGGATGCGGTGCCGCGCTCGCCGACTACGGCCGCATTCTCGGGACGGACGAGGCTCACGCGTTCGCGGCGCGGGTCGTCGACTTCTCGACGTGGCTGCTCGACCGCGACCTTCCGGTGCGGGTGCGCCCCGACGAGGTCGTCGTCGTGCAGGACCCGTGCCACCTGCGTCACGTGCAGAAGGCGCACGAGCCGGTCGCCGCGCTGCTGCGCCGCGCCTACGCCGTGCGCACAACCGCCGACGACGGTCTCTGTTGCGGCGCGGGTGGCGCCTACGCCGCGTTCGAACCCGAGCTCGCCGCAGCGGTCCGGGCGCGCAAGGTCGCGGCGTTGACCGACGCCGCAACCGGCGCACCCCGCTTCGTCGTCGCGTCCGCCAACCCGGGCTGCGCGCTCCACCTCGCCGCCGCCGGGCTGACCGTCGCGCACCCCGCCGAGCTCCTGGAGGCCTGCCTTGGACCTGACTGACGTCGCCGATCAGCTCCGCGCGATCGAAGAGGACCTGCGCGACCGCGCGTACGACGCGCTGAGCGAGGCCGCCGCGGGCGACGAGGCGAGCGCGGCACTGGAGAAGCGCATCCTCCAGGCGCGCCGCGCGATCGAACGTGCCATCCGCGCACTCGACCCGACCGGCGGGTGGTCCGAGGCCTGAGCCCGCGCCGTTCGGCACCGTGCCGGCCGCCGGGTCCGACACCGTGGCGCGGGCGTGGCCCGAGCGGCCCGGCCCGCAGGGCCGAGAGCGGGAGAGCTGAGCCCGCGCCGTTCGGCACCGTGCCGGCCCGGATCGGCCGCTCAGAGCGCGTTGAGCGCGTCGATCAGGCGGCGCAGGCGCGACCAGTGGTAGCGGTCGAAGCGGAGCACGACGCGGTCGAGGTGGAGCTCGTCACCGTCGCGCTCCTCGCGCGGTGTCGGCCCCGAGACGCGGATCTCGCCGGACGCGACGATGTCGGCGAACTCCTCGTTCAGGCGGGAGAGCTGGTCCGCATCCGGGGCATGGGTGACCCGGAGCACGAGGTCCCGGCCCACGATCCGCATCGAGTGGTAGTTCGCGTAGAAGCGCACCACCTCGGCGACGGCCTCGTCGACATCGTCGGTCACGAAGACGAGATCGAGATCGCCGGGTGAGAGGTACCCGCGCCCGAGCAGCTCCTGTTCGACGAAGGTGCGCCAGTGCGACCAGTACGTGCCGCCGGGGACGTCGAGCAGCACGATCGGGGCCGGCTGCGCCTTGCCGGTCTGGATGAGCGTCAGCGTCTCGAACGCCTCG
>CAZXCB010000142.1:0-9012 GCA_964639075.1 uncultured Bifidobacteriaceae bacterium | reverse complement strand
TCACGAGCCCGTCGCCGTACGGGATCCCCGAGGCGCGGGCGAAGCCCTGGGCGGCCGGGATCCCCGACTCCGGCACGGGCATGACCATGTCGGCGTCGACCGGTGCCTGATGCGCGAGCTCCTCGCCCATGCGCTGACGGGCCGCGTGCACGCTCTGGCCGTAGAGGCGCGTGTCCGGTCGGGAGAAGTACACGAACTCGAACAGGCACAGCCGCGGCGACGGCTCGGCGTACTGGTGCTCACGGCGCAACCCCGACGCGTCGATCACCACCATCTCGCCCGGGTTCACGTCGCGCACGTAGTGCGCGCCGACGATGTCGAGCGCGGCGGACTCGCTCGCGAGGATCCAGCCACCACCGTCGACCCGGCCGAGCACCAACGGCCAGAACCCGTGCGGGTCCCGGACACCGATCAGGCGACTGTCGTCCATCATCACGAACGAGAACCCGCCCTCGAGTCGCGGCAGCACCTTCTCGAGCGCGTGCTCGAGCTCGCGGCCGTCGGAGCGGGGCTCGTCGGGCCAGGCGCGGGCGATGAGCTCGGCCACGAGCGCGGAGTCGGTGGTGGAGTCGAACTCGGTCTCGGCGGCAGTGAGGCCGGGCAGCATCCCGAGGGTGCCGGCGAGCTCGGCGGTGTTGGTGAGGTTGCCGTTGTGGCCGAGCGCGAACCCGGCGTCGCCCACGGAGCGGTACACGGGCTGCGCGTTCTGCCACGACGACGAGCCGGTGGTCGAGTACCGGTTGTGGCCGATCGCGAGGTGGCCGTGCAGCGACGCGAGCCGGCGCTCGTCGAACACCTGCGTCACGAGCCCCATGTCCTTCATGACCGTGATCGTCTCGCCGTCGCTCACCGCGATCCCCGCCGACTCCTGGCCCCGGTGCTGCAGGGCGAAGAGCCCGAGGTACGAGAGGTGCGCGACCGCCTGGCCCGGCGCATAGACGCCGAAGACGCCGCACGCGTGACCGATCGAGGGACCCGTGGAATCCGCCGCCAGCATCGGGACCAGTATCGCAGAGCGCCGGGGCGTTGGCGGACTCCCGGTGACGCCGTAGCCTTCGGCGTCATGCGCCGCGGTGTGGGGATCGTGATCGCGGTCGGATTGCTCTCCGGCTGTGCCTGGACGCAGTACCGCGGCAACGCCGCCCACACCGGCGCGAACCCGCTCGCCCCGGGAGTGACGGTCGCGACCCTCGCCGACCTCGCGCCGGCCTGGACCAGCGCCGATCACGGCGCGCTGGCCGACGAGGTGACGACGCGCGACGGGCGGGTCCTCGTGCCGGGCGCCACCGCGCTGTGGGCGCTCGACCTCGCGACCGGTGCCGACCGATGGCACGTCGACCGGACGTTCGGTCACCAGACGAACCAGCTCTTCCCGGCCAGCACCTGGCGGGCATCCGGCACGAGCGTCGTGGCGATGACCCAGGCGTGGAGCGACTCGATCGGCGGCACCCCGTACTTCCAGAACATCGGCCAGCTGACCCAGCTCGACCTCGCCACCGGCGCGACGTTGGGCTCGGAGCCCCGCGCCGGAGGCCCGCCGGTGGCGACCGACGACTGGGCGTACTTCCCGCAGGTCCACATCGTCGCCGTCCCGCCGTCCATCGGCCCGTCCCAGATCGACATCAAGGTGGTCGCGCGCAAGCTCGACGGCAGCGGCGCGGCGTTCACCGCGATCCTGTCCGGGAGCGTCCCGATCGTGACCGACCTGGCCGTCGACGGCGACCGCCTCTACGTGCGCGACCGGTTCGGGCTCCGGGTCTACCCGGCGCGCGGGTGCGGCCAGCCCTCGTGCGCGCCGACGTGGACGAGCGAGTACGGCAGGGGGAGCACGTTCGGGCGCATCGCTGTCGCCGGGGGCCGCCTGTACGACTTCGACCAGAACGGCACGATCACCGTGATGCCCGCGACCTGCGCGACCGCGACCTGCGCACCGCTCTGGACCGCATCGGTCGCGCCCGGACCCCGGGGCATCGCGGTCGCCGGCGATCGCCTCTTCGTCACCGCCGGCGCGACCTTGTCGGTGTTCTCGACCGCAGGGTGCGGTGCCGCGACCTGCAGCCCGCAGTGGACCTCGACCGCGTCGGGGACGCTGAGCTCACCGAACCTCGTCAACGACGTCGTGCTCGCGGGGACCACGACGGGCGCGCTCACCGCATGGAATGCGGCCGGCTGTGGCGCCGCGACCTGTCCCGTGACCTGGTCGCAGGCCCAGGGCGCGGCGGTGGGCCCGGTGACCCCGCTCAGCCATTCGCTGGTGTTCCCCGTCGGCGGCGCGGTGCGAAAGCTCGTCCTCCCGAGCTGACGCGCGTCGTCAGACGCGGACCGCGCCCATGAGCGCGGGCAGCGCGTCCCGGTACGCGTGCGTCGCATCCACGAGCGCCACGGAGAACGCGTCGGTCGCGACGAGCCGATCGCCCGCGGCACGACCGATCACCGCGAGCGGCACAGCGGCGGCGTCGGCCGCGGCGCGCACCCGCTCGACGCGGTCGGGCGCGACCGAGAGCACGACCCGGGATGCCGACTCCGAGAAGCAGGCGAGCGCGTCGCCGATCGTGACCTCGAATCCGACCTCGCCGGCGAGGGCCATCTCCGCGAGCGCGACGGCGAGGCCGCCGTCGGAGCAGTCGTGCACGCCGCCCGGCACCCGGTCGCGCACGAGGCGCGCGACCAGCTCGTGGGTGCGCGCCGCGACCGCGAGATCCGCCACCGGCGGCGCACCGTCGCGCAGACCGTGGTGCGTGGCCCACGCGGAACCGCCGATCTCGGGGCGCGTCTCGCCGAGCACGAGGAGCGCGTCGCCGGCGGTGAGGCGCGCCCCCGGCAACGGCCCGCCGAGCTCGTCGATGAGCCCGATCACGCCGACCACCGGCGTGGGGTCGATGTCGGCGCCGCGGCTCTCGTTGTAGAAGCTCACGTTGCCACCGATGACGGGGATGCCGAGCTCCCGGCAGGCCTCGCTCATGCCGTCGACCACCTCGGAGAACTGCCACATGACCTCGGGGTGCTCGGGGTTGCCGAAGTTGAGGCAGTTCACCAGTGCCTTGGGCTCGGCCCCGGCGCACGCGACGTTGCGCGCGGCCTCGAGCACCACGAGCCGGCCCCCGACGCGCGGGTCCAGCGCGCAGAAGCGGGCCGTGCCGTCCACCGAGATCGCCAGCGCGCGGGGCGGCGCGTCGCGGAGGCGCAGCACGCTGGCGTCGCCACCCGGACCCACGACCGTGTTGAGGAACAGCTGGTGGTCGTACTGGCGGTAGACCCAGGCCGGGTCCGCGATGTTCGGCGAGCTCAGCAGTGCGAGCAGCTCCGGGCCGAGGTCCGTGCCGGCGGGGAAGCGCGACGCGAGCACCGGCGCGGGATCGTCGGCCAGTCGGGTCTCGTGGTCCGCCGGCCGCTCGATCGGGCGGTGGTACACCGGGCCGTCGCCGAGGCTGCCGATGGGCACGTCGGCGATCGGCTCGCGGTCCGACGACACGGTCGAGGCGTCGTCGCCGACCGGCGGCGCAGGGTTCTCGCCCGGCACGCCGATCGCGTCGAACAGGCCGTCGTACACGCGGAACCGGCCGGTGTCGGTCACCCGGCCGATCACCGACGCGCGGATCTCCCACCGCGCGCACAGCGACAGCACCTCGTCGAGGTGCTCGGGGGTGACGATCGCGAGCATCCGCTCCTGGGACTCCGACGTCATGAGCTCGACCGGGTTCATGCCCGGCTCGCGGTGCGGCGCGCGGGCGACGTCGACGTCCATGCCCGCACCGGTCTTCGCCGCCGTCTCGCTCGCGGCACACGAGATGCCCGCGGCGCCGAGGTCCTGGACGCCGATCGCGAGCCCGGCGTCGAGGAGCGCGAGGCACGCCTCGATGAGCTTCTTCTCCTCGAACGGGTCACCGACCTGCACCGACGGCCGCTTCGCCTCGCTGCCCTCCTCGAAACCGGCCGACGCGAGCACGCTCGCACCACCGATGCCGTCCCGCCCGGTCGACGCGCCGAGCAGCACCGCGAGATTGCCCTCGCCCTCGGCCCGGGCGAGCACGAGCCGGTCGATGGGCAGCGTGCCGAGGCAGAAGACGTTCACGAGCGGGTTGTCGCGGTAGGACTCGTCGAAGACGAGCTCGCCACCGATCGTGGGGACGCCGACCGCGTTGCCGTACCCGCTGATGCCGCTCACGACCCCCTCGAAGAGGTAGCGGGTGCGCCCGTCGTCGAGGGGCCCGAAGCGGAGCGGATCCATCAGCGCGATCGGGCGCGCCCCCATCGAGAAGATGTCGCGGATGATCCCGCCGACTCCGGTGGCCGCGCCCTGGTACGGCTCGACCGCGGAGGGGTGGTTGTGGCTCTCGATGCGCACCGCGACCGCGATGCCGTCGCCGACGTCGATGACGCCGGCGCCCTCGCCGGGGCCGACGAGCACCCACGGGGCCTCGGTGGGGAAGCGTGAGAGGTGCGGTCGCGACGACTTGTAGGAGCAGTGCTCGCTCCACATGACCGAGTACATCGCGAGCTCGAGGTGGGTCGGCTCGCGCCCGAGCTCGTCCACCACCGCCGCGAGCTCGTCGTCGGTCATGCCCAACTGCTCGTGGAGCGGCGACTCGGTCACGCCGCCGAGACTACCGACGCGATCGGCGGGGACCGTGACCCGCGCCCCCCTGCCGACGAGCACGGCGGTGTCGGCATTCGAGTGGGACCGCGGGGCGCGTTTCGACCCGATCGCCCGAGGATCGCGGCCGGTATTCCGGCCAATCATTCCCTCCACTTCAATGCGATCCACCACCTCGGCATTCGGTGTTCTAGAGTCAATGACCTGGGCGGGATTTGACCGTTGAACCCCGACTGGAATGGAGACTCCGTGCCGGGAAAGAAGACCAAGATGAGCGCCGAGCACAAGGCCGCGCTGGCCGAGGGCCGTGAGCTCGGCCGGGCGGTCCGCGAGTACCTCGAGGCGCTGGAGCAGAACAAGCCCAAGCGGGGCCGGAAGCGCACCGCGGATTCGGTGAGGAAGCAGCTCGCCGACATCGCCACGAAGCTGCCCGACGCCTCGCCGGTGAAGAAGGTCGAGCTCATCCAGCTCCGTCGTGATCTCGAGGTCGAGCTCGCCACCATGGGGACGAAGGTGGACCTCTCCGCGGTCGAGAAGGGCTTCGTGAAAGCGGCGAAGACCTACTCCGAGCGCAAGGGAATCTCCTACGCCACCTGGAGGGAAGCCGGCGTCCCCGCCGACGTCCTGAAGAAGGCCGGCATCACCCGCGCGGGTTGAACCGGGCCGCTTCGTCCAAGGTCCGGAGCCGGAGTCTCAGGTCGGGGCGGTGCGCGCAACCCTCGCGGAGCCCCGGCGGCCCGGGTAGAGCCGGGCCGCTTCGTCCAAGGTCCGGAGCCGGAGTCTCAGGTCGGGGCAGTGCGCGTAACCCTCGCGGAGCCCCGGCGGCCCGGGTAGAGCCGGGCCGCTTCGTCCCCGGTCCGGAGCCGGAGTCTCAGGTCGGGGCAGTGCGCGCAACCCTCGCGGAGCCCCGGCGGCCCGGGTTGTGTCAGCTCCCGTACGCGTAGCCCACATCGGGGGCGCCGAGCACCGGCACGTACCGGATGCCGCGCGCGTCGAGCATCGGACCGAGCGCGCCACCGCGGTCGAGCAGCAGCGACACCGCGACGATCGGACACCCCATCTCCTCGACCACCGGCAGCGCCTCGAACAGCGCCTTGCCGGTGGTGGCGGTGTCCTCGACGATCACCACGCGCTGGCCGGCAGCGAGCACGCCGGCGACCCGCCCGCCGACGCCGTGGTCCTTCGCCTCCTTGCGGATCGCGAACGCGGGCTTGCCGGTAGCGAGCGCGACCGCGAGCGCGACCGGCACCGCGCCGAGCACCGGACCGCCCACCGCGTCGTAGTCGGCGGCGGTGATCCCGACCGTCGCGAGCGCGTCGACGATCGCCTCGCCGACGATCCGAAGGCAGTCGCCACGGAAGCTGACCTGGCGGCCGTCGAGGTACCAGTTCGATGTGCGGCCCGAGTTGAGCGTGAACTCGCCCTCGCGGATCGCGTGCTCCTGGAGCACCGCCGCGAGCGCGACCTGGGTGGGCCGCAAGCTCATCGACGCCTCACGCGGCAGGGCCCCTCAACGCCCCGACGCGACGGCCGGCACGGACGCGAGCAGCGAGCGCAGCATCACCAGGCCGTCGGCCGAGCCGAGCAGGGGGTCCGAGGCCCGCTCGGGGTGCGGCATGAGCCCCACGACGTTGCGGGCCTCGTTGCAGATGCCCGCGATGTCATCGAGCGCGCCGTTGGGGTTCTCGACGTAGCGCACCACGACCCGCTCCTCCGCCCGGAGCGCGTCGAGGGTGCGGTCGTCGCAGACGTAGTTGCCCTCGAAGTGGTTGATCGGGATCGCCAGGATCTGGCCGACGGTCGCCTGGTTGGTGAGCACCGTGGTGGTGGTCTCCACCCGCAGGTCGACCGGCCGGCACAGGAACTTGAGCCCCGCGTTCTTCTGCAACGCACCCGGGAGCAGCCCGGCCTCGCACAGCACCTGGAAGCCGTTGCAGATCCCGACCACTGGTCCGCCCGCGCGCGCGTGCTCGGCCACCGCGTCCATGACCGGCGAGAACCGGGCGATCGCGCCGGCACGCAGGTAGTCGCCGTGGGCGAACCCGCCCGGCACGACGACCGCGTCGACCCCGAGGACCGTGGCGTCGGCGTGGAAGAGGATCTCGGCCTGCGCGCCGAGCTGGGACAGCACCGCGACGACGTCGAGCTCGCAGTTCGTGCCGGGAAACTGCACGACACCGACTCTCATGCTGCCCCCTCTCGGCCCTCCGGGCCGGGCCGGTCGGGCCCCGCTCGGCGACCGCGGGCCGGCTGCTCGCGCGTCGGCGCCTCCCTCATCGCCGCGCTCCGTGGATCACGCGGGCTCCAGGGTGATCGAGAACGCCTCGATCACCGGGTTGGCGAGCAACCGGTGGCACATCTCGTCGACCTGGGTCCTCGCGGCACCCTCGGAGTCCGCGTCCACGACGAGGCGCACGGTCTTGCCGACCTTCACCTGACTCACGTTCGTGTAGCCCAGCGCCGGGAGGGCCCGGTCGATGGTGGCGCCCTGGGGATCGAGGATCCCCGGAAGGTGCGTGATGTCGACGGTGGCGGCGAAGCGCGGCATCGCCGTCGACCTTACCCGGCGGAGTCGGCCGCGCCCGGCCCGAACCAGTCGGCGAACCGCAGTCCGGTGATGCGCTCGTACGCCTCGACGTAGCGCGCGCGGGTGCCGGCGATCACGTCCGCCGGCAACGACGGTGCCGGCGGTCTCTGGTCCCACGCGATCGCGAGGTAGTGGTCGCGGACGTACTGCTTGTCGAAGCTCGGGGGCGATCTGCCGGGCGCGTACGAGTCCGCCGGCCAGTACCGCGAGGAGTCGGGGGTGAGCACCTCGTCGATGAGCAGGAGCTCACCGTCGGACGCGAAGCCGAACTCGAACTTCGTGTCGGCGAGCAGGATCCCGCGTTCCGCCGCGTGCTCGGCGCCCCGCCGGTAGATCGCGAGCGCCGCGGCCCGCAACCGCTCGAAGGTGTCCGCACCGACCAGCGCCACCGCCTCGGCGTCGGTCATCGGGAGGTCGTGACCCTCGTCGGCCTTCGTCGTCGGGGTGAACAGCGGCTCGGGGAGTGGCTCGGCCTCGCGCATCCCGGCCGGCATCGCGCGGCCCTGCACGGTGCCGCGCTCCCGGTACTCCTTCCAGGCCCCGCCGAACAGGTAGCCGCGCGCGATGCACTCGATCGGCACCGGATCGGTGTGGCGCACGAGCATCGCCCGACCGTCGGCGTCGGGGCGGGCACCGGAGGGGAAGTTCGCCGGATCCACGCTGATCACGTGGTTCGGGAGCAGATCGGCGGTGAGGTCGAACCAGAAGCTCGAGATCGCCGTGAGCACCCGGCCCTTGTCGGGAATCGGGTCGGGCAGCACGACGTCGAAGACCGAGACACGGTCCGAGGCCACCATCAGGATCCGGTCGTCACCCGCGTCGTAGAGATCCCGGACCTTGCCCGTGTACAGGTGCGGCAGGTGGATGGTCATGCGCCGGCCGCCTCGGCGTCGAGGACCGCGAACGTGCGGCCGACGTTGGCCACCGCGCGCTGCAGGTCGAAACAGGCCTCGAGCGCCGCGGGAGCGAGTGCACTCGTGACGTCGGCGTCCTCACGCAACACGTCGAGGAACGGTCTCCGCTCGTCCCAGGTCTTCATCGCGTTGCGCTGCACGATCCGGTAGGCGTCGTCGCGCGAGCGACCTGCCTCGACGAGCGCGAGCAGCACCGGCTGGCTGAACACGAGGCCGTAGCTCGCGTCGAGGTTCTCGATCATCCGCTCCGGGTGCACGACCATGCTCTCGACGAGGGTGCGCATCTTCACCAGCACGTAGTAGGCGAGCAGGCACGCGTCGGGCAGGATCACCCGCTCCACCGACGAGTGCGAGATGTCGCGCTCGTGCCACAGGGCGACGTTCTCGAGGCCGGCCATGAGGTCGGCGCGCAGCACCCGGGCGAGTCCGCACAGCTGCTCGCTCTTCACCGGGTTGCGCTTGTGGGGCATCGCGGACGAGCCCTTCTGCTCTCCCGCGCGGAACCCCTCCTCGACCTCCCGCACCTCGGTGCGCTGGAGATGGCGGATCTCCAGGGCGCACTGCTCGATGGTCGCGCCCGCCGACGCGCACGCGTACAGCAGCTCCGCGTGGCGGTCGCGTGCCAGCACCTGGGTGGCGGGCACCGGGGTGAGGCCGAGCGCGGCGCAGACGTGCTGCTCGACGTACGGGTCGACGTTGGAGTAGGTCCCGACCGCACCGGAGAGCTTGCCGACCGCGATCCCGGCGCGGGCCCGCCGCAGCCGCTCGACGTCCCGGCGCACCTGCAACGCCCAGAGCGCGAGCTTCACCCCGAACGTGGTCGGCTCCGCGTGGATGCCGTGCGTGCGCCCGACCATCGGCGTGTCGCGGAACTCGTGGGCCCGCTGCGTGATGGCGGTATCGAGCGCCTCCGCGGC
>CAZXCB010000141.1:7785-9020 GCA_964639075.1 uncultured Bifidobacteriaceae bacterium | reverse complement strand
CCGCCGCGCGAGCCGGGGAGCACCGCTCCGCCGCTCCCGCCGTAGCGCCCTCCGCCACCGCCCGCGTAGCCGCCGCCTCCTCCACCCTGACAGCGCCCGCCGCCGCCCCCGAACGCGCCGCCGGCCGCGCAGCAGCTCCCGGAGCCGAGCCCGCCGGCTCCCCCTTCGCCACCGCCCGCCGCGTCGGTGCAGCTCGTCGCCGCGCGGCCCGGCGTGGGATTGCCGATCTCGCCGCCGATCGCGCCGCTCCCGCAGAGGCTCACTCCGTCGCCGCCGCTGAGGTCGATGGTGCCCTCGATGAGGACGTCGCCCGTCGCGCGCAGCTCGAGCACGCCCCGCCCGCGCGTCGTCACGCGGACCCCGGCGGGCACCTGGATGGTCGTGAAGTGATGGACGCCCGGATCGAGCACCACGTCGGCCATCGGCATGAACGCGCCCTCGGCCCCGGTGCTCTCGAAGGGGATCGAGACGCACATGCCGCGCACGCACGCGTCGCCGGCGAGCGGACACGCGTTCCCGCACGCGCCGCAGTTCGCGACGTCCGCCGCGGTGTGCACCTCGCAGCCGGTCGCGGGCATCGCGTCGCAGTCGCTGTAGCCCGGCTCGCACGTCGTGCCGCACACGCCCATCGCGCACACGGGCGTCGCGTGCTCGCGCGGCGCGCAGCGCCGGCCGCACGCGCCGCAGTTCGCCGGGTCGATCGCGAGCGCGGCCTCGCACCCGTTCGTCGCCACTCCATCGCAGTCGGTGGCTCCCGGCGCGCACGCGAGGCCGCAGACGCCGGCGCCGCAGGTCGCCGTGCTCATCGGACCGGAGGCGCAGGCCCTGCCGCACGAGCCGCAGTGCAGCGGGTCCGTCGCGGTCGTGACCTCGCAGCCGTTCGTCGTGACGGCGTCGCAGTCCGCGCGACCGCTCGCGCACGCGTCGATGGTGCACGCGCCGGCCGTGCACGTCCCGCTCGCGCCCGCGAGGTCGCACCTCACGTCCGCCGCGTCGTCTGGCGTGCCGTCGCAGTCGTTGTCGATGAGATCGCAGCGCTCGACGGCGCCCTCGTAGCGCGTGGGATCGGCGTCGTCGCAGTCGGTCGGGAAGAGGCCGTAGCCCGCGGGCTGCGCGCACGCGAGGAGCGGCATGCCGCCGCCCGCGCCGTCTCCGTCGGCGGCGGGGGAGAACGCGACGCGCAGGGCGCCCTCGTCGTCCTCGACGACGCAGTCGTCGACGAAGGGGTCGCAGAC
>CAZXCB010000141.1:0-7734 GCA_964639075.1 uncultured Bifidobacteriaceae bacterium | reverse complement strand
GAGCGAGTCGTCGCAGTCTCCGACGGCGCGCACGCGGCCGGTCGGCGCTTCGCACGCCATGACGGGCGCGCCCGCGCCGAAGCCGTCTCCGTCGGCGTCGAGCCACCACGCGACCGGGGGGCCGTCGTCGATCGCGCCGTCGCAGTCTCGATCGCGCGCGTCGCACGAGACCTCGGCGCCGGGGTGCGTGCCGGGATCGCGATCGTCGCAGTCGTCCCCGAGCCCGCCGCAGCGCGCGTCGACGTAGCCGTCGCGGTCGTCGTCCTCGGAGTCGCCCGGGCCGATCACGTAGTCGAGCAGGCCGTTGCAGTCGTCGTCGCGGCCGTTGCACTGCTCCTCGGCGATCGGCGAGACGCCCGCGCGCTCGTCGTCGCAGTCGAAGGGGAGGAGCTCGAAGCCGGCGACCGGCTCGCACGAGATGCGCGTCCCGCCGGCGGCGCTCCCGAAGCCGTCTCCGTCGCGGTCCGCGTACCACGTCACGGCGCGCGCCCCTTCGTCGGTGCGGCCGTCGCAGTCGTTGTCGACCATGTCGCAGATCTCGACCTGCGCGGCGTGCACGCGCGAGCTCGCGTCGTCGCAGTCGTCACCGAGGGTCGAGAAGCGCGGGGCGCCGGGGCAGGCGTCGATCGGCGCGTCGGGGTCGCCGTGGAGGTCTCCGTCGGCGTCGCGGAAGCCGGAGATCCGCACGCCCTCGTCGGCGCTCCCGTCGCAGTCGTTGTCGAGGCCGTCGCAGAGCTCGGCGCCCGCGGGGCTGACGGCGGCGACGCGATCGTCGCAGTCGTCGCCGCACACGCGCGCGCCGCCCGGCGCCTCGTTACAGCAGGTCGCGTCGAAGAAGGTGTCGCGATCGGAGTCGCGCGCGCCGAAGGTGGTGGGATCGCAGTCCTCGTCGCGATCGTCGGGATCGCAGATCTCGACGGCTGCCGGGTGGCGCAGGGGATCGGCGTCGTCGCAGTCGTCGCCGCCGCACTCGAGGGCGTCGGCGCCGTCGCCGTCGGCGTCCGCGCTGACGTCGCAGGTCGTGCGGCACGCGTCGGCGTCCTCGTCGCAGGTCTGGCCGGCGAGGCAGGGCGAGGGGATCGCGGTGAGGCAGCCGCGCCCGTCGGCCATCGGGCTCGCGGGCTGGCATCGCTCGACGCCGGTGCAGAAGAGCCCGTCGTCGCACTCCATGTCGACGACGCAGCCGGCCGGGCGCGCGTCGGGGACCGCGGCGTCGGTCTCGGAAGCCGGCGGGCTCGTGCCACAGCCCGCGATCACCACCACGACCAGCACGGAGACCGTGATGCGCATGTGTCCCTCGGCTGGCGAGGATACACCGGGTCTGGCCGCCTCGACGCAGTGGGAGAACGACGGTGCGCGCGGACCGCGGGTCCGCGCGCGAGAGCGGGACAGGATCGAAGCTGCGACCGGCGACGTGATCGAGATCGACGGGGTCGCGGGGCAGCGCGTTCCGTAGAGGCGCGATCAGAGCAGCTTGTCGATGACCCACTCCGTGCCCGTGCCGACGATCGCCATGACGAGCGAGGCGGCGAGGGCGCTGCCGAAGCTCTTGACGACGAGGCGCTTGGTGAACGCGCTGGTGAGCTTGAGGAGGATCGCGACGACGACGAAGCGCGTGAGGAACGCGAAGACGAACGCGAGCCCGAGCGAGGCGACGCCGAGCACGAGGAAGACGAGCCACCCGACGAAGAAGCTCAGCGCGCCGAACACCGCCGAGACGATGAAGTGATCGACGGCGCCGCCCTTGATCTCGATGCCGTCGAGCAGGCGCGAGGCGGCGAACATGGAGAAGGTCAAGACGGCCCACGACGCGAGGAGGCTCATCGGCTACGTGTGCGCCGACCGACGACGCCGCGCAACGCGCGAGCGGCCCGAGCTCCGCGGACGCGCGGCCGATCCACGGCCTCTGCTACGATCGCGACGTGGACGAACGTGAGCGCGCGCGAGCGTGGAAGGCGGGGCACGAAGCCGCGCGCGCTCGCTCGCTCGTCGCCGACCGGGAGCGATCGATCGCGGAGCGCGTCGAGCAGACCGTGGTGATGATGCGGACGGCGATCGCCCTCGGCTGGGAGACCACCGACGCGCGTGAGGTGGAGCGCGTGCGCGCGCGCTTCGTGCGCCTCCACCGGCTCGCAGGTGCGCGCTGAGCCCGCGGAGCAGCAGCCTCGACCTGGATTGACCCTCAGCGGGCGAAGCGGGACCAGGCCGCGGGCAAGGGGCCGCCGAGCATCTTCTCGGCGCCGGTCTTGTCGAGGACGACGAAGCGGGCCTTGCCGGTGGCCGCGTCGGCGCCGTCCTGGACGAGGCGGAGCTCGACGTCGACGATGCGGCGCGCGTCCTTGGCGATGCGCGCGCGGCCCTCGAGCTCCTTGCCGATGCGCACGGGCTTCTTGAGCTCGAGCTCGAAGCGCGCGGCGAACCCGAACTTGCCGAGGTGCGCGATGATCGCCCACGCGGCGAGCTCGTCGGAGGCCGCGGAGCCCGTAGCGCGCGCCCGTTCCGCCGCGAGATAGCGCCCGAACGGGCCGACGGGATGTGGGATGAGGGCGTCGAGCCGTTCGAGCACCTCACCCGCGGTCGCACCGGGGCCGGCCGACCCGCGGTCGGCGACGGCCCAGAGCGCAAGGACACCGGCCGGTTCGAGCGCGAGTCCCGGTTCCACGCTCGGTCCATCGGGGCCCGGCGCGCACCGGGCGCCAGGGCGACGGCCGCCGCGGCGGCGAGGGCCGCGGCCAGGATCTCCAGGGCGCGAGCGGGATCGCCGGCGAGGATCGCCGCTTCCGCCGCCACCTCGGTGGCCCCGAGCCAGCTCCGGCGGACGGCGGTCCGCGGGCCTACCGGGCCGGCGTCGGCCGCGATCCCGGCACCACTCGCCGCGACCGTGGTTGCGACCGCCGCCTCGGCGGTCGCCGGGCCGTCGCGTCGGAGTCGGAGGCGCGCGTCCGCGACGCGCGATCGATCGGCGTCGTCGCCGTCGGGGTCCTCGGCGAGGGTCGCGTCGAGGATCGATGTCGCCTCCGTCCAGCGGCCCAGCTGGACCAGTGCCTCCGCCTCGTCCGCATCCAGGGTCCGGCCCAGGGTGCGCGCCAGGCCGTGGGCCGCCGCGACGGCGCGCTCGCGTCGGACGACGTCCACGACATCCCCGAACCGACCGAGTCGCGCGAGCAGCCCGATGAACCGACGGTCGGCCAGGTCGTGGGCATGGGCGCCTTCCTGGGCGGCCGCTTCCCACGCCCGCCGAACGTTCGCGAGGCCGCGTTCCTCGTCACCGAGCTCCACCAGCGCGAGTCCGACGACGCCCATCGCGAGCGCGACACGAGCGCGCGACCCGACGGCGTCGGCGGCCGTGGCCGCCGCCTCACCCAGCGTTCGGGCACGTTCCCAGTCGCGACGCGCGAGGGACAGCGCGGCGAGGTGGGCCAGGGCCTCGGCTCGGGCCACGCTCGGCGGTTCGGCGGGCAGGGCATCGAGCGCGGCCTGGGCGTCGGCGGTCGCCGCGTCCACCTCACCGGCCGCGAACAGCGCCAGGCGCAGTCGGCCGCGGAGTTCGAAGGCGAGCGACGGGTCGGGCGCAGCCCCAGCGATCGCGACCGCTTGGCGCAGCCACGCGACGGCCGACCCCGCGTCGCCGGTCAGCGTGGCCGCCTCGGCCGCCGAGCGCAGGAGCTCCACATGGTCGGACGGGTCGGCGTCGGTCGGCCACAGGTCCAGCGCCACGCGACCCCAGTGCGTGGCCTCGTCGAAGGCGGCGACGCGGACCGCGACGGAATGGGCCTCGCGCGCGGCCGCGAACGCCATCGGGCGGTCACCGGCCGCGACCCAGTGGTGGGCCGCCTCGGCCGGGGTAAGGGCCGCGATGCCCGGGTCATCGGACCCGGCGCCCGCGATCGAGCGATGCAGCCCCCGGCGCTCGGCGGGCAGCAGCGTGTCGTGCACGACCTGGCGCAGGACCTCGTTGCGGAAGGCGATCTCCGTGCCGCGACCCGATTCGCGGAGCGCGAGGATCCGGGCATCGATCGCCGCGCGGACGGCAGCGGACACGGCGTCTGGCGGGATCCCCAGCGCGGCCGCAAGGCGCGCCTCATCGATCTCCACGGGCATCAGCGACGCCGCCCGGACGACGGTTGCCGTCTCCGCAGGGAGTCCGTCGAGCCGAACGCGCATGGCCTCGCGCAGGCCGGTGGGAAGGTCCGCCCGGTCCATGTGCGCCGCCGCGAGGCCTTCCGCGAGCAACGGGTTCCCGCCGCTCCGCCGCGCGATGTCGTCGACGAGGCTGCCGGTGGGTGGCGCACCCGTCCGGGCGCGCACGACCGCCGCGATCGCCGGCCGATCCAGCGGTCCGAGGTCCAGCCAGGTCGTGCCGGCTCGGCGAGCGAGGTCGGTCAGCAGCCGACGCACCCGGCCCGCTGCATCGACCTCGTCGGTGCGGGCAGTGACCAGCAGCAGGATCCGCCCGACCCGTGCCCGGTCCACGAGGAAGCGCAACAGGTCGGCGCTGGCTGGGTCGGCCCACTGGATGTCCTCGATGGTGATCACCACCGGCGCATCGGCCGCGATCCGCTCGCCGACGTCGAGCAGTGCCTCGAAGAGCCGTGCCTGGCGCAGCGGGTCCGCCCGCCCACCGCCGGGCGCCGAGGCCGCACCCCTTGCCGCACACCTCGCCGGGGCCCGGCCGGGGAGCAGCGCCGAGAGTTCGTCCCGAGCCGGCCCGAGCGTGACCCGCAGCCGAGCCGGCTCCATGCCATCCACGAGGTCCTGCAGCACCTGGACGAACGGCAGGTACGGCGGTGAGCCGCCTTCGAGCCGGACCGCGTGCCCCGTGCCGGCCTGCCAGCCGGCAGCGCGGAGCTCACCGACGAACGCATCGATGAGTCGGGTCTTGCCGATGCCCGCCTCGCCGGTCACGAGCACCGCGCGCGGCAGGCCCCGGGCAGCGTCCTCCGCCGCTGCGCGGAGGCGCGCCAGCGGCTCGTCGCGTCCGATCAACCCGGGGTCCGCGACTCGCATCCCGCGGATGATAGTCGCCCGTCGCCGGGCTCCGAACACGGACTGCGGGGGCGCGGCGGTGATCCATCGGACCGCCGACATCAGACCGCGGCGGCCACGGCCTCGCGCAATCGCCGGCGCGCCCGGTGCAGTCGAACGCGAGCATCGCCGGCCGAGCAGCCATGGCTGGCCCCCAGCATCGCGCCCGTGGCGCCGCCGGCTGCCGCCATGACGAGCCGCTGGTCCTGCCGAGAGAGTCCCGCGAGCGCCCTGGCCACCTGGGCGAGCGCATCGCGCCCGATCACTTCGTCCTCGAGGGGTTCGGCCCGCCACGGCTGGACGAGGCGCGGCGCGGTGCGGCTCACGACCTGGCGATGCCGTCCTTCGCTCGCGGCGAGGTTGAGGGCCACCCGGGTCAGCCAGGCGGCCGCGTCATCCGGTGCCCAGCCGTCCGCGAGCTTGGCCTGGAGCCGGATGAACGCCTCCGAGACGACGTCGGCCGCCGCCTCGGGATCGCGCAGTCGGTTCGTGATGATCCGCTCGAGGCGGACCCGGTGGTCCTGGTGCAGACGGGTCAGGACCTCGTCGTCGATCGATGCCATCGGGTGGTGCCTCCGTCGTGTCGGCAGGCGCCGACTGGAAGGCACGCTCGGCCTAAGGCGGGGGAGGGCGCATCGACCGGATGCCCTAGGAAGCGACCGGCGCTCCCGGGTCGGTCGATGGGTCGGCGTGTCACCCCACGATCCAACGGACCGGGGAACCGCCACGAATGCGCGCCGGCGGTCACGCGACGCGTCGCTGGCGGTCGCCGTGATCACCCGGTGACCGGGACGACCGGGGAGACGGTTCCCGGGGGTGACGCCGGTCGGTTCGGCGGTCCGTTCGATCACCCGGCGATCGGGGGCGGCGGCGGCCACGCCCCCGAGATCCCTAGCTGGCGTTCGGGCCTGTCGTCGCCTCGAAGGTGATCTCGGCATCGAAGGGCGCCTGCCCCTCGACGTAGGCGGGTTCGAACGACGTCGAGATCGGGCCGAGGGTGTCGGACCAGCGCAAACCCTTGCACGACGCGGAACCGCGGAGCCCGGTCGCGTCGATCTGATCGAGCGTGACGATGCAGCGTGACGGATCGGCCGTGGTCCAGTGGTTCCCGTCGAACACCCGATCGATGGTGACGTAGCCGGACGAGCTGTAGATCGTGCCCGCTGGCATCGCGCCCGAGACGCGGACATACCAGCCATCGCCGTTGGTCAGGACGACGTCGCTCCCGAGCGTCTCGTCGAGGCGACCCGGTGCGGTCATCCGTTCGAGGACGAGCGCGGTGTCGCCATCGATGGCGACCGTCGCGCGACCCGACGGGTACACGGCGATCGGGGAGGGGAAGGCGTAGTCCTCGGGATCGAGGGTCGGGTCGTACGGCGCCAGGCCGTACAGCAGCTCGCACCCCGCCACGAGCAGGGCGGCGACGATGGCGAGCGCCCCACCGAAGCCCGCCCGCCGGGTCATCGCGTCAGAGTCCGCTGTAGGCGTGGAGGCCGCTGAACCAGAGCGATCCCGAATAGGTCACGAGGACCATCCCGAACCCGACGACCAGCAGGAGCGCCGCGGGACGGCCCGCCCACGAGCGCTGGTTGCGCGCGTGGAGGTAGACCGCGTAGATCAGCCACGTGACGAGCGCCGCGGTCTCCTTGGGATCCCAGCCCCAGTAGCGCGACCAGGCGATCGATGCCCACCAGGATCCCAGGATGATCATCGTCGCGAAGATCGGGAAGCCGATGATCACCGCGCGATAGGCGACCTCGTCGAGCACCTTGTGCGACGGCAGCCAGGCGAACCGGTCCTTAGGCCCCTGGACGAGATAGGCCACGCCCGCCGCGAACGACGTCGCGAAGATGCCGTACGAGATGACCGCCATCCCCACGTGGATCGTCAGCAGCGGCGCGTTCTGGAGGGCGGGGACCAGCGGCGAGATCTCGGAGGGGAGGCTCGAGGCATAGAGCAGCAGCATGAGCGCCACGCCGGTCGGGATGAACCCGATCGCCCGGATGGCGTACCGCCGCGCGAGCACGGCGTACCCGGCCAGCATCGAGAACGAGAACGCGACCGTGAACTCGTACATGTTCCCCCACGGACCACGTCCCACCACGATGCCGCGGAGCAGCAACGAAGCGCCCAGCGCCACGATCGCCGCATAGGTCAGCCACGTGGCGGCGCGCGACAGCGGGCTGGGCGACGCCGCCAGGACGGGGCCGTTGGCGGTCGCGCGCTCCTGGGCCGTGACGAACGAGCCGGTGACGACGCCGGCATAGGCGGGCTGGCGCGCAAGACCGGTCGCGACGTTCACCGCCGGAAGGGCGCGCCGCCCGTTCGCCAGCATCACCGCGTGGCCCACGTGCGCCGCGAAGCCAAGCGCGACGAGGATCACCCCGATGGAGAAGAAGAGCGAGGAGAGTTCGGCCATCGTCATCGCCTCAGCGGACGCTCGAGGAACCGGTCCGGTTGCGTCGGGCCGTCAGGCGACGGCCGCGCCACCGGGCTTGGGTCCGGGGGTGGAGTGGACGACCACCGCGCGCGGCTTGACCTTGAGGACGAGGCCGCAGTCGGTGCAGGTATCGATGAGCGCGGAGCGCCCCAGGCCGCACATCGGGCAGATGACCGCGAGGTCATCCCCGCAGCGGTCGCAGCGCTGCGTCCCCGAATCGAAGATGAGCGCGTCCCGTCGGCAGTGGGGCAACCCGGGCTGGAAGACGG
>CAZXCB010000140.1:0-9080 GCA_964639075.1 uncultured Bifidobacteriaceae bacterium | reverse complement strand
ACGCTCCGCCCGGAGCATGTCAGGGCCGCGCGTCGTGGGGCGTCGCTCATGATCCCCCCAGGGCCGCGGCGTATGCGGCGAGATGTTGGTCGACCGACGCCGACCATGTGAATTCCGCGGCGCGGGCCGGGCCGCGGGCGCGCAGCTCGTCGCGGACGGCCGGGTCGTCGAGAATCGTCGCGATCGCGGTCGCGAGGCCCTCGACGTCGCGCGGCCGGACCAGGCGGGCCGCGCCGGCCGCGACCTCCTCCATGGCGGAGCCCGTGGTCGTCACCAACGCGGCACCGCAGGCCAATGCCTCGAGCGCGGGGAGCCCGAAGCCCTCCTCGAGCGAGGGGTACGCGACGAGCTCGGCCTGGCGGAAGAACGCCGGGAGCACCGCGTCGTCCATCCAGCCGACCCGCGCGATGTGGGTCGTGCAGCCGCTGTTCGCCGCCGCGTCTCGGACCGCCTTCGCGCCCCAGCCGTCGCGGCCCGCGATGACGAGCCGGAGCTCGGGGTGCTCGGGCGCGACGCGGGCGAACGCACGGATGAGGGACGGCACGTCCTTGCGGGGCTCGAGCGTCGCGGCGAACGCCAGGTAGGGCGGGCGGATCCCGACCGCGGCGAGGCGGGCGAGGTCGTCGTCGGCCGCGGGCGTGAAACGTGCGTGGTCGACGCCGTGTTGGGCGACCGTCACCGGTGCCTCCGGAGCGAGGACTGCGGCGAGCCGGTCACGCGTGTGCACGCTCACCGCGACGATCGCGGCGGCACGCGCCGTCGCGGAGCGGATCATCCGGCGGAAGTACGCCACCTTCTTGCGCTCGTGCCACTCCGGGTGCTCGAAGAACGTGAGGTCGTGCACGGTGACGACCGCCGGCACGTCGAGGCGGAGGGGCAGTGTGTAGTGCGGTCCGTGCCAGAGGTCGGCACCGACGGCGGTCGCGAGCCGGGGCGCGCGCGTCTGCTCCCACAGCAGCCGCGCCGGTCGGGCGCCCGGAACCTCGGCATGCACGGTGGCCGCCGGGGCGAGGGCCTCCCAACGCTCGCGGTCGTCGGTGCGGGTGACGAGGTGCAGGTCCAGCACCTCGCGGCGGGCGAGCTCGCGGGTCAGCTCGACGGTGTAGACGCCGGCGCCGACCGGGCGCGTCGGGACGGCCGAGACGTCGAGCAGCAGCCGCACCGGGCCAGCTTACGGGGCCACCGTCGCGGCGGCGTAGGCCGCGGCATGCGCGTGAGCCGAGCCGCGCCACGTGAACGTCGTGGCCCGAGAACGGCCGCGGGCCGACATCACGGCTCGCAGCTCGGGTTCGCGCGCGACCTCCACCAGCGCACGGGCCCAGGCCTCGACGTCACCGACCGGGACGAGGGTGCCGGCGGATCCCACGACCTCGGGCAGGCTGGTCGCATTGCTCGCGACGACCGGGCAGCCCCTGGCCATCGCTTCGAGCGCGGGGAGACCGAAGCCCTCGTACCGCGACGGCACCGCGCACAGGACGGCGCGCCGGTACAGCGCGTCGAGCGTGCGCTCGTCGACCGTGCCCAGCCGTTGGACGCCCGGGCCATCGAGGCCGGCGACGGACAGCCAGCCGTCGGGGCCGACGATGGCCAGCTCGAGGTCGGGCTCACGACGGCGTGCCTCCTGCATCGCGAGCCCGAGGGTGTCGAGGCCCTTGCGCGGCTCGACGGTGCCCACGACGACGATGAACCGTGGTCCGAGCCCGAGCGCGCGGATGCGGGCGTCCATGCGCTCTTCGGATTCCGGGGCCCGGATCTCGACGCCGTGCGGCGCCAGGTGGATGCGGTCGCGCTCGAACCCGACGTCGACGAGCTCGTCGCGTGCGAACCGCGAGGCCGTCACGATCGCCGCCGCCTCCTTGTGCGCGATCTCGAGCCCGCGCGTGTGGAACGCGACCCCACGCCGCGTGAAGGACTCGGGCTCGCGCAGGAACGCGATGTCGTGCACCGTGACCACGAGCGGCGCGTCACGGACGGCCGGGATCGCGAGGCTCGGCGCGTGGTACACGTCGACGCCGAGCGCGACGCGCGGCCGCCGGAAGCGGTGCCAGAGCTCGTAGCGCGCGGGACCCCGGGGCCAGCCCAGATCGACGGACTCGCCGATGAGACCCTCCACCCGCGGCGTCGGTCGGCCGCTCCCGAACGCGACGACCTCGACGCCCGCGTCGGGCAGGTTGCGGGCGAGGTGCACGACGTACCGGCCGATCCCACCGGGGACGGGCTGGAGCAGCTGACCGATGTGCAGGCCGACCCTCAAACGAGGCTCCGGTACAGGTCCATCATCGCCGCCGCGTTGGCGTCCCAGTCGAAGCGGTCCACGCGCTCGGCGCCGCGCGCGACCAGGGTCGCGCGGGCGGGCGCGCCAGGGTCGGCGAGCTCGGCGACGGCGGCCGCGAGCGCGTCGACGTCGAGGGGCTCGACGAACCGGGCCGCGTCGCCCAGCACCTCCGGGAGGGCACCGGCGTGGCCCGCGACGACGGGCACGCCGGCCTGCATCGCCTCGAGCGGTGGGAAGCCGAACCCCTCGTAGATCGACGGATAGGCGAACACGGCGGCGCCCGCGAGCAGGCCGGCACGGTCGGCGTCGGCGACGAAGCCGGTCTGGACGACCCGGTCTCGCGCCGCGATGGCGTCGATCGCGGACTGGACGCGCGCCGAGTCCCAGCCGGCCGGTCCGGCGAGCACGAGTCGGAGGTCGGGGTCGGCGCGGGCGACGATGTCGAACGCGCGCACGAGCGTGGTGAGGTTCTTGCGCGGCTCGATCGTGCCGAGCGCGAGGACGTAGCGGTCGCCGCCGGCGCACCGCGCGCCGCGTGCCGGGTCGCCGATGGCGAGGGTCGGGATGCCGGAGTGGATCGCGACGACACGGTCGGCGGGTGCCGAGAACAGCTCCCGGATCTCGGCCGCGACGAACTCGCTGAGCGTGTGGATCGTGGCACCGCGTTCGAGTGCCCGTTCGAGCAGCACCGGGTATCGGAGGGTGTCACGGGTGCACAGCTCGGGGAACCGCAGGAACGTCACGTCGTACACCGACACGACGACGGGGGCCAGGGCCGGCGGCGCGACGTAGTTGGTCGCGTGCACGACGTCGACGGGACCGGTCCAGTCTTCGGCCCGGGGCCGACTCAGGCCGCGCTCCCACGCCTCGCGCACGACCGTCGCCGGGATCGGGCGGGTCGCGGCCCGGACGCCCTCGGGCACGACGGCGGCGAGCTCGCTGCGGCCCCGCCACGTGAGCGCGTACGCGTGGAGCTCCGCGTCCGGCCGGCGGGCCAGCGCCGACAGGAGTCCGGCCGTCGCCTCGCCGACGCCGGTACGGTGGCCGAGCAGAGGAGTGCCGTCGATCGCGATCCGCAAGGCGCCGATCCCCGAAATGCTACCGGCCGCCGTGGTCGGCTCCCGGCCCGCCCGCGCCGCGTTCAGAGCTCGAGCGGTTCGTGCTCGATCTGGCTGATGAGCGAGTCGATGCCCTCGTCGACGCCACGGTGCATGCGCACGAGGAGCGCCCAGCCCATGGCGAGCGTGCTCACGGCCGCACCGACGAGGAAGCCCATCTCGACGCGCAGATCGAGGTCCGGGATCACCGCCGCCACCGCGACGAAGGCGATGACGCCGAGGCCCCACGAGATCGCGGCCATGCGGTGCCCGTGCAGCGCGATCAGCGCCTGGGCGACGGTCAGGGCGATGATGAACATGCCGCTGCCCGCCGCGAGCAGACCGAGGTCCTTCGCGGAGACGTCGAAGGGCGGGAAGAGCTTCTGGCCGATCGGCACGCCGATCGCGAACGCGGCCACCGTGCCGACCACGGCAATCCCGACGACGAGGACGAGCAGCTGTTTGAGCCCGGTGCGGAAGTCGTCGTGACGGCCCGCCCCGGCGAGCCCGGCGAGCTTGGGCAGGAGCGTCCCCTGGACGGCCTGGAACAGCAGCGGCGGGATGCGGGCGATGAAGAAGGCGGAGGTCAGGCCCGCGACGATTGCCGCGTCCTCCGGCGTCTTGAGCACGTTCATGCCGACGAGGGCCGAGTAGCCGAGCGCCTGCATCAGGACCGAGCCGGCGAGCAGCCAGCCGAGCGTGGTGGACAGCTCCGAGTACGGCGCCGGCGGGCCCGGGCGCATGAGCCCCTTCTGCCCGCGGACCGCGATCGCGGTCGCGATGAACGGCGAGAGCGCCATGCACATGCCGTACGCGCCCGCGTTCTCCACTCCGACCGCGAACAGCACCAGCGCGCCGACCAGCTTGGCGACGCCGTCGATGCCGAGCATGAGGCCGTACGGCATGAACCGGCCGTTGCCGGAGAGCACGCCACGCGTGAGGTGCATCACCGCGAAGCCGACGAGGCCGACCGCGAGGCTCGCGACCAGCAGCCAGTCGCCGTGGAACTGCCCCTCGACGTAGAGGGGCGCGGTCGCCAGGACGATCGCGACCATGAGGATCGTGAGCATGGCGCCGAGCCGTCCGGCGCGGGTGACCAGCGGGCCGCCGCCGATCCCCTGGGCGTTGCGGTGGGCGAGGGCGCGGCCGACCTCCTGCTCGAGCGGGAGGAAGAGACCCGGTCCGGCGACGAAGATGAAGGCCCAGAAGGCGCTGAACGCCGAGTACTCCGTGTCGGTCAGGGCCGCGTTCGCGACGATCAGGAAGATGTAGGCCGTCGCGGCCGTGACGATGATGCCGCCACCGACGGCGAAGGTCCCTTCGGGGACCGCGTCCCGGGCCTTGTCGATGATCTGGTTGGCGCGGTCCTTCACGCGTGGAGACCCCGGTGTGTGGACAGGAGGAGGCGTCCGTCACGGACTGCCCGAAAGCCGCACGAGTGTACCTGCGGGCCCGGTGGGTTCCGTGCCGGTCGCGCTCGGAGGTCCCGCCGGCAGGCCCACCCGAGGCGGGCAGCGGCCCGGGTGGCCGCGATGATGGGGGCGTGAAGACCCGGACGCTCCTGATCCTCGCGGCACTCACCGCGGCGGCGATCGTCGCCGCCGGCGCCGTCCAGATCTTCCTGGCCCGGTGAGCGCGTCCATGGGGGAGAATGGCCGGCCGACCACCACGACCCGCCCGGAGGTGCACCGTGGCTGAGCACTTCGATGTCGTCGTCCTCGGCGGCGGCCCCGGCGGCTACGTCGCCGCGCTCGACGGCGCCGCCGCGTGTCTGAGCATCGCACTGGTGGAGGAGGCCCGCGTCGGGGGAACGTGCCTGCACCGCGGGTGCATCCCGGCCAAGGAGCTGCTGCAGACCGCGGAGGTGCTGCGCACGGTCCGCAGCGCGAAGGAGTTCGGCGTCGACGCCGGGCAGCCGACGGTCGACCTCGCGACGAGCCTTGCCCGAAAGCACCAGGTGGTCGACCGGCTGACCAAGGGACTCGAGGGTCTGCTGAAGGGACGCAAGGTCACCGTCGTGCCCGGGACCGGCACCGTCGTCGACGCCGCCGCCCACCACGTGCGCGTGTCGGACGGGTCGGAGCTCACCGGCGACGCGCTGGTCCTCGCGACCGGCTCGGCGACGCGCTCGATTCCCGGCTTCGACTTCGACGGCGAGCGCATCCTCTCGTCGGACCACGTCCTCGACCTCGAGCAGGTCCCCGGGCGCACGGCGATCATCGGTGGCGGCGCCATCGGCTGCGAGTTCGCGTCGTACCTCGCCGACGTCGGCAGCGAGGTCACCGTGCTCGAAGCGATGCCGAGCATCCTTCCGGGCGTCGACGCACAGGTCGCCCAGGTCGTCGCGCGCTCGTTCAAGAAGCGCAACATCACCGTCGAGACCGGGATCACGATCACCGGCGTCGAGCGCGGGAGCGCGCTGACGGTGCACGCGCAGCGCGGCGACGAGTCGGGTGACCTCGAGGTCGACGTCGTCATCGTCAGCGTCGGACGGCGGCCGCGCTCCGAGGGCATCGGGCTCGAGGGCTCGGGCGTCGAGATCGACGCGCGGGGCTTCGTCGTCGTCGACGACCACCTCCGGACCGCCGTGCCCGGTGTGTACGCCGTCGGGGACCTCGTCGCGACCCCCGCGTTGGCGCACGTGGGCTTCGCGGAGGCGATCGTCGCGATCCGGACGATCCTCGGCGAGGACGTGCTCCCGATCGACTACGACCGCGTTCCCTGGGGCATCTACTGCCACCCGGAGGTCGCGTTCAGCGGCCTCACCGAGCAGGAGGCCAACGAGCGCGGTCACGACATCGTGACCTCGGTCCACCGGTTCGCCGGCAACAGTCGGGCGCTGATCATCGGCGAGCCCGACGGCATGGTGAAGATCGTCGCCGAGCGCGACGGTCCGATCCTCGGCGTGCACATCGCCGGACCGTGGGCCACGGAGCTGATCGGCGAGGGCTACCTGGCGGTCAACTGGGAGGCCACCGCCGCCGACCTCGGCGCGCTGATCCACCCCCACCCGACGCTCGGCGAGCTGTTCGGCGAGTCGGCGCTCGCGCTGACCGGCCGCTCGCTGCACGGCTGACTCAGGAAGGACGCCGCGTGGACGTCACGATGCCCCAACTCGGTGAGACGGTCACCGAGGGCACGATCACCAAGTGGCTCAAGCAGGTCGGCGACTCGGTAGCGCTCGACGAGCCACTGTTCGAGGTGTCGACCGACAAGGTCGACTCCGAGGTTCCCTCGCCGGCGGCCGGTGTGCTGACCGAGATCGTCGTCCCCGAGGGCGACACCGTCGGGGTCGGAGCCCGGCTCGCGGTGCTCGGCGATGCGGGCGCCGCCGCCGCACCACCCGCGCCGGCCGCCCCTGCCCCGGTCGCGACCCCTGCCCCGGTCGCGACCGCGGCACCTGCACCACCTGCACCGCCTGCACCTGCACCGCCTGCACCGCCCGCACCGGCGCCCGTGGCGCCCCCACCTGCCGCGCCGGCACCGTCGGTCGTCACCTCACCGCTCGTCCGTCGGCTCATCAACGAACGCGGGCTCGACCCCGCCACCATCACCGGGACCGGCGACGGCGGTCGGATCACCCGCCGCGACGTCGAGGCCGCGGGACCGGGCGCGCCGGCTCCCTCGGTCCGCGTCCCCGGCCCACCGACAGCGACCGGACCCGCGGCGGCCGCACCCGCGGCGGCCGGACCGCGCGTGGTAACCGGCGACGAGCGCATCCCGTTCGACAACATCCGGCGCCGCACCGCCGAGCACATGGTGCGCTCGAAGTCCACGAGCGCGCACGTCGCGACCGCGATCGAGGTCGACTTCGAACGGGTCGAGTCCGTGCGGAGGCGTCATGGTGCGAGGTTCCGCGCCGAGGAGGGCTTCGGGCTCACCTACCTCCCGTTCATCGTCCGCGCCTTCTGCGACGCCGTGCACTCGTACCCGGCGGTGAACGCGAGCGTCGACGGTGACACGCTCGTCGTGCACCACGACGTCAACCTGGGGATCGCGGTCGACCTCGACTTCGCCGGTCTCATCGCGCCGGTGGTGCGGTCGGCCGACACGAAGCGCCTGCGGACCGTCGCACGCGAGGTGAACGACCTCGCGTCGCGCGCCCGCCTGAAGCAGCTCGGGCCCGACGAGATCATCGGCGGGACGTTCACGATCACGAACATGGGACCGTTCGGCACCACGTTCACGGTGCCGATCATCAACCAGCCGCAGGTCGCGATCATCGCCACCGACGGCATCCGCAAGCGGCCGGTCGTGGTCGAAGGTCCGGACGGCGACGACGCGATCGCGATCCACGCCGTCGGCATGCTCACGCTCACGTGGGATCACCGGGCGTTCGACGGCGCGTACGCGGCATCCTTCCTGCACGCGGTCGCCGCCGTCATCGAGGACCGCGACTGGGACGCCGAGCTCGCGTGATGACGACATCTCGGCGGCTCCGCTCGGTCTCGATGGTCACCTGCTCTCCGGGACGCTCCGCCGCGGCTCGCCTCCGCTCGAAGCGCCGTCCGCTCGTCAGAGCAGGCGATACGGCTCCGGCTCGGGGATGATCACCGGATGACCCCGCTCCGGGTCCGCTGGTTGGGGCGCGTCCCGTACGAGGAGGCGCTGGCGATCCAGCGCGCCGTCCACGCGCGCTCGGACGACGACTACCTGCTGCTGCTGGAGCACCCACCCACCTACACGATGGGCAAGCGTGCCGACGCCGAGCACGTGCTGGCCGCGCCCGAGTCCGTCGGTGCCGAGCTGGTGTGGACCGACCGTGGCGGCGACGTCACCTACCACGGCCCGGGCCAGCTCGTCGGGTATCCGATCGTCGAGCTCGCAGCGACCCCGGCCGGGACGCGCGATGTCGTCGCGCACGTGCGCCGGATCGAGGCGGTGCTCATCGCCGCGCTCGCCGAGCTCGGGATCGAGGGGACGCGGGTCGAGGGGCGCAGCGGCGTCTGGATCGGCAACGACAAGATCGCGGCGATCGGCGTGCGCGTCGCCCGTGGGCGCACCATGCACGGCTTCGCGCTCAACGTGGACTGCGATCTCGGCATGTTCGACCACATCGTCCCGTGCGGGATCACCGACGCCGGGGTGACGTCGGTGGTGGAACAGCTCGGCGCGGCGCCCGCGATGGCCGACGTCGTCGCCGCGGTCACGCGGGCCTGGGCGGCGAGCAGCCGGATCCTCACCGTCGAGACCGCCGCCGTCGCGTCGGTGCGGCCCGCGGTCGAGGTCGGGGTCGAGGGCCGACGCCCCGAGTGGATGCGGGTGCGCGCTGATCTCGGTCCGGAGTACCGGCGCCTGAAGCAGCTGGTCGCCGACGAGCGGCTGCACACCGTCTGCGAGGAGGCGGGTTGCCCGAACATCTACGAGTGCTGGTCGCAACGCACCGCGACCTTCATGATCCTCGGCGACCGGTGCACCCGGGCGTGCGGCTTCTGTCTCGTCGACACCCGCAAGCCGTTCCCCATCGATGCCGACGAGCCCGCACGGGTCGCCGATGCCGTCGCCACCCTCGGGCTGGCGCACGCGGTGGTCACGAGCGTGGCGCGCGACGACGTCGCCGACGGCGGGGCGGCCGTCTTCGCCGCCACGATCCACGCCGTGCGCGACCGGAACCCGGCCACGACGATCGAGGTCCTGATCCCGGACTGCAAGGGCGATGCCGCGGCCCTCGGCGCGGTCTTCGACGCCCGTCCCGACGTCCTCAACCA
>CAZXCB010000139.1:5011-9130 GCA_964639075.1 uncultured Bifidobacteriaceae bacterium | reverse complement strand
CGGCGAGTTGCTGGCGCGGCGGACCGCGTCGCCCACCGGCGGCGCCGGCATCGAGATCGCCCAGCAGGACGGTGTTCCGGTCGATCTCCCCACCACCAAGACGGCGAGCGTCTGAGGCCATGGCGGAGGACGCGGTGGTCGAGACCGAGGACGCTCGTGAAGAAGGGCACTAGCCCGTCGTCCCGAGTGACGAGGTTGCGGCGGCCCTGTGCGAGGCGTTCGCCACTGCGGTCTTCGACGACTCGCACGGTCAGGCGGTCGTCTACGTCGACCGGTCCGACTGGCTCGCCGCGGTGACGCTGCTGCGCGACCAGGAGTCGTTCACTTCCTGTATGGACATCACCGCGGTCGACCACCTCGGCGATGCGGACCGCATCGCGATCGCGGGCGTCGAGCCCGAGCGGTTCGAGGTCGTCGCCAACCTCCTCTCGCACGCCCGGAACCGTCGCATCCGCCTCGTCACCCAGGTGCCGGTCGACGATCCGACGATCGCGAGCATCACCCCGGTGTATCCCGGGATGAACTTCGGCGAGCGCGAGGTGTTCGATCTGTACGGGATCGACTTCGCCGGCCACCCCGAGTTGACTCGCATTCTCATGCCCGACGAGTGGGTCGGGCATCCGTTGCGCAAAGACGACACGCCCGCGCGCGTCCCGGTCACATTCAAGGGCGATCCGGGGCCCCGATGAGCACGATCGACGTGGGACCCGAAGACGCGGCCGCGGCCGACGACGCAGCTGAGACGGACGCGGTTGAGACGGACGCGACTGAGACGGCCGCGGGGCCGGTGACCGAGACGCCCGCGCAGATGGAGCAGGAGCGGCTCGAGCGCCAGACCGACGAAGGTCGCCAGCTCCTCCACCAGGAGTCCGAGATCGTCGTGACCGGCGGGCCGTGGCCCGAGGTCGAGGGCGAGAGCCAGACGATGATCATCAACATGGGTCCGCAGCACCCGTCGACCCACGGCGTGCTGCGCATCATGTTGGAACTCGACGGTGAGACGGTCGTGCGCGCCAAGCCGGTCGTCGGGTACCTGCACACCGGCATGGAGAAGACCGCGGAGCAACTGACCTACGTGCAGGGCTGCACCAACGTCACTCGCATGGACTACGCGTCGCCGATCGCGAACGAGCTCGTGTTCTCGATGGCGGTCGAGCGCCTCCTCGACGTCGAGGTCCCCGAGCGAGCCGTGTGGGCCCGGATGCTGCTCTCGGAGCTGAGCCGGATGGCGTCGCACCTCCTGTTCCAGGCCACGAACGGCATGGACATCGGCGCGGTGTCGATGATGCTCTACGGCTGGCGCGAGCGCGAAGAGACGCTGCGCGTCCTCGAGACGATCACCGGGCTGCGCATGAACCACAACTTCGTGCGGCCGGGCGGGATCGCGGCCGACCTGCCCGACGGCTGGCAGCTCGCGTGCCTCGAGCTGTGCGAGGTCGTGGAGCGCGGCATCGCCGAGTACGACGAGCTGCTGAGTGGGAACCCGATCTGGCTCGAGCGGATGGTCGGCGTCGGCACCATCACGACCGAGCAGGCGCTCGCGCTCGGCGCATCGGGTCCGATCCTGCGCTCCACGGGCTTCGCGTGGGACCTGCGCAAGACCCAGCCGTACCTGGCGTACGACCAAGTCGACTTCGACGTCATCTACACCGAGAACGGCGACTGCTTCGACCGGTACCGCATCCGGCTCTACGAGATCGCCGAGTCGATCAAGATCGTGCGCCAGTGCGTGGAGATGATGCCGCCCGGCGACTACCGGGTCCAGGACAAGAAGGTGACGCCGCCGCCGCGGGCGCGCATCGACGAGTCGATGGAGGCGCTGATCCACCACTTCAAGCTCTTCACCGAGGGCTTCCACGTCCCCGCGGGCGAGACGTACGTCGCGGTCGAGTCGCCGCGTGGCGAGATCGGCTGCTACCTGGTGAGCGACGGCACGAGCATGCCCGTGCGGCTGCACGTCCGCGGCCCGTCCTTCTACAACCTGCAGTCGATGCAGCCGATGATCGAGAACCGCATGGTCGCCGACGGCGTCGCGATCGTCTCGTCGGTCGATCCCATCATGGGCGAGGTCGACCGGTGAGTGGAGCGGGACGCCCTCAGACTCGCGGTCGCAACGCCGACGGAACGTGGCCCGAGTGGCCCAGCCCGCAGGACCAGGAGCGGAAGCGGTGAGCTACACCGCCGAGAACCTCGCTCGCGCGCACGAGATCGTCGCGCAGTACCCGCGACCGAAGTCCGCGATCCTGCCGCTCGCGCACCTCGCGCAGGACCAGGACGGCTGGCTGAGTCCCGAGGCGATGCGGGAGATCGCGGACCTGGTCGGCGTCACGCCCGCCGAGGTCAACGGGACGTGCAGCTTCTACACGATGTTCAAGCGCACGCCGTGCGGCAAGTACGTCGTGAGCGTCTGCACGAACGTGACGTGCCTCGTGCTCGGTGGTCCCGAGATCCTGGAGCACCTCGAGGAGCGGTACGCGGACGACCCCGACGTGCACGTGGAGGAGGTCGAATGCCTCGCGGCGTGCGGCAACGCGCCGTCGATGCAGGTGAACTACGAGTTCCACGAGCACCTCGCCCCCGACGTCGCCGCCGCGATCGTGGACGACTACAAGACGGGCGTGCTCACCGCACGGCGCGTCTCGGGGGGGCGAAGGTGAGCGCGACGGAGACGCGGCTGCTCACCGCGCGCTTGCGGGACCGGCCCGCGGACTCGTGGACGATCGACGGCGCGCTCGCGTCGGGTGCCTACGAGTCGCTGAAGCAGGCGCTGACGATGGCGCCGGAGTCGATCGGCGCGGAGCAGGTCGCCGCGTCGGGGCTGCGCGGGCGCGGCGGCGCGGGGTTCCCCGCCGCGACGAAGTGGTCGTTCCTCGCGCCCGACTCGTTCCCCCGGTACCTCGTCGTCAACGGCGACGAGGGTGAGCCGTCCACGTTCAAGGACCGGATGCTCATCGAGCTCGACCCGCACCAGCTCATCGAGGGGATCACGATCGCGGCCTACGCGGTCGGGTGCCATCTCGCGTTCGTGTACCTGCGCGGTGAGTTCGCGCTCGGCTACGAGCGGCTCAGCGACGCGATCCGCGACGCCCGGGCGAACGGGTTCCTCGGCGAGAACATCCAGGGCTCGGGGTTCGACCTCGAGGTCGTCGTGCACCGCGGCGCGGGTGCCTACATCTGCGGCGAGGAGAGCGCGCTCATCGAGAGCCTCGAGGGCGAGCGCGGCATGCCCCGCATCAAGCCGCCGTTCCCCGCCATCGCCGGCCTCTACGCCAAGCCGACGGTCGTCAACAACGTCGAGACGCTGTCGACGCTGCCCCACATCATCGCGATGGGTGGGGCGCGCTACGCGGAGTACGGCGTGAACAAGTCGACGGGCACCCGCCTCTTCTCCCTCTCCGGTCACGTGCAGCGTCCCGGAAACTACGAGGTCGAGCTCGGCATCACGTTCCGCGATCTCATCTACTCCCCCGAGCTCGGTGGTGGGATGCGGGACGACCGGCCGGTCAAGTTCCTGATCCCGGGGGGCGCCTCGAGCCAGTGGCTCACCGGCTCGGACGAGCACCTCGACGCACCGCTCGACATGGACTTCGTGCAGCAGACCTTCGGGGTGATGCTCGGGTCGGGGGCCGTGATGGTCTACGACGACACCACGAACCCCGCGCTGATCGCCTGGCGGCTCGCGAAGTTCTTCGCGCACGAGAGCTGCGGGAAGTGCACCCCGTGCCGTGAGGGCACCGGCTGGATCGAGAAGGTCCTGTACCGGATCTCCCACGGCCAGGGCCGGCCGGGGGATCTCGACCTCCTGTTCAGCGTGGGCAACTCGATCTCGCCCGGGGTGCTGAACGCCCCGTTCACCCAGACGACCATCTGCCCGCTCGGCCCGTCGGTGGTCTCGAGCGTCGCGAGCCTGCACAAGTACTTCCGGGCCGAGGTCGAGGCGATGTGCGCCGACGGTCCCCGCACGATCCCGGTGGGCCCGTCGTGACCGAGATGGTGAACATCACGATCGACGGGAAGCCGGTCGAGGTCCCGAAGGGCGAGCTGCTCATCAAGGCCGCCCAGGAGCACGGCACCTACATCCCGCGCTTCTGCTGGCACGAGCGGATGAAGCCGGTGGGG
>CAZXCB010000139.1:0-5001 GCA_964639075.1 uncultured Bifidobacteriaceae bacterium | reverse complement strand
CGGCATGTGTCGCATGTGTCTCGTGGAGATCGAGGGCGTGCGCGGCCTCCCCCCGGCCTGCACGACGCCCGTCGCCGACGGCATGGTCGTGAGCACCGCCTCGGACGCGGTGACCGGCGCCCAGGACGGAGTGCTCGAGCTGCTGCTCGTGAACCACCCGCTCGACTGCCCGGTCTGCGACCGCGGCGGCGAGTGCCCGTTGCAGGACACGACGCTCGCGTTCGGCCCGGGTGAGTCGCGCTTCGCCGAGGAGAAGCGGCACTGGGAGAAGCCGATCGCGCTCTCGGACCTCGTCCTGCTCGACCGCGAGCGGTGCATCCAGTGCGCGCGCTGCACCCGATTCGCCGACGAGATCGCGGGCGACCAGCTCATCACCTTCAGCGAGCGCGGTGGCCACACCGAGATCGCGACGTTCCCCGACGAGCCGTTCGCGTCCTACTTCTCCGGCAACACCGTGCAGATCTGCCCGGTCGGCGCGCTCACCTCGAAGCCGTATCGCTTCAAGGCCCGGCCGTGGGACCTCGCCGCCGTCGAGACGAGCTGCACGTTCTGCTCGGTGCAGTGCCGGGGCGCGATCGAGTCGAGCTCGAACCGGCTCGTGCGGCTCCTCGGGGTCGACAGCGAGCCGGTGAACCACGGCTGGCTCTGCGACCGCGGTCGCTACGGCTACGACGCGGTGCACAGCGAGGCGCGAGTCGTGCACCCGATGATCCGCCGCGACGGTGAGCTGGTCGAGTGCACGTGGCCCGAGGCGCTCGACGCCGCGGCCGACGCATTGCGCGCCGCGCTCGCCGACCACGGCGCGTCGAGCATCGGGGTGCTCGGCGGGGCACGCGGGACGAACGAGGACGCGTACGTCTGGGCGCGCTTCGCCAAGGGCGTGCTGCGCACGGACAACGTGGACGCCCAGCTCGCGGACGGGCTGCCGGCCGAGGTCGCGCTCGGCCTGCCGCACGCGACGATCGCCGACCTCGACACCGCCCGCGGGATCGTGGTGCTCGGCGTCGACGTCAAGGAGGAGCTCCCCGTCCTCTACCTGCGAGCCCGCCGCGCCGCGGTCGAGCTCGGTGTGCCCGTCATCGAGGTTACGCCCGCCGCGACCGGTCTCGCCCCCTACGCCGCGGCGTCGCTGCGCACCACCCCGGGTGAGCAGGGCGAGCGCGTCGCCGCGCTCGTCGCCGCGCTCGGCGGCGCCGCCGCCGGCGAACCCGAGTGCGCCGCCGCGGTGGCCGCGCTCGCCGGACGCGCCGGCGATCTCGTGGTGGTCGCCGGCCGGGGGAACCTCGCCGAGGGCACCGACGCGACCGTCGCGGCCCTCTCGGCGCTCGCGCGGATCCCCGGCAGCCGCTTTCTCGTCGCGCTGCCGCGGGGCAACGTGCGCGGCGCGCTCGACCTCGGCCTCGCGCCCGGCTTCCTGCCGGGTCGCGTCACCCTCGAGGCGGGTCGCGACTGGTTCGAGGACGCGTGGGGCACCGTGCCGGCCGAGCCGGGCCTGGACGCCGCGGGCATGCTCGCCGCCGCCGCCGAGAACCGGCTCGAGGCGCTGGTGCTGCTCGGGGCCGACCCGCACGCCGACTTCCCGGACCGGGCGCTCGCCGACCGCGCGCTCACCGGCGCGAAGTCCGTGATCGCACTCGACACGTTCCTCACCGAGAGCTCGAAGCGCGCCGACGTGTTCCTGCCGGTGACCACCTGGGGCGAGCAGGACGGCAGCGTCACGAACCTCGAGGGCCGGGTGCAGCGCGTCGCCCGGAAGGTGAGTCCCGACGGGACCGCCATGCCCGACTGGCGGATCGCGACGGAGCTGGCCCTGCGGCTGCGCGAGGACTTCGATCTCGCGACCGCCGAGGAGGTCCAGGACGAGATCGGTCGCGTCGCGCCGGCCTTCGCCGGTGTCGACAGCGCGCTCCTGCGCCGCGCCCGCGATGGCGTCGTCCTCCCGATCGCGGAGCACGGTGACGAGCTCGTGCTCGGACCGCTCTCGATCCCGCTGACCGCGGCGTCGTGGGAGCCGATCGCGCCCGGCCGGGACCTCGATGCAGACACCGCGACCGTCGCCGACGCCGACGCCGATGCCGATGCCGATGCCGATGCCGAGGCGGCTCCGGACGGCGGGACCGATTCCGGTGCGGCCCCCGCGGATCCCGGCCCGGAGATCCCGGCACTGCACGCCTGGAGTGCCGACGTCCCGGTCGGGAGCCGGCCCGGGCGCGACGCCTACGCTCTGCGCCTCGTGAGCGGCCGGGTCCTGTACGACGGTGGAGAGCTGGTCGCGGCAACCCCCGCGTTCGCGCCGCTCGTGCGCGCGGCGGTGCTGCGGGTCCACCACTCCGAACGGGATCGCATCGGCGTCGCCGACGGCGACACCGTGCGTGTCACCTCGGCGAGTGGCCAGCTGGAGCTTCCGATCGTCGCCGACGACGGCGTCGCGCCCGGGCTCGCCGCGTTGGCCTGGAACCTCCCGGATCACCCCGCGGGAGCGCTCGTCGACGCGGGCACCACGGTCACCGACCTGCGCGTGGAGTCCTTGAGATGAGCCTCGGCGCCGACCCGCTGCTGTCGGGCCCGATCGACCTCGAGGTCGTGCTGATCGTCATCGTGAAGACGATCGTCGTCTTCGCGATCCTGCTGATCCTGGTGATGTTCTACATCTGGTTCATGCGCAAGGTCATCGCGGACATGCAGAACCGGATCGGTCCCGCGAAGGCCGGGCCGTGGGGCATCCTCCAGACCCTCGCCGACGGCATCAAGCTGTTCTTCAAGGAGCAGACGATCCCCGACAGCGCGGACCGCGCGGTCTTCCGTCTCGCGCCGTACCTCTCGGTCCTGCCGGCGTTCCTCGCGTTCTCGATCATCCCGATCGGCGGCGAGGTGTCCATCGCCGGGCACCAGACCTACCTCCAGCTCGCCGACCCGCCCATCGGCGTGCTGTTCCTGCTCATGATGTCGGGCATCGGTCTCTACGGCGTGATGCTCGCCGGCTGGTCGAGCGGCTCGAAGTACCCGCTGCTCGGCTCGGTGCGGGCGTCCGCCCAGCTGCTGTCCTACGAGGCGGCATTCGGTCTGTCGATCGTCGCGGTGCTGCTCCACGCGGGCACGCTCAGCACGCGCGGGATCGCCAACGCACAGGCATGGACGAGCTGGCACTCGTTCCTGACCGACTGGTACTGGAGCGTCGCGATCATCTCGTTCGTGATCTTCCTGATCGCCGCGGTCGCGGAGACGAACCACCCGCCGTTCGACCTCGTCGAGGCGGAGCAGGAGCTCGTCGGCGGGTTCCACACCGAATACTCCGGGATCCGGTTCGCGATCTTCTTCCTGGCCGAGTTCATGAACGTGATCACGATGTCGGCGATCGCGGTGACCCTGTTCCTCGGCGGGCCGGCGGGTCCGGCGCTCGGCTTCCTCCCGGCCGACGGCACCGTCAACGTCTGGATCATGCCGGTGTTCTGGTTCACGGCGAAGCTCATGGTGCTGCTGTTCGGCACGGTGTGGCTGCGGGCGTCGCTGCCCCGGATGCGCTACGACCAGCTCATGGACCTCGGATGGAAGTGGCTCATCGAACTCGCGTTCCTCGCGGTCATGGTCACCGGGGTCGTCATCGTGGCGCGCGACCAGGGCTGGAACCGCTGGGTCGCGATCCCGGCCGCGTTCGGGGGCGCGATCCTCGTCCTCGGTCTGCTCCGCCTGTGCATGCCCCGCCGCGACGAGCCCGTGAGCGAGGTGGTCTGAAGGTGAGCGCCCTCAGCACACGAGGCTTGCAGCCCGCGAAGCGAACCGGGGCCCCGAAGCGCCGCCCGCCGGTCACGGCCGGCGATACGGCGGCCTGCGACGCAGTCGCAAGAGCGGGAGTGGCGTGATGGGGTTGGCGAAGGGGTTCGGCGTCACGTTCCGGCAGATGTTCCGGCCGCGGGTCACGACCCAGTACCCGGACGAGAAGCGCCCGAAGCCGGAGCGGTTCCACGGCCGGCACGTCCTCAACCGGTACGAGGACGGCATGGAGAAGTGCATCGGCTGCGAGCTGTGCGCCGGGGTCTGCCCCGCGCGGTGCATCTACGTCCGTGGCGCCGACAACCCGCCGGACGCACCGGTGTCGCCGGGGGAGCGCTACGGGTTCGTCTACGAGATCAATTACCTGCGCTGCATCCACTGCGATCTGTGCGTCGAGGCGTGTCCGACCGAGGCGATCACCGAGACCAAGCTCTTCGAGTTCTCGTTCACGAACCGCGACGACGCGATCTACACCAAGGCGGAGCTGCTCGTCGGCGACGACGGGCGCGCCCGGCGCCAGCCGTGGGAGCTCTGGCTCGGCGGCGAGGACGACCACACGAGCGCGTGGATGCGTGCCACCGCGCCGAGCGGTGACGTCGACTACGAAGGTCGCGTCGCGTGGAGCGGCGAGCTCGGTTTCGGCGAACGCGTCCCCGAGGACGGCCAGCGCCCCCCGCGTGCGGCCGCGCCGCAGGCACGGGAGCCGGATGACCAAAGCGAGGCGCTCGACCCCGAGAACCTGGCCCGCGATCGCCCGAAGCGCCGCTCGGCGGTCACGCCCGGCGATACGGCGGGGCCCGAGCGGCCTGCGCCGCAGGCGCGAGAGCGGGATTGATGGAGCTCTTCCTCTTCGTGCTGTTCGCCGGCATCGCGCTGGTGGCCGCGCTCGGCGTGGTGCTCGCCGCGAACCCGGTGCACTCCGCGCTGGCGCTCGTGACGGTGCTCGTCGCGATCGCGGCGCTCTTCATCGTGCAGGACGCGCAGCTGCTCGCGGCGGTGCAGGTGATCGTCTACGCCGGCGCGATCGTGGTGCTGTTCCTGTTCGTGATCATGCTGCTCGGCGTCGACCGGCGGGAGTCGACCGAGGATCCGCTCCGCATCCAGCGCCCCGCCGCGCTGGTGATCGGCGTCGTGCTCGCGACGTCGCTCATCGTGCTCATCTCCGGCGGTTGGGCGACCGGGACCAGCTCGGCCCGCGGCGTGCTCGAGGCGCGCGGCGGCAACATCAAG
>CAZXCB010000138.1:0-9143 GCA_964639075.1 uncultured Bifidobacteriaceae bacterium | reverse complement strand
ACACGCGCAAAGCGCTCCTCGCCGGTCGTCGTGTCCTGCACCTGGACGGCGAGGTTGAGCGACAGGTTCGAGATGTACGGGAACGGGTGCGCGGGATCGACGGCGAGCGGGGTGAGGACCGGGAACACCTGCGCCTGGAAGACGTCGATGAGGTACTTGCGGTCGTCGTCGTCGAGGTCCTCCCAGTCGGACAGGACGATCCCGTGCGCCTCGAGCTCCGGGACGACCACCCGGGTGAACAGCTCGGTCTGGCGGGCGACGAGCGACCGGATGCGGGCGCGGACCGCATCGAGCTGCTCGCCGGGTCGCAGACCGTCCTCGGAGGTGCCCCGGAGGCCGGCTCCGACCTGCTCCTGGAGCCCCGACACGCGGACCTGGACGAACTCGTCGAGGTTGGTCGCGAAGATCGCGAGGAACTTCGCGCGCTCGAGCACGGGTCGGTCGAGGTCGGCCGCGAGCTCGAGCACCCGGGCGTTGAAGTCCAGCCAGGAGAGCTCCCGGTTCAGGAGTCGCGGGTGGAGTTCCACGAGGCGCATCGTACCGACCACCGGGCTCGACCCCGTCGGGGCGCGATCCACCCGGGGAAGGAGTGGATCGGGGGGCCGGCTCCAGGCGGGGAGGCTCCGGAACCGACCGACCCCGTCGGAAGGACCGGGGTCGATGAGGACACGGTACGCGAGCTGTGTGGACGCACTCCCGCGACCAGATGGCCGAGAGACGTCGAACGGGTGAACAACGGGGAAGGCGGGGAGGTGACCATTAGCCTCGCCGAGGCGATGGAGACGCGAGATCCTCGGACCTACCAACTGAATCCGTTCGGCCGACTTGCCGTCACGCACGCTGCAGCCTCGGTCGGCGACGCGGCGGTCACCGTCTCGCTCGCCGGGTCCATCTTCTTCTCGCAGAGCATCGGACAGTCGCGGACGCAGGTGTTGCTGTACCTCGTGCTCACGCTGGCGCCGTTCGCCGTGGTCGCGCCGGTGATCGGACCGGCCCTCGACCGCAGCAAGGCCGGTCGCCGGACGTTGCTCGCGATCGGGTGCTTCGGCCGCGCGGTCGTGTGTGTCCTGATGATCCCGCAGCTCGACTCGGTGCTCCTGTTCCCACTCGCCTTCCTGTTGCTCGTGCTCTCGAAGGGACATGCGGTGGCCAAGGCCTCGCTCGTGCCCGCGGTGGTGCGGAGCGACTCGGAGCTCGTCGAGGCCAACTCGCGGCTGTCGCTGATCGCGGTGGTGGCCGCAGTGGTCGGCGGGATCCCGGCGGCCGGGATCGTCGCGGTCTTCGACGCGCGAGGGTCGCTGCTCCTCGCCGCGTTGGTCTTCGTCTTCGCGGGGGTGCTCGCACTCCGGATTCCCGCCGCTGGTCGCGTCAACGCGGAGGAGACGGTCGAGGAGCGTGCCGAGCTCGCGATCCCGAGCATCCGGTACGCCGGCTCGGCCATGGCGATCATGCGGGGCTGCGTCGGGTTCCTCACGTTCCTGCTCGCGTTCCTCCTGAAGGCCCAGGGCGAGGATCCGATCGTGTTCGGCGTGGTACTGGTCGCGAGCGCGGCCGGTGGATTCATCGGTGTCATCGCGACGCCGCGTCTGCGCCGAGCGCTGCGCGAGGAGTCGATCCTCGCGGGCGCGCTGCTCGTCTCCGCGCTCGTCTCGTTGCTCGCCGCGCGCGACGGCGGCACGGTGGGCGCGGTCGAGATCGGATTCATCGTGGCGGCGGGTGCCGCGGCGGCGCGGATCGCGTTCGACAGCATCGTGCATCGTGACGGACCCGAGCACCTGCGCGGCCGGGCCTTCGCCCGCTTCGAGACGCGCTTCCAGCTCGCGTGGGTCGCCGGCGCACTCATCCCGGTCCTGCTGCTCGACGTTCTGAACCGGCGGTGGGGCTTCTTCCTGCTCGCGCTGGTGTTGTTCTTCACGGGGCTCAGCTACGTCGCGGGTCTCCGCGCGCGCCACGAGTGGGGCGCGCCGGTCGATGGTGCCGCGCCACCACATCGCCGCCGCCGGGTGCTGCGCCGTCGAAAACTGCCGGAGCCTCCGCCGCCGGAGGACCAGACTGGCTGATCGTGGACGTCGAGCTCAGGTCGATCGGTGAGGACGAGCTGCCGGCCTACGTGCTCGCCGATGCCTACGGCTTCGGCGAGCGGTGGGAGGTGGGCCACGCGGAAGGCTTCTCGCGCAGCGAGCTCGACCGCACCGTGGCCGCGTTCGTCGACGGGGAGATCGTCGCGACCGGACGCAACTTCTCCCAGGAGCTGACACTCCCGGGCGGTGCCGTGGTGCCTGCGGGCGGCGTCAGCTGGATCTCGACCCGCGCGACCCACCGGCGGCGTGGTCTGCTCACGCGCGTCATGCGTCACCTCATCGACGACAGCCACGCGCACGGCGAGGTCGTCTCGATCCTGACCGCGTCCGAGGGCGGCATCTACCCGCGCTTCGGCTACGGGGTCGCGACGCGCATCGCAACGTTCGCGTTCGACCGAGCCGGAGCGGTGTTCCGCGATCCGATGCCGGACGGGGCGCGGTTCCGCATCGTCGAACCCGATGTCGCGCGGGAGATCGCGATCTCGCTCTTCGAGCGCGTGCGGACCTCGCGTCCGGGGGTGGTCGCGCGCCCGACGCCGTGGTGGTTCGACGAATGGGCGTCGGAGGAGTGGATCGATCCGAAGCGCCGCTTCGATGTCGTCCTCGAGCTCGACGGCGAACCGGCCGGGCACGCGATGTATGCGATCGAGGGCCAGTGGCGCGAGGGCTACACGGAGAAGGCCGTGGCGGTGCGCGACCTGTTGGCGATCTCGCCCGAAGCGGAGCTCGCGCTGTGGCAGTACCTCGCGAACGTCGACCAGACGATCGCGGTGCGGGCATGGAACCGTCCGCTCGACGACACCCTGCCGTGGCTCCTGACCGACGAGCGCCACGTGCGCACGACGGCCGTACGCGACTTCCTGTGGCTCCGACCACTCGACACCGCCACGCTGCTCGCGTCGCGGAGCTACGGCGTCGAGGGTGCCCTCACGCTCGCAGTCGTCGATCCGTTCCTGGCGGCACCGACGACGGCGGGGACGCTCGCGCTCGACGGCGGTCCGGCGGGCGCGACCTGCGTGCGGACGGCCGCGGCTGCCGACCTGACCCTCGATGCCGCGGCGCTCGGCGCGATCTCACTCGGAGGGATCCGCCCGAGCGTGCTCGCCCGCGCCGGGCGCGTCCGGGCGGTCGACCCGGCGAAGCTCGCGCTCGCGGACCGGATGTTCGCGGCCGAGCGCGATCCCTACGCCGCCTCCTGGTTCTGAGTCCTGCCATTCCGGCGCCAGAAACCCGCGCTATTCGCGGGTTTGTGGCGCACGAACGGAATCGCGTCAGGTGTCGAGCTCGATGCGGGCGAGCCAGAGTCCTGGTGCGTCCAGCTCGTTGGGTGTCGGGAGCCGCTCCGGCGACTCCCAGAGGCGATTGAGACCCTCGACGCCGGCGCGCTCCTCGACGCCCGCGCAGAACGCGTGGCCGCGCTCGTAGTGGCCGCGGTCGAGCTCGACGCCGAGCATCCCTTCGACGAACCGACCTGCCTCGCCGCGCTCCACATGGTGGCGGCGCAACGCCTCGTGGATGCGAGCCGCGTCGGGAAGCAGGCGACCGCCGATGCGCTCCGTGACGAGGTCGGCGTAGCCCTCGACGACCATCGTGAACTGCTGGTTCCGTTCGAGGATCCCCCGCTGGGCGTCGTTGCGCAGTGCGCCCATGAGCACGTCGGGCCGCTGGGCCAACTGCGCCATGGTCTCCGCATCCGTCGGGTCGACATCGCCGAACGCGAGGTCGAATGCGTGCGGGTCGATCGCGAACGCGGCGACGTAGTCGCGTGCGATCTGCACGAGTCGGTCGCGCACCCAGGGCTGGGTCCGCTGGCCGGCACGCACGGTCTCGGTGATCGCGACCGCCATGCGCACGTCACGCCGCTCGAGCTCCCAGTCGGACGCGAAGCGGTCGATGTTCGGCGCGACGAACGTGACCGAGGGAGCGTCGACCGAGGGGAGCGGGAGGTCGTAGGCGCCCAGCGCGTACTGGGCGAGGTAGCCGATCATCGATCCGGCCTGCGCCCCGAGCAGCAGGGGACCGAGCATCCCCATCAGCCCGCGCATGCCCGCCGCGCCCATCGGCATGCCGAGCATCCCCGACGTCATCTCGGCGACGTCCTCGTCGTCGGCGCGGTCGAGGTCGGCGGCCAGGGAGTCCTGCATCGTGGTGGCGAGCGTCTCGAGGACCGGGCGGAGGCCGTCGAGGTGTCGGCGGGCCCAGGTGCGGCGGTCGACGACGTCGACGTCCAGGGCGAGCACGCCGTCGAGGCCCGTCTCCGCGGCGACCGGCCCGGCCGCGGCCCGAGCGAGCTCGAGCAGCTCGGCGCGGGTCGCGTCGGTGATCGTCTCGTCGGCCGAGCCCGCGTCCGGGGACTCGAGCGCGACCTGATCGGCGGTCTGGCGGGCGATCTCCCAGTTCAGCGGACCCGGGGACTGCAGGATCCGCATCGCCTCGTTGAGGTCGACGCCCGAGAGGTCGAACGGGAGCCCGAGGTTGCCGAAGGGGTTCCCGGATTCGGATTCGTCCCCGGCTTGAGGATCGTCGGCCACGCGGCCAGTCTAGGGACCCCCATGCCGAACTCGTCCGTCGCCAACGCCGTCGCCGTCACGGGCGCGGCCGGGTTCATCGGCAGCCGTCTCGTTCCCGCGTTGGACGCCGCGGGCGTGTCCCGGATCGTCGGGCTCGACATGCGCGAACCGTCGCGGACGGTCGCCGGCTACGAGCACCACCTCGTCGACGTCGCCGGGCGCGACCTCGAAGCCCTGTTGCGCGGGGTCGACACGGTTGTCCACCTCGCCGCGGTCACGGACCCGATCGTCGATGACGCGCTGATGGCGCGCGTGAACATCGACGGCACCCGCCGCGTCCTCGACGCCGCCGCTGCCGTCGGGGTCCGCCGGATCGTGCGCGTCTCGACCGCGGCGGCCTACGGTGCCTGGGCCACCAACCCGGTCCCCCTCACGGAGGACGCACCGCTGCGACCGAACCCGGGCTTCGGCCCGGGGGTGCACGCGGCCGAGGTCGAGCGCCTGATCCACGAGTGGCAGCGCGACCACGCCGACTCCGTCGTGACCGTGCTGCGTGCGGCACCGGTGCTCGGGGCCGGCGCGCAGCACCTCTTCGCCCGCCTGCTCGCCGGGTGGCGGAGGCCCCGCGTGCGGGGCGAAGGAGCGCCGGTGCAGGTCGTGCACGTCGACGATCTCGTGCGCGCGCTCGTCGTCACCATGACGGGTGACCATCCGGGCGTGTTCGACGTCGCCGCGCCGGGCTGGCTCGGTGCGGACGACGTGCGGGGACTCCTGGCCCGCGGCGCGCTGCCGGCCGTGCCGCTCGACGTCCTGCGGCGGGTGCTCACGCGCAGCTGGCAGGCAGGCCTCGGCGACATCCCGCCGACGGCGTTGCCGTATCTGGTCTCGCCATGGGTGATCGCGACCGACCGGCTGGAGGCGCTCGGCTGGTCCGCTGCGCACTCCAACGAGGAGACGCTCCTCGAGACCCACGACGCGCTCTCGGACGATGCCTTGCCGAGCATGAAGGTCGCCGGCGCGGCAGCGGGCGCCGCCGCGGTGGGCGTCGCCGCCGCGCTCGTCGCGCGCCGGATCACACGTCCCTCTCGCTGACGCGCTCGCCGAGTCGTTCAGCCGGCGGCGGGCGCGAGGTGCGTGGCGTTCCAGTCCGCCCAGTCGGGCGTGTAGTAGCGGAGCCGGACCTTCTTGTACTCCTTCACCGACCAGAGCAGCGTGTACTCGTCGATGCCGGTCTCGGCTGCGATCGCGTCGATCGTCGCTTCGCAGTCGCGGGCCGTGCGCCCGTGCACCATGGTGAACACGGTGTAGGGCCAGTCCTCGTAGGTCGGTCGGCGGTAGCAGTGCGACACCGCGGCGAAGCCGGCCATCTGCGGACCGATCTCGGCGAGCCGGTCCTCGGGCACCGCCCACACGCCCATCGCGTTCGCCTTGAACCCCGCGGTGCGGTGGTTCATGACCGCGGCGAAGCGCCGCATCAGCTTGCGGTCGATGAAGCCCTGGAGCAGCGCGACGAGCTCGGCTTCGGCGATGCCGAGCTGCTCGGCCTGCACCGCGAACGGGTGCGGCACGAGCGGGAGGTCCTCCTGGGCGAGCTGGATCGCGCGGACCTCGAGGTCGGTCAGCACCGGCGCCTGCATGTCCGGTCGACGCTCCGGCTTTTCGTGGGCGAGCACCTCCGCCTTCGCGTCGGCCGCGGTCGCGCCGGTCATGTCGAGCTTCACGCCGATCTTGTAGAGCGTGATCGTCGGGAGCTTGCGCGTCACGATGGCGCCCGACTCACGGTGCAGCACGTCGAGGTGGGCGTCGAAGTCCTCGCCGGGCGGGACCGCGAGCGTGTACCAGAGGTTGTACTCGTGGTTGCGCTTGTAGTTGTGGCTCACGCCCGGATGCCGGTTGATCACCTCGGCGGCCTCGTCGACCCGGTCGGGATCGACCTTCGCCGCCACGAGTGCGGACGAGTAGCCGAGCGCGCGGGTGTCGAAGATCGCCGACAGCTGGCGGAGCACGCCCGCGTCCTTCGCGGCCGTCAGCGCGGCGATGACGTTGGCCTCGGTGCGCCCGAGCCGTTCGGCGAGGTCGGCGTAGGGGGTCGCGGTCAGGGGGAACGACCACTGGACCGCGTTCAGGAGATCGGCGTCGAGCTCGGGAGCGTCCATTCCCCCCAGTCTCGCACCCGCCGCCGGGGCGCGCCCCACCGGGTCGCGGGTGCTCCCCGTTCAGCTCCCGGCCGCGCCGGCGGTCAGCGAAGCCGGGCTCATGCCCGCGCCAGGGGTCGTGGTCCCGTCGGCGGCGTCGTCGAGGCGCGCCCGCAGGTGGAGGGTGCGGCCGTCACGGCGCACGGTGAGATCGACGTGGGTTCCGGCCGCGCGCCGCCGCAGGCCGGCGACGAGCGTGGCCGTGTCACGCGTCGGGTCCCCGTCGAGGGCGACGATCCGGTCGTCGGCCCGCACGTCCGCCGCTGCCGCGCCCGAGCCGGCCGACACGTCGACGACGACGGGTCCGGTCGCGCTGTCGGTCGCGCGGATCCCGAGCGCGCCGTGCGAGGCCCACCCGCGGGCGGCGAGCTGGCGGGCGACGTCGTGCGCGACGTCGGCCGGCATGGCCGCGGCCCGGTTCGTCGCGGTCGCGGCCAGGATGCCCACGATCCGGCCCTGCCCGTCGACGAGCGCGCCGCCACGGGCTTCCTCGGCGAGCGCGGTGCTCGCGCTGATGAGCCCGGCGTGCCGGGTGCCGTCCGCGTCGGTGGTCCAGCCGCCGGTCGCGGTGATGACGCCGCTCGTGACCCACGGACCGTTCATCGGAGTCCGGCCGACGGCCACCACCCAGTCGCCGGCGCGGAGGGTGGACGGGGCTCGCAGGCGCGCCGGCGTGAGACTCGCCCCCGGCACGTCGAGCAGCACGAGGCCGGCCATCCCGTCGACGGCCCGGACGACGGCGGACCGGGCGCGACCCGCCGGCACGACCACGTCGACGCTGGTCCCGGCCGGTGTGGCCACCGCCTCGGTGGTGGTGAGGACCGCGTGAGCGCCGACGACGATGCCCGAGCCGCGGCGCTCGACGGCGGTGCCGGCCGCGCTGCTCACGGCCGCGATCCCCGGGGCGACCCGGGCCGCGATCGCGGCGGCGGCCGCGGCCGGCAGGTGCGCCGTCGTGGCCCGCGCCGGGGTGGCGTCGCGGTCGAAGGCACCGAGGACCGCGAGCACCCCGACGGTGGCGATCGCGCCTGCGGCGCCTGCTCCGATGGCGATCGCGAGCTCCCGGCGGCGCCGGGGACGCGGCGCGCTCGACGGGGTCGCGACCCGCGCCGCGCCGAGCTCCGACGGATGGATCCACGGCCGGTCCAGCGGGTGCGGGGGAGGCCGGTTGTCGTCGTCCTCGGCGTCGAACCCCGGCATTTCGGGGAGTGTACCGACGGCCTTCCGGGAAGACTCCGCGGCCCGCCGGCCCGGAGCGGTCCCGGTCACCTTCCCTACAATGACCGCCGTGTCCACAGCCCCCGCGCCGTCCGGGTCCACCTGGGTCGGTCTCGGTGCCGAGCCGGTGCCCGTCGACGCGGCCGCGACCTGGGCGTCGATCCCGTCCGCGGGCGCGGTCGTCGTCTTCCTCGGGATCGTGCGCGACCACGCGGAAGGGCGCGACGACGTGACCGGGCTCACCTACGAGGCCTACGAGGCCGAGGCGACCCGGGTCATGGAGCAGATCGCGGTCGCGGCCCACGAGCGGTGGTCCGATCTCGGTCGCGTGGCGCTGCTGCACCGCACCGGCGACCTCGCGGTGAGCGAGGTGTCCGTGGCGGTCGTCGTGTCGAGCCCGCACCGCGGCGTGGCGTTCGACGCCGCCGAGTTCTGCATCGACACCTTGAAGGAGACGGTACCGATCTGGAAGCAGGAGCACTGGGCCGGCGGTGTCGACTGGGGTGTCGGCGCGCACGCCGTCCGACCGGTCCCGAGCGAGACGCGGGGCTGACGTGGAGTTCCTCGCGCTCGCCCTGGTGCTCATCGTGATCGGGGTCACGGTGGTCATGGTGCGGCACCGGCGCCCGGGCGGTCTCCACGCCGGGATCGACGACTTCGCGGCACGACGCCGGGCGCTCGACCCGGACGAGCCGCGCCGGACACGAGGTCGGCGCGCTGGCTAAGGACCTCGCCATCGACCTCGGCACCGCGAACACGCTCGTCTACTCGCGCGGCCAGGGGATCATCCTCAACGAACCCACCGTGATCGCGTTGAACAGCCGATCCAACGACGTCCTCGCGATGGGGCACGAGGCCTGGCAGATGATCGGCCGCACCCCGGGCTACATCGTCGCGGTCCGGCCCCTCCGCGGCGGGGCGATCACCGACTACGAGATCACCCAGCGCATGATCCGCCTGCTGTTCCAGCGGGCCGGCGTGTCGCGGCTGTCCCGGGCGCGGGTACTGATCTGTGTGCCGTCCGCGATCACCCACGTCGAACAGCGGGCCGTGCTGGAGGCGGCGCGCCTCGCCGGCGCGGCGTCGACCTATTTGTTGGAGCAGCCGATGGCGGCCGCGGTCGGTGCCGGGCTACCGAT
>CAZXCB010000137.1:0-9206 GCA_964639075.1 uncultured Bifidobacteriaceae bacterium | reverse complement strand
CTTGGCGACCGCTTCGAGGTTCGCCTTGATCGGCGCGTCGAGGTCGACGACGCCGGCCGCCTCGGGGCCGACCGCGATCTTGTCCATGTAGACGCACGGTCCCGGGTCGAACCTGGTGCCGCGTTCGGCGACGGCGATCACCGAGATCGCGTTGTTGCGGCCCAGCGACGTGAGCGTGGTGCCGTCGATCGGGTCGACCGCGATGTCGACCGCCGGACCGCCGGCGCCGATCTCCTCGCCGTTGAACAGCATGGGGGCTTCGTCCTTCTCGCCCTCCCCGATGACGACGACGCCCTCCATGGGCACGCTGTTGAGCACGAGCCGCATCGCGTCGACCGCGGCGCCGTCCGCCCCGTTCTTGTCGCCCCGGCCGAACCACCGTCCGGCGGCGAGGGCCGCCGCCTCGGTCGCACGGGCCAGGTCCATGGCGAGGTTGCGGTCAGGGGGCTGAGGGGCAGGATCCATCAGGGGATTCTACCTGTAGGACTCGCGTCACACTTCAGCCGGCCCTCCGGTACGAGGAACACCGCGGCCGCGGCCAGATCCGGCGAATGCGCAGCGACTCGGTGCAACGCCGTCCGGGGTTCGATGCGCCCCTCTGCGAGGTTCCGGGTGATGCGGGCGATCACCGCCTGCGCGCGGGCACGGTCACTGCGGGAGGCGTGACCCCAGTACGCGATCTCGCGGGTGCACGGTCGTGCCGCGATCCGCTCGATCTCCCGATCGACAGCGACCCGGATCTCGGAACGGACCGGCTGGTGACCGAGCATTCGCGTCGCGCCGAAGCGAAGGCGGTCGTCGAGGTTGTCGCGAAGTGCGACCCGGATGTGATTTCGCTCGAGCTCCACCATCAGGCCGGTGATCAATGGTCCGGCGCCGAAGTTCCTGACCGTGATGACCACGGCACCGGGGCGGCGCGGAAGTCGGTGAACGAGCTGGGACGCCAACGTCGCCGCGATCCGTCCCTGCTGGGCGTTCGGTGTTGCGGCATCTGGCGCGCGCGCGATCCGAACTGCGCTGAGCGCGACCGCGGCGACCAGTGCCGTCACTGCGACGACGCGTGTCGGGAACCGCGCATCCTGCGTGATCCGGTCCCATGCGACCCAGGCGACGAACGCAGCCGTGAACATGCCGAGAACCCAGATCGAGCGGAGTCGGTACTCGAGGAGCGGCCCGATCGTGCGAGCGACCGCGACGACGGCGGTCGCGATCGTGATCAGGAGCACCGTGCCGAGATTCATCGCCGCGCGTTGCCCGGTGCGCAAGGCCACGACCCACGCGACGGCGAGCGCGATCCACCAGATCGGGAACGACCCGGTGAACAGCCCCGCGACCTCGCCGCTGAAGACGTTCACGGGCCTACCGCCCACGAGCCAATCCGGATTCCATGCGAACTGGGCGGTGACGACGTCGTACCCCTCGCGCAGGCTGTGCGTCGCCTGATCGCTGCGGAAGTAGTGCACGATCGCCTCGAGGTTGCCGGGCGTGCCGGTGACCTGCTGCACGACCGGTGGCAGCCACACCACCACGAGCACGGCGAGCGTGACCAGGACCGGTCCGCGAAGGCTGGGCCCCGCGGCGGGCAGCCGTCGGACCGACATCGAGAGCGCGAGGATCGAGATCGCGAGCAACACGGCGACGAACGGTGCGTACCCCACGTGGGTCTGGACGCAGAAGGAGCCAACGCCGGTGACGACCGGGAGGCACCACGCGTCTCCGCACGTCACACACCACGCAGCGAGCACTGCGGCCCCGAACGGTAGGACTGTCACGAACGGATTCCACGGGTCCCAGACGAACTCGGCGCCGAGCGTGCCGAGGAGGACGAGCAGTCCGAGCGTGATCAGGACCGCGAACGCGGTCCCGCCCCGGCGATGTGCAAGGACGACCGTCGTGCCGATCGCGGCTGCGTTGATCAGCACCGCGCCGACCAGCAGCCCGTTGGAATGGCCCCCCGTGAGCCGGAACGGCAGGACGAGCACGTAGAGGAGCGCCGGACCCGGGTGGCTCCAGCCGTCACGGGAGAACGGCCCGATCAACGGCCACTGCTCGCCGACGTCGCGGAGGCGCAACTCGTTCATGCCGTTGTCGGAGACGCCGAGGTACCCATGGCCCACCTTCAGGAGGGCGACGAGGGCCAACGCGATGAGCGGCGCGACCGCGAGCGCGACGAGGAACCAGGTGCCCCGGTTCATTCGATGCGGTCCCGTCGCGGCGCGGCCGCCTTCAGGGACGGTCACCGCCGACCGCGTACCTCCGTTGCCCTGCACCGTCTCACCATGCCCGGTTTCGCGGGCCCCGTACGGCGTCACACTTCAGCGGGCGAGCTCGGGGATCACGTGCTCGCCGAGGAGCTCGATCGAGTGCATCACGGCGGCGTGCGGGATCTTGTACGGATTGAGCAGGCAGAGCAGCAGGTCGCAGTCGGCCGCGTCGTAGCGGCGGGCGATCTCGAGGCAGCGCTCGGGGCCGCCGACGATGCAGGCGCCCGACTCCTGCAGGTAGTCGAACGTGAGCAGGGACAGGTCGAGGTCGACGAGTGCCTGCGCGTAGTCGTAGGTGCCCAGCGGCTTGCCGGCCTGCCACTCCGCCACCGTGCCGATGTGCCACAAGGCAGTCCGCACGTACCACTCGAAGGACTCGGCGGCCTCGGCGAAGGCCTGCTCGTCGGTGTCCGCACAGTGCACCATCGTGAAGGTCGCCGCACGCGGGTTCACGAACTTGCCGATGGGCCGCGCGCGGGTCTGTCCGTCGCGGAACAGCTTCAGTCGCTCGGCGAGCTCCTCGGGCGGCACGCCGATGGTGAAGCTGAGGAGGCCGAGGCCGAGCTCGCCCGCGAGCACGTGGCTGTCGGGATTCGTCGACGCGACCCACAGCGGCGGGTGGGGCTGCTGCAACGGCTTGGGGTGCAGCGTGCGAGGCGGGACCTTCCAGGTGGGGCCGTCGGCCTCGAACGTGTCCTCGGTCCAGGCACGGACGACGAGGCGCAGCGCCTCCTCCCATTGTGGGCGGGTGAGGTTCGGGTCGGCGCCGAACCCCTCGAGCTCCGCGCGCGTCGACGAGCGGCCGGTGCCGAACTCGAGCCGGCCGTCCGAGACGAGGTCGACGACGGCCGCGGCCTCGGCCGCGCGCACCGGATGGTTGTAGGGGTAGGGGAGGAGACGGACACCGTGACCGATGCGCATGGTGGTCGTGCGGGCCGCGACCGCGCCGTAGAGCGCGTCGGGTGCCGAGCAGTGCGAGTACTCGTCGAGGAAGTGGTGCTCGACCGTCCAGAACGAGCTGAAGCCGCTCTGCTCGCCGTGCACGGCCTGCTCGATCGTGTTCCGGTACGCGACGTGATCGCTCTCGGGACCCCACGGCTTCGGGACCGGGATCTCGTAGAAGAGGGCGAAGTCCATCGACACGGCGCGCTCCCGGGGACTTGACGAGGGGCCCGGACCGCCGGGAGGGTAACGCGTTCTACCCGCCCGCAGAGGGGGCCCGATGGGGCGCATGGACGGCAAGGTGGCAGTGGTGACCGGCGCCGCGTCGGGCATCGGCGCGGCGACGGCCGACCGGTTCCGTTCCGAGGGCGCTCGCGTCGTCGGATGGGATCTCGAAGGGGCCGATGTCGACCTCGACGTGCGCGACGAGCCCGCGATCGAAGCGGCAGTCGCGGCGGTCGTGCGCGAGCACGGCCGGCTCGACGCCGTCGTCCACGCGGCCGGGGTCGCGGGCGGCGGTCCGGCTCACCTCGTACCCGCGGACGAGTGGGACCGGGTCGTCGACACCAACCTCAAGGGCACGTTCCTCGTCGGCAAGCACGCGGTCGCGGCGATGCTCGCCCAGGAGCCGGTGGCGGGGGAGCGCGGCTCGATCGTGAACATCGCGAGCGTCGAAGGCCTCGCGGGGACCGAGGGGGGCAGCACGTACAACGCGGCGAAGGGCGGGGTCGTGATCCTCACCAAGAACATGGCGATCGACTACGGGCGCGCCGGGATCCGCGTGAACGCGGTGTGTCCCGGCTTCATCGACACGCCGATGCTGCGCGACGTGATGGGCATGGACGGGATGAGCGCGGTCCTCGCCGACATCACCGCTGCGCATCAGCTCGGCCGGCTCGGCAGCGCCGCGGAGATCGCGTCGGCGTGCCTGTTCCTGTGCAGCGCCGACGCGTCGTTCGTGACCGGCGTCGCCCTGCCCGTCGACGGCGGGTACACCGCCGGCCACCGGCACGGCGTGAGCGCCCTGCTCGGCCTGGGCTGAGGCGTTCCGGGCCGCGGGCGGGTGTGGGAGACTGCGCCCATGCCCGAGCGCGACTTCTCGACCTATTCCGGGCTCGAGGTGGAGCCGGTCTACGGGCCTCCGGAGGCCGAGCGGCCGGGCGAGTGGCCCTACACGCGGGGCCCCTACCCGGACATGTACCGGTCGAAGCTCTGGACGATGCGGATGTTCGCGGGCTTCGGCACGCCGATCGACACGAATCGCCGGTTCCAGGAGCTGCTCGCCGCCGGCGGGGACGGTCTCTCGACCGCGTTCGACCTCCCGACGCTGATGGGTCGCGACTCCGACGACCCGCTCGCGCTCGGCGAGGTGGGGAAGTGCGGTGTCTCGGTCGACACCCTGGCCGACGTCGAGGACTTGTACCGCGGCATCGACCTCGCCTCGGTCACGACGTCGATGACGATCAACTCGCCCGCGCCGATCCTGCTGGCGATGTACGTGGCTGCGGCCGAGGGTGCGGGGGTGGAACGCGACCGGCTCGGCGGCACGCTCCAGAACGACATCCTCAAGGAGTACCAGGCCCAGAAGGAGTTCGTGTTCCCGCCGCGCCCGAGCATGCGCCTCGTGAGCGACGTGATCCGGTTCACCGCCGCCGAGATGCCGCGGTGGCACTCGGTGTCGATCTCCGGGTACCACATCCGCGAGGCCGGGGCGACCGCCGCGCAGGAGCTGGCGTTCACCGTGGGCAACGGCTTCGCGTACGTCGAGGCCGCGATCGCCGCCGGACTCGACGTCGACGCGTTCGCGCCGCGCCTGTCGTTCTTCTTCAACGCGCACGTCGACTTCTTCGAGGAGATCGCGAAGTACCGCGCCGCGCGCCGCATCTGGGCGCGCTGGATGCGCGACCGCTACGGCGCGCGCGAGGACCGCTCGATGCAGCTGCGGTTCCACACCCAGACCGCGGGTGTGTCGCTCACGGCCCAGCAGCCCGAGGTGAACCTGGTGCGCACGGCGATCGAGGCGCTCGCGGGGGTGCTCGGCGGCACCCAGAGCCTGCACACCAACTCGTTCGACGAGGCCCTCGCCCTCCCCACCGAGAAAGCCGCGCGGCTCGCGTTGCGGACCCAGCAGGTGATCGCGCACGAGACCCGTGTGACGAACGTGGCCGATCCGCTCGGCGGCTCCTGGTACGTGGAGGAGCTCACCGACGAGATGGAGCGGCAGGCCGAGGCGCTCTTCGCCCACGTCGACGAGCTCGGTGGCGGTTCGATGCTGGAAGGTGCGCTGGTCGGGATCGAGCAGGGTTGGTACCAGGGTGAGATCGGCCAGGCCGCCTACGACCTCGAACGCAAGCTCAACGACGGCCGGCACACGATGGTCGGGGTGACCGACTTCTTCGAAGGCAACGACGAGCCGCCGCCCGACATCCTCGAGATCGGCCGCGAGTGCGAGGAGCAACAGCTCAAGCGCCTCGCGGCCGTCAAGGCCGACCGCAGCACCGACGCGCTCGAGCGAGCGCTGACCCAGCTGCGAGCCGATGCGGCCGACCCCGTCGTCAACACGATGCCGGCCTTGCTCGACTGCGCCCGCGCGTACGCGACCGTCGGCGAGACGATGGACGCGCTCGCCGACGTGTTCGGCCGGTACCGCGAGACCCCGGTTCTGTAGTCGGGATGCTCACCGACACCGAGCTGGCGGTCGCGCGCGCGGCGAAGGGCTTCATGCCCGACGCCGAAGGGCTTGCGTTGCACGAAGCCGGGCTCGACGGCGGCCGGGCCGGGCCCCTGCTCGAGATCGGCTCGTACTGCGGCAAGTCGGGCGTCTACCTCGGGAGCGCGGCGCGCGCGAACGGCACGGTGCTGTTCACGATCGACCACCATCACGGCTCCGAGGAGAACCAGGCCGGGTGGGAGCACCACGACACCGAGGTCGTGGACCCCCGCACCGGTCGGATGGACACGCTGCCGTTCTTCCGGCGCACGATCTCCGACGCGGGGTTGGAGGACGTCGTCGTCGGCGTGCTCGGCGACTCGCCGACCGTCGGGCGCTTCTGGACCACACCCCTCGGCTGTCTCTTCATCGACGGCGGGCACGCCGAGGAGGTCGCGACGGCCGACTACGAGACCTGGTCGCGCCACGTGGTGGCGGGCGGCGTGCTCGCGATCCACGACGTCTTCGAGGACCCGGCCGAAGGTGGCCAGGCACCGTTCCACGTGTGGGAGCGCGCCGTTGCGGACGGCTTCACGCCGATCGCGACGACCGGCTCGCTTCGCACCCTCCGCCGCTGAGCTCCCGACATCGGGATCGGCGGCGCTAGCGGCGGTTGCGCTCGTGCTCGATCTCGACGCCGGCCTGGAGGAGCTCGTCGGCACCGAGGCCGGTGGGGAGGTCCTCGCCGCGGAAGAGCCCGGCGGTCGGGCCGTCGCCGCCGAGTGCGTGCGCCGCGAGTACGACCGCGGCGGAGTTCCACGTGGGGTGGTCGGCGGTGTAGTGCTCGCCCGGCCGATCGAAGACCTCGCCGTCGAAGTTCATGCCGCACCAGTACGCGCCGTCGTCGTGACGCAGGAACTGCACCCACTCGAAGAGCTGCAGCGCCTGCTCGGCTTCGCCGATCGCGTCGAGCGCCATGACGAGCTCGCAGGTCTCGGCCGCCGTGACCCAGGGCTGGTCCGACACGCATCGCACCCCGCGGCCGGGAACCACGAACGTCTGCCAGCGTGCCGCGACGCGCATCTGGGCGGGCTGGCCGCGCAGCACGCCGCCGAGGATCGGGTAGTACCAGTCCATCGCCCAGCGGTCCTTGTCGAGGAACCGCTCCGGCCGGTGGGCGATCGCGATCGCGAGCGAGCCGACGGAGAGCTCCCAGTCGGGACGGTCGTGGCCCAGGCGGCCGGCGATGGCGATCGCACAGCGCAGGCTGTGGTGGATGCTGGACGATCCCGTGAGCAGGGCGCCGTCGGCCGGGTCGTCCGCGCGCCAGGCGATCTCACCGGTCTCGGTCTGGTGGTTCAGCGCGTAGTCGATCGTGCGCTCGACGACCGGCCAGAACTCCTTGAGGAACCTCGTGTCGCCGGTGATCAGGTAGTGGTGCCAGACCCCCGTCGCGAGGTAGCAGGCGACGTTCGTGTCGAGCGTGGGGTCCTTGACCTCGTTGCCGACGTAGTACGCGTGCCACGAGCCGTCGGGGTTCTGCGTCCGGCGGAGCCACTCGTAGGCACGCACCGCCTCCTCGTGGCAGCCGCCGACGTCGAGGGCCATCGCGGCCTCGACGAGGTTCCACGGATCGGTGTGGCCGTCCGGGATCCAGGGGATGTTCCCGTCCGGGAGCTGCACCGCCGCGATGGCGGCGACCGTCTCGTCGAGGTGGTGCGCTTCGAAGATGCCCTCGACCGTCACGTGCTCTCCACCTTCTGCGTGTAGATCACGAGGCTCTTGCCGAGCAGCGGGTTCAGCGCGCGGTCGACGGATGCGAGCCATCTCGGGTTCTTCGTGAGCTGCCACACGAGCAGGTCGTGGTACCGCTTCGCGATCGGACGGTCGGGCTGGTTCACCCCGCCCGCGCAGCGGATCCACCAGTACGGCGAGTGGAGCGCGTGTGCGTGGTGCGAGCCGCGGAGCCACAGGCCCGCGCGTTCGAGGTCCTGTTCGAGCTCGTGCTGGCGGAAGATGCGCACGTGCGCGCCGGGCGCGTCGTGGTACTCGTAGTCGAGCGCCCAGTTCACGCGCTCGGGCCAGCGCGTCGGCACGGTCACTGCCATGCGCCCGCCCGGCTTCAGGACGCGCACGAGCTCGCGGATCGCGCCGCGGTGGTCCCAGATGTGCTCGAGCACCTCGGAGCACACGATCCGGTCGATCGATCCGTCCGGGAACGGCAGCCGCAGCGCGTCGCCGTTCACCGTCAGCCACGGCTGCGTGCTCGGGACCTCGCCGGCCTCGTGCATCGCGCCGACCGTGGCGCGCACGTCCTTGAGGTCGGCCTCGGAGTAGTCGAGGGCGATCACCGATGCGCCGCGCTTCATCGCGGCGAACGCGTGGCGGCCCCCGCCACAGCCCATGTCGAGGAGGCGGTCGCCCGGGTGGAGCCGGAGGCGGTCGAAGTCGACGGTGAGCATCAGGCGCCGCTCGCGCCGATTCGCTTGGCGTGCCGTATCGCCGGGCGTGACCGCCGGGCGGCGCTTCGGGTGATGTCGAGCGTCTCGTACCAGTTCTCGATCATGCCCTCGGCGGTCTTGCGCCACGTGAAGCGGTCCAGGATCCGGGCCCGGCCCGCGGCGCCGAGGCGGGCGCGCAGCTCGGGTTCCGCGAGCATGGTGAGGATCGCGGTCGCCAGCGCGCCGGCGTCGTTCGGTGGCACCGTGAGCGCCGCCTCGCCCGACGGTCCGGTGACCTCGGGGAGCGCGCCGCCGGTGGTGGTCACGAGCGGCGCCGCGCAGCTCATCGCCTCGATGGCCGGCAGCGAGAACCCCTCGTAGAGCGACGGCACGACGGCCAGCTCGCACTCGGCGTAGAGCTCGACGATGCGCTCGGTGGCCACGCCGGAGACGAACTCCACGTGCGGGCGGAGGCCGAGCTTCTGGAGCAGCGCGGGGATCTTCGAGCCGTCCTTGGGCTTGCCGATCACGACGAGGTGCACGTCCTCGCGCTCGGTGCGCACCTTCGCGACCGCCTCGAGCAGCGGGACGAGTCCCTTCAACGGCTGGTCCGACGACGTCGTGACGAGCAGGCGACCGGCAACCCGCTCGACGTGGTCGAGCGGGCGGAACACGTCCTGGTCCACGCCGACCGGCACGATCGTCAGGCGCTCGGGATCGACCCCCATCTGCGCCACGATGTCCTTGCGCGAGTTCTCGCTCACGGTGACGAGGCGCGGCACCCGGCGCGCGACCTTCATCTGCATCTGGAGGAAGGCGTACCACCGCTGCAGGTTGAAGCGCTGGAACGCGTTCTTCGTGCGCGCGAGCTCGAGGTCGCGGTCGACCGTGATCGGATGATGCAGCGTC
>CAZXCB010000136.1:6074-9321 GCA_964639075.1 uncultured Bifidobacteriaceae bacterium | reverse complement strand
TCGGCGCGCGCGAGCTGCGCGACGAGCGGGTCGTCGTCGATGCGCAGCGTCGCCGCGTCGACGACGACGCCGCGGAGCACTTCCAGCACGCGCGGTCGCGGACCGTCGGGACCCAGCACCTCCTCGGCGCGCCAGTGGGGATGCCGCGCCGCGGCGTCCGACGAGCGCCAGTCCGGCCACAGCAGGCGGACCCCGCCCGGCTCGACCGCCCGACCCGACCCGAGCTCGCCCGCAATCGCGCGCGTCGCGGCCTCGTCCACGAGCACCACGACGTGGGCGAGGCCGGCGAGCGCCGCCGCGAACCCCGGCGCGTCGGCCGGGACGCGGCCGGTGCGATCCGCCCCGACGAGCAGCACCGGCAGGCGCCGACCGCCCCTGACGAAGGCGTCGAGCTCCACCGCACGCGCCGCGTCCGCGACGTGGGCGACGGCGCGGACCGACCAGCCACCGTCGACGCAGCGCACCGTCTCGACGAGCTCGCGCACGAGCGCAGGCGCCGTCGGGTCGTCGGGCGGGTGGCCGCGCACCTTGGGGTCGTTGGACTCGAGCCGCTCCGCGATGACGACGCGGCCGTCGGCATCCGGGGTGGTGACGATCTGCACCTGCGTGCGTCGCCAGAGGGTGCGATCACCCTCGTGGGGACGGGTCCAGATCAGCTCGAACGCGGTGGCACCCGAGTGCTCGACGGTGCGCCACACGACGCGCGCGTTGGTCGCCGGCTCCCAGAGGTCGGCGACGTCGGTCGGCCAACCGTCGTAATGCCCGCCGACCCAACGCTTCGTCAGCGCGCGCGCGGTGAGCGGGTCACGTCCGTTCGCGTCGGCGAGCTCGAGCAGGCAGGCGTAGGTGCGGCGCACGATCCTCCTCGGGTCGCGGGGCGGACGGGTCAGGCGGTGACGATCTCCTCGATGCGAGCGAGCGTCTTGGTCATCGCCGCCGCCGTCTTCTTCGCCGCCGGACGCACGAGGGGCTTGAACTTCTCCTGGCTGATGTCCCAGGACTCCCGCACCAGCGTTCCGCCATCCGCGGGTTCGAGCTCATAGCGCCAGATGCGTCCGCCGGCGAGCCCACCCAGCCGGCCGGGGGGCTTGGTCTGCCATGCGATGCGGCGGTTCTCCTCGTACTCCACGATGGTGCTCACCATCGAGTACGGGAACCCGAGCCTCATGTTCATGCCGAACGTCGAGCCGATCGTCAGCTTCTCGGACGACACGTCCTTGGCCTCGCGCACGGTGCCCGAGCCGTCGAACTCGTGGTGGCGCGACGGGTCGGCGACGAGGGCGAAGATGCGCTCCGCGAGCGCGGGGATCACCCGCTCGACGGACACGACGTCGGACTGCTCGTTCGCAGGACCACTCATGGAGCGCAGGGTAGTCATGGTGCCTTCGGCCGACCCCCGACCGCGGGACGGACCGGGCGATACGGTGCAGGCCGTGGAACCGCTCCTCGCGCTCGAGCGCATCGCCTACCTGCTCGAGCTGCGCGGCGATCCCCGGTACAAGGTGGAGGCGTTCCGGCGCGCCGCCGACGTCGTCGCCGCGCTGCCGGACGAGGAGCTCGCCGACCGGGCCGCCCACCATCGCCTCCGCGACCTCAGCGGGATCGGCGACACCACCGCGCGGGTCATCGAGGAGGCCGTCGCCGGCAGGGTGCCGTCCTACCTCGAGCGCCTCGAGCTCGACACCGAGACCGAGGATCTCGGCGCGGGCGACGAGGTGCGCGGCTGGCTCAAGGGCGACCTCCACCTGCACACGAAGTGGAGCGACGGCGGCGCGGAGATGGAGGCGATGGCGCGCACCGCGATCGAGCTCGGCCACGACTACCTCGCGGTCACCGACCACTCGCCCCAGCTCGCCATCGCGCGCGGGCTCGAGCCGGAGCGGCTCCGACAGCAGCTCGACGCCATCGACTCGCTCAACGAGGCGCTCGCGCCGTTCCGCGTGCTCACCGGCATCGAGGTGGACATCCTCGAGGACGGCTCGCTCGACCAGGAGGAGGAGCTCCTCGCCCGCCTCGACGTCGTCGTCGCGAGCGTGCACTCGGCGCTCCGCATGGAGGAGCGCGCCATGACGACGCGCATGATCACCGCGATCGCCAACCCGCACATGGACATCCTCGGACACTGCACCGGCAGGCTCATCAAGGGCCGCGGTCGCGCGGAGAGCACCTTCGACGCGGAGCTGGTGTTCGCGGCGTGCCGCGAGCTCGACAAGGCGGTCGAGGTGAACTGCCGGCCCGAACGGCTCGACCCACCCCGCCGCATGCTCGCGATGGTCGACGCGATGGGAGTGAAGGTCGCGATCGACACGGACGCGCACGCTCGCGGCCAGCTCGCCTGGCACGGCTACGGGTGCGCGCGGGTCGCCGAGACCGGGATCGGCCCGGACCGGATCGTGAACGCCTGGCCCGTCGACGATCTCCTCGCCTGGACCACCGCCCACGCCGCCGCCTGACCCACCGCGGTGCTCAACCTGCGCCAGCAACCCGCGCTATTCGCGGGTTTCCGACGCAAGAACGGCGCCCTCACCGGCGGCGAGGGTCAACTGGCCGGTGACGGACTCGCCGTCGCGGTCGCGGCGGGTTCCGATGACGACTCGGCCCGCGACCCCGGGAACCGTGACCGGGTCCGGACCCAGGTTGAGCACCACGAGGTGGTCCGAGCCGCGCCGGTAGGCGAGCACGTGCGGCGGGACGTCGACCCGGCGCCATGCACCCGTCGCGAGGTCCGGGGTCGCGCGGCGGTACCCGATCAGGTCGCGCGTCAGGTGCAGGAACGAGGCCTGGTCGTCGCGCTGGTCGGCGACGTTGACCGCGACGTCGCCCACGCGCAGCCAGGGCTTCACCCCTGCATCGGTGAACCCCGCGCCCGCCTCGGCGGTCCACTGCATCGGAGTGCGCACCGGGTCGCGACCGGCGTAGGGGTGGAAGCGGATGCCGACGGGGTCGAGCAGCTCCTCGCGGGGGATCTCGACGTCGGTCATGCCGATCTCGTCGCCCTGGTAGAGGAACACCGTCCCGCGCAGCGTGAGCAGCATCATGAGCGCGACGCGCGCGCGATCGGGATCGCCTTCGGCCCACCGGGTCGGGAAGCGCGAGATGTCGTGGTTGCTGCCCGTCCACACCGGAGTGCCGGTGCGCAGCTCGGCCTCGGTCCGCTCGATCACGTCGCCCAGCGCGGCCGCGTCGAACGCGGTGTGGGCGAACGGGATGTTGAAGTCGAGGTGGAGCTGCTCACCGCCGAGGAACG
>CAZXCB010000136.1:0-6064 GCA_964639075.1 uncultured Bifidobacteriaceae bacterium | reverse complement strand
AACAGGTCCTCCAGGTGCTCGACGAACGTCTCGCCGACGAGCAGCCGGCGCGGTTCGTACGAGTCCGCGACCGCACGCCACCGCCGGTGGACGTCGTGGACCTCGGGCCGCAGCGAGTTGAACTCCTGGCGCTGCCCGCGCACCTGCTCCATGAAGGTCGCGCCCTCGCCGGGCGGCGGGTTGTCGCGCAGCGCGCGGTCCTTGATCACCATGTGGGCGACGTCGATCCGGAAGCCGGCGACGCCGCGGTCGAACCAGAACCGCAGGATCCGGTCGAACTCGGCCCGGACCTCCTCGTTCCACCAGTTGAGGTCGGGCTGCGAGTCGAGGAAGTTGTGCAGGTAGTACTGCCCGCTCGCTTCGTCGAGCGTCCAGGCCGAACCCCCGAACATGCTCACCCAGTTGTTCGGCGGGCCGCCGTCGGGCGCGGGGTCCGCCCACACGTACCAGTCGCGCCGGGGATCCGATGCCGACGACAGGCTCGCGACGAACCACGGGTGCTCGTCGCTCGTGTGGTTCGGCACGAGGTCCATCAGCACGCCGATGCCGCGCGCCCGCGCGGCCTCCACCAGCGCGTCGAGGTCGGCGAGCGTGCCGAGGCTCGGGTCGACGTCGTAGTAGTCGGCGACGTCGTAGCCGTAGTCGGCGTTCGGCGACACCGTTACCGGGCTCAGCCAGATCGCCCGCACCCCGAGCCACGCGAGATGGTCGAGTCGCCCGGCGATGCCGCGCAGGTCCCCGACGCCGTCGCCATCGGAGTCCACGTAGGAACGCGGGTAGATCTGGTAGAGGACCTCGCCGACCCACCACTGCTCGCCGCTGACCACGGAGCGCAGGGTAGCGGCGATGGGCCACTACGGTCGGCGACGCGTGCCGATCAAGTACCTGGGTTCGAAGCGACGGCTCGTCGGCGTGATCGGTGAGCTCTTCACCGCAGCCGGCGGCGGCCGCGCCCTCGACCTCTTCACCGGCACCACCCGCGTCGCGCAGGAGCTCAAGGCACGCGGCGGTCTCGTCACCGCGGTCGACCGCGCCCGCTACGCCGCGGTGTTCGCGGAGTGTGCGATCGCGACGGACGCGGCCACGCTCGACCTCGGCGCGCTCGAGGCGGAGCTCGCAGCCCTCGACGCGCTCCCGCCGACGCCCGGCTACGTCACGCGGACCTTCTGCACCGAGGCGCGCTACTTCCGGCCGGAGAACGGCGCCCGCATCGACGCGATCCGCGACGCCCTCGAGGCCCGAGCGGACCACCCCCACTTCCCGATCCTGCTCACGAGCCTCATCGAGGCCGCCGACCGCGTCGACTCCACCACCGGTGTCCAGATGGCGTACCTCAAGCAGTGGGCGCCGCGGGCGCGTCAGCGCCTGACGCTGCGGCCCCCCACGCTGCTCGCCGGGCCCGGCACCGCACGCCGCGGCGACGCGCTCGAGCTGCTCGCCGACCTCGAGCGCTTCGAGTTCGCCTACCTCGACCCGCCGTACAACCAGCACCGGTACGAGGCGAACTACCACGTGTGGGAGACGATCGTCGCGTGGGACGCGCCCGCGCACTACGGCGTGGCCTGCAAGCGCGACGAGCTGGCCGACCGCACGCGCACCAGCGTGTTCAACCGGCGACGCGCCATGCCCGACGCGCTCCGCTCCTGCATCGACGGCGTCGACGCGGGCGTAATGGTGGTGTCGTACAACGACGAGTCCTGGCTCACGCTCGACGAGCTGATCGAGATGTGCCGGCCGCGCGGTGCCGTCGAGGTGCTCGCGTTCGACTCGAAGCGCTACGTCGGGGCCCAGATCGGGATCCACAACCGTGACGGCGAGGTCGTCGGCTCGGTCTCCCACGTGCGCAACACCGAGTTCCTCGTCGTGAGCGGCGAATCCGAGGCGGTCGCGGCGACGGTCTCCGGCGCCGGTCGGGCGCGGCTCACGACGCGGCGATGAGCCGCCCGAGCTCGCGCAGCTGCTCCGTCTCGGAGCCGAGCGTGAACTCGAGCTGCTTGATCCAGTGGAAGTAGCGGTGGATCGGGTAGTCGAGATCGATGCAGATGCCGCCGTGCACGTGCAGCGCGGCGTGCCCGACGCGGCTGCCACCTTCGGACGCCCAGAACTTCGCGGTCGCGACCTCCATACCCGCGTCGTCGCCACCGTCGAGCTTCGTCGCGGCCTGGAGCATCGTGAGCTCGATCGCCTGCGTGTCGATGTACGCGTCGGCGAGGCGCTGGCCGACGGCCTGGAACGTGCCGATGGCGCGGTCGAACTGCTTGCGGACCGTCGTGTACTCGGCGGTGATCCGCAGCGCCTCCTGGCACGCGCCCGACACGATGGCGCACATGCCGACGATCGTGTGCTGCACCGCGAACCGCAGCGCCTCGCGACCCTGGGCGAGCTCGCCGACGCGGTACTCGTCGCCGACGAGAGCACCGTCGAGGTGCATGACGAACTGCGGCTCGTGGTTCGTGACGTCCTGGCGCTCGAGAGTGACCGCGGGTTGGTCGGCCGACACGAAGAACAGGCCGACGTCGTCGCCGACCCGGGCGGGCACGAGGATCCGGTCCGCGAGGTGGGCGCTCGGCACGCAGACCTTCTTGCCCTCGAGCCGCCATTCCGCGCCCTGGCGCGTCGCGGTCGTGCACGGCTCGTAGGGCGTCGTGCCGAGCTCGCTCAGTGCGGCCGTGTAGATCGCGTCGCCTGCGATCATCGCCTGCATCCCGGCACGCTGGTCGTCGTTGCCGAAGCGGGCGACGGTCAGCCCGCAGGTGACGAACGTGTGCAGGAGCGGGAGCGGCGCGACCGCGCGACCCTGCTCCTGGAGCACCAGGCACTGCTCGAGGAAGCCGTAGCCGAGCCCGCCGACCGACTCGGGCAGCGACACGCCCAACAGGTTCGCCTTCGCGAGCTCGGCGTAGGTCTCGCGGTCGAACCAGTCGGTGCTGAAGTCGAGCTCGCGCAGGTGCCCGAGCGTCATGCGGTCCGAGAGGATCTGCCGGGCAAGACCCGCCAGGGCCTCCTGGTCCTCGGTGAGGGTGAAGTCCATCGTTCTGCGTCCTGTCTCGATCGGGCTCAGCGGGAGGATCCGGGCATGCCGAGCCCGAAGACGGCGATGAGATCGCGTTGCATCTCGTTGGTGCCCCCACCGAAGGTGAGGATGTGCATCGAGCGGGTGCGCGATTCGAGGCGGCCCCGCAGCACGGACTCGGGCGAGTTGCCCTGGACCGGCGCGACCGGGCCGAGGATCTCCATCAGCAGGCGGAACGCCTCCAGGTAGAACTCGGTGCCGAACACCTTGATCGCCGAGGCGGCGGCCGGATCGAGCGGCTCCTTCCGGGTGGCGCCGTCGGCGATCTTCCAGTTGGCCAGACGGAGGTAGTCGAGTCGCGCGTGCACGCGGGCAAGGTTGAGCTGCACCCACTCCTGGTCGATCACGCGCCGGCCGTCGGCGAGCTCGGTCTGCTTCGCCCATTCGATCGTGTCGTCGAGCTGGCGCTCGACGATCCCGCTCGCGCACAGCGTGACGCGCTCGTGGTTGAGCTGGCTGGTGATCAGGTTCCAGCCCTGGTTCTCCTCGCCGACGAGGTTGCCGACGGGCACCCGCACGTCCTCGTAGAACGTCGCGTTGGTGTTGAAGCCGCCCATGTTCGAGATCGGCTCGGCCTTGAAGCCGGGGGTGTCGGTGGGCACGATGATCATCGAGATGCCCTTGTGCTTCTTCACGTTGGGATCGGTGCGCACCGCGAGCCACACGTAGTCGGCATCGGTGGCGAGGCTCGTGAAGATCTTCTGCCCGTTGATCACGTACTCGTCGCCGTCGCGCTCGGCCTTCGTGCGCAGCGAGGCGAGGTCCGTCCCCGAATCCGGTTCGGTGTAGCCGATGCAGAAGTGGATCTCGCCGGCGAGGATCTTCGGCAGGTAGAAGTCCTTCTGCTCCTGGGTGCCGTACTTCATGATCGTCGGCGCGACCGAGTTGATCGTGAGCATCGGCACCGGCGCGCCGGCGCGCATCGACTCGTCGAAGAAGATGAACTGCTCGATCTCGGTGCGACCCTGACCGCCGTACTCCTTCGGCCAACCGATGCCGGCCCAACCGTCCGCCGCCATCTGCTTCCAGATGCCGCGGGCGACGGGGCCCACACCCTCGCTGTGCGAGAGCTCGTCTTCGACCTCTGGCGTGAGCAGTTGCGCGTAGTACTCGCGCAGCTCGTCGCGGAGGCTCTGGAGCTCGGGAGTCAGACCGATGTACATGGGCGTCCCCTGATCAGAAGGTGGCCCTGGGGACTGTAGCCAAGCAGACGAGAACGCGTTCTCGCGACGGGTGGACGGCACCGCGACGGCCTGCGCCCGGGACCCCGGAGCCGGGATGGGTCAGAGCGCGTCGGGGGCGAACGTGTCGCAGCGTTGCGGGTCGCCGGTGCGGTAGCCGATGGAGAACCACTTCTGACGTTGGCGCGCCGAACCGCCGACCCCGCGCTCGTCCGCCACCTGGCCCCTGTCGAGATTCGCGCCTTTTCGGCATTTCATCCCCTACTCCAGTTTTCGGGACGAATGCGGCCGGCTTCGCTGCGATCGAGGCGCTGGTCTACCCTACAAATGCGGAGATCACACCTAATCGTGCCGAAATACTTCCGCGCCATTTGGGGCATCGGTTCAAGATTCACAGTCGGACGCCCGATCCTTCTGGGAAGCGCGTTGACCTGTCGGCGCGTCATCACTCGTCACCGAAAGGAACGCTCGCAATGCGACGTGCTCTCGTCGCGCTCATGCTGGTCGTGAGTGCACTGGCCGTAGGTCCTCTGACCCAGCCCGCGCCTGGCGCCGACCTGGGCGCGGAGGCCGACTTCGCGAGTCGTATCAATGCGGTACGCGTGTCGCGCGGCTTGGGTGCGCTCACGACCCATTCGGTGCTCACTGCGAAGGCCGAGGCGTGGGCGCAGCACATGGCCTCCAGCAGCTGCCTGTGCCACTCGAACCTGCCCGACGGGATCACCGTCGGTTGGCGAGCGCTGGCCGAGAACATCGGCCGCGGGCCCAGTGTCGACTCGCTTCACACGGCCCTGGTGAACTCACCCCTCCACCTCCAGAACATGCTCGGTCCCTACCGTTGGGTCGGCGTGGGCGTCGCGTACAGCAACGGCCAGATGTATGTCGCCGAAGTCTTCATGGACGGCGACCCCCCGCCCGGACCCAGCCCGCTCCTTGCGTTCGACGCAAGCGGCCGAGCCATCGCGGCACGCCCGCAAGGTGGGTTCTGGATCATGAACGGCAACGGCAGCGTGCGGGCCTACGAAGGTGCTCCGAGCTACGGGTCACCGCAGTTCCCTGGTGATTTCGGCCGCGACATCGCGACGATGCCCGACGGCAACGGCTACGTGATCCTCGACGGCCTCGGCGGCGTGCATCGGTATGGCAGTGCCATCTTCTCGCTCGCCGGTGTCGGCGGACCGTGGTTCGGCTTCGACATCGCGCGCAGCATCGCGGTGACCCCCGACGGCAAGGGGTTCACCGTGATGGACGGCTACGGCGGACTCCATCCCTACGGCACCGCGAAGCGGTTGTCGGGCGCGCCGTATTGGCCGGGCTGGGACATCGCGAAGTCGATCGCATACTCGCCGAGTGGTTCCCTGTACCTGCTCGACTCGTACGGTGGCCTCTGGGGCCTCGGCGGGGCCAAGCAGTACGGCACCACATACTTCGGCTGGAACATCGCTCGGGACATCTCGGTCTGGCCCGATGGGAAGGGCTACGCCATCATCGACGGCTTCGGCGGGGTCCACCGCTTCGGCTCGGCGAAGACTCCGGCCGCGACGCCGTACCAGACAATCGACCGTTGGCGTTCCATCGTGGTTCAGAGCGGGACCTATCTCGCGGTCCGCAACGACGGCATCCCCGTCCGAGTCTGAGCCTCGACGCGTGACGGGAGGCATCGTCACGTGATCCGGATGCGAGGGCAGCAGCGTCGAGAGCGGCGCGGGTAGGCGCGCGTCGAGCCATCGGGGACCACTCACCGGCCCCAAGGTCGGGTCGTCATTGGTGAACGCCCCGGGGTATGCGACAATCCAGCGCTCATGACTGT
>CAZXCB010000135.1:0-9399 GCA_964639075.1 uncultured Bifidobacteriaceae bacterium | reverse complement strand
CCACTTCGTGGCGCCGTTCCTCGACCGCCCCCCCGCGCGGCTCGACCCGCCGGTCCGCGCCGCGCTCCGTCTCGGCGCCTACCAGCTCTGGAGCGCGGTGTCCGCGCACGCGGCGGTCGGCGAGACGGTCGCGGCGATGCAACTCGTGTCGCCGCGCGCGAAGGGATTCGTCAACGCCGTGCTCCGCAAGCTCGCAGCCGCCGGTCCGCCGTGGCCGCTGCCCGACGGCGACGACACGGAGTCGATCGGCATCCGCGCCTCGATGCCCGACTGGATCGTGGCGCTCCTCGTCGCCGACCTCGGGCCGGCCGATGCGCTCGCCGTGCTCGACGCAGTCAACGAGTCACCGCCCGTCACCCTGCGCGTGAACCCGCGGCGCGCGACTCCGGACGCGGTCGAAGCCGAGCTCGTTGCCGGCGGGGCGATCGTCACGCGCGGCGAGCTCCTCGCCGACGCGCTCCTCGTGCGCGGCGCCGGCGACCTCGGCGCGCTGCCGGCCATCCGCGACGGACGCGCCACCCCGCAGGACCAGTCGAGCCGCGCCATGGCGATCGCCCTCGACGCTCGACCCGGAGACCGCGTGCTCGAGGTCGGCGCCGCGCCGGGCGGCAAGGCCACCGCGCTCGCCGAGCTGATGGACGACACCGGCCTGGTGGCCGCGGTCGACCGCCATCCGGGTCGGACCCGGTTGATCGCCGACGCGGCCCGCCGGCTCCGGCTCCGTGCCGTCCGCCCGGTCGCGGCCGACGGCGGCGAGCTGCCGTTCCGCGCCGCGAGCTTCGACCGCGTGCTCGTGGATGCACCGTGTTCGGGGCTCGGGGTGCTGCGCCGGCGACCGGAGGCCCGGTGGCGGCTCCGGCCCGAGCAGGTCGACGAGCTCGCCGTACTCCAGCGGCGCCTCCTCGCGGGCGCGGCGGCTGCGGTCCGACCCGGTGGCCGGCTGGTGTACTCGGTGTGCACATTGAGCGCGGCCGAGACCGTCGGGATCGACGAGTGGGCGGCCGCGCACCTCGCCGGCTTCGTCGCACTCGCCCCGCCGGGCCCGCCCTGGACGCCCGTGGGCCGGGGCGCCCGCCTGCTGCCGGGGACGGCCGGGACCGACGGCATGTACTGCCTCGTGCTCCGGGCCCCCGGATAGGGTCGACCACATGGTCTCGCCCAGTCGGAGCCAGAAGCGTGAGCGAGGCGGAGTGTCGCGGTTGCGGCAACCGCGCTCGGCGAGCGTGGCCCGAGCGGCCCGGCGCGCGGCGCCATGAGCGGGAAGATCGCGCCGTCGATCCTGGCGGCGGACTTCGCGCACCTGGCGGCCGATGTCGACCGCGTCGCGGCCGACTCGGACCTCCTGCACGTCGACGTGATGGACGGTCACTTCGTGCCGAACCTGTCGCTCGGACCGGCCGTGGTCGCGAGCCTCCGGCCGTGCACCGACCTGTACCTCGACTGTCACCTGATGATCGACAACCCGGGCGAGTTCCTCGACGAGTTCGCCAAGGCCGGTGCCGACAGCTGCACCGTGCACGTCGAGCTCGGCGACCCTCGACCGCATTTCGACCGGATGCGGGCGCTCGGGATGCGCGTCGGTCTCGTCCTGAACCCGGACACACCGCTCGACGCGGTGGTGCCGCACCTGGAGGAGATCGACATCCTGCTGTTCATGAGCGTGCACCCCGGCTTCGGCGGCCAAGCGTTCCTGCCCGAGGTGCTCGACAAGATGCGCGACGCCCGGGCGATCGTCGACGAGCGTGCGCTGGCGGTCGAGCTCGAGATCGACGGTGGCATCAACCTCGAGACCGCGCCGCTCGCCGCGGCGGCCGGTGCCGACATCCTGGTCGCCGGCAGCGCGGTGTTCCGCGCGCCGGATCCCGCGGTCGCAGCGCGGGCGATCCGCGCGGCGGCGTGGGGCGTGTAGCCGAGCCATGGCCTTCGCCGCGAAGGTGCTCACGGTCTCCGACGGCGTCGCCGAGGGGGTGCGCGAGGACCAGTCCGGCGTCGCGCTCGTGGCCCGCCTCGAGGCGGCCGGTGCGACCGTCGTGGAGCACACGGTGGTCGCGGACGGCGTCGACGCCGTGGCGCACGCGCTGCGGAACCTGTCGCGCGACTTCGCCGGCCTGCTGATCACCACCGGCGGGACCGGATTCGGGCCACGGGATCGCACGCCCGAAGGCACCCGGGCCGTGATCGAGGCGGAGGCCCCGGGACTCGTGGAGGCGATCCGCCGGCGCAGCGACGAGGGGGATCGCGGGTTCGGGATGCTGTCGCGTGCGGTCGCGGGCACGATCGGCGCCTGCCTGATCGTGAACACGCCGGGCAGCCGCGGCGGTGCCGTCGAGGCGCTCGACGTGATCCTGCCCGTCGTACCGCATGCGCTCGACCTCCTCGCCGGCGGCCGCCCGCACTGATCGCCCGGTCGTGACGGCCGGCTGCCGGCGGCCCTCGTCGGCCGGGTGACGATCGGCACACGAAATTAGAACGGGTTCCAATTCCGTGCGGATCCTGGTATCCTGACCAGGACAATTCCAAGAGCTGCCCTCGGGGTATGGGTGCAAGTCCCGACCGGCGGTGAGCACGGATCCCGTGCAAGCCCGCGAACTCGTGGCCGCCAGTCACGAGCCGATGAGGTGAGAAACCTCGGCCGACGGTGAGAGTCCGGATGGGAGAGGGCGACGGTCGACCGCGCGCGAGGCGCGGCTCGTCGGCATACCCCGTGGGCCCGTGAGGCCCCGACGACGATGACGACCGACGACGAGTTCATGGCCGAGGCGAGCGCAGCCGCTGCCGGTGCGCGCGCCGCCGCGCCACCGTGGCCCCAGGTCGGGTGCGTGATCGTGCGCGACGGGCAGGTCGTCGGCCGCGGGGTCACCGGCCCGTATCCGGTCGGTCCTCACGCCGAGGTCGCGGCGCTCCGCGACGCGGGGGACCTCGCCCGGGGTGCCACCGCCTACGTGACCCTCGAGCCGTGCGACCACGACGGCAACACCCCGCCCTGTTCGATCGCCCTGATCGATGCGGGCGTGCGCCGGGTGGTCGTCGCGGTCCCGGATCCCGACGCCAAGGTCGCCGGGCGCGGGCTCGAGCGGCTGCGCGCCGCCGGCATCGCCGTCGAGGTCGGGCCGGGCCGGGAATGCGTCCGCGAGTTCCTCCGCGCGTACCTGCACCAGCGTCGGACGGGCCGGGCCTTCGCGGTGTTGAAGACCGCCATGAGCCTCGACGGGCGGACGTCGGCGGCCGACGGCACGAGCCAGTGGATCACGAGCCCGGCGGCCCGTCACGACGTGCACGTGCTGCGCGCGCGATCACACGCGATCGTCGTGGGTCCCGCGACCGCGATCGCGGACCGGCCGGCGCTGACCGCGCGCGACGTCGAGCTCGGTCCCTGGGGCCAGCCGCGCCGGGTGCTGCTCGATGCGTCGGGCCGCGTGCCGGTCGAGGGGCCCCTCGCCGACGCGTCGCTCGCGCCCACGACCGTGTACACGACCGAGCGCATGCCCGCCGCGACGTCGAAGGCGTGGTCGGATGCGGGCGCCGCGGTGCGGGTCGTCGACGCAGGCCCGGACGGCAGCGGAGTCGACCTCGACGCCGTGCTGCACGGGCTGGCGTCGGAGTACCACGCGTTCCAGGCGATGGTCGAGGGCGGCGGCAAGCTCCACGGCGCGTTCATCACCGAAGGGCGGGCGCAGCGCCTCGTCACCTACGTCGCCCCGGTGATCCTCGGCGAGCGCGGCCGCGCCGTGCTCGCGCATCCCGGCCCGGACACGCTCGCCGACGCGCCGAGGTGGCGGACCGTCTCGCTCGTCGGTGTCGGTCCCGACGTGCGGATCACCTACGAGCCGATGGACGGGGAGGGCTAGGTGTTCACGGGCATCGTCGAGGAGCTGGGCCGGGTTCGCGCGGTCAGGCCGAACGCGGGCGGGGCCCGCCTGGAGATCGAGGCGGGCGTGGTGCTCGCCGACGCGGCGATCGGCGACTCGATCGCGGTGAACGGCTGTTGCCTCACCGTCGTCGAGCAGGACGACGGGTGGTGGGCGGCCGATGCCATGACCGAGACGCTCGACCGGACCACGCTCGGGGGGCTCGCCGCCGGTGATCCGGTCAACCTCGAACGTCCGGTGCGCGTCGAAGATCGTCTCGGTGGCCACATCGTGCAAGGCCACGTCGACGGCGTCGCGCGGCTCGTCGAGCGCGGCCCGCTGCCCGACGGCTCCACGCGGATGCGCTTCGCGGTGCCGCCCGACCTCCTGCGCTACGCGGTCGAGAAGGGATCCGTCACGCTCGACGGGATCAGCCTCACCGTCGCTGCGCTCGACGATGCGGACGGCACGCTCGACATCGCGGTGATCCCGCACACGCTCGCCGTCACGACGCTCGGCCCCAAGGGCGTGGGTGACGGGGTCAACATCGAGGTCGACGTCCTCGCGAAGCACGTCGAGCGACTCATCGCAACGAGGGAGTGACGGAGATGTTCACGCACATCGAGAACGCCATCGCCGCGGTCGCCCGTGGCGAGATCGTGATCGTCGTCGACGACGAGGACCGCGAGAACGAGGGCGACCTCATCATGGCGGCGGAGAGGATCACGCCCGAGGCGATGGGGTTCTTCGTCCGGCACACGAGCGGCGTCATCTGCATGCCGATGCTCGGCGAGCGGCTCGACCGCCTGCAGCTGCCGCTGATGGTCCACGACAACACGGAATCGCAACGGACCGCGTTCACCGTGTCGGTCGACGCGGCCCACGGCACCACGACCGGGATCTCCGCGGCGGACCGGGCCACGACCGTGCTCGCGCTCATCGACGACGCGTCGACCCCGACGGACTTCGCCCGGCCCGGCCACATCTTCCCACTGCGCTACCGCGAGGGCGGCGTGCTCAAGCGCGCCGGCCACACCGAGGCCGCGGTCGACCTCGCCCGCCTCGCCGGGCTGAGCGAGGCCGGGGTGCTCGCCGAGGTGGTCAACGACGACGGCACGATGGCGCGGCTGCCCCAGCTCGAGGCGTTCGCGGCCGAGCACGGCCTCCACCTGATCACCATCGCGGACCTCATCCGCTACCGCCGCCACCGCGAGAAGCTGGTCCGGCGGGTGAGCGAGGCGCGGATCCCGACGCGCCACGGCGACTTCACCGCGGTCGTGTTCGAGAGCCTGCTCGACGGCGTCGAGCACATGGCGTTCGTGCGCGGCGACGTGAGCGGCCAGGACGACGTGCTGGTCCGCGTCCACAGCGAGTGCCTCACCGGAGACGTGTTCGGCTCGATGCGCTGCGACTGCGGCCACCAGCTCGACGCCGCGCTCGGCCAGATCGCGGCCGACGGCCGCGGCGTGGTCGTGTACCTGCGAGGCCACGAGGGTCGTGGCATCGGCCTCGGTCACAAGCTGCGCGCGTACACGCTCCAGGACGAGGGCCGCGACACCGTGGAGGCCAACGAGGACCTCGGCTTCCCCGCGGACTCGCGCGAGTACGGGATCGGCTCCCAGATCCTCGTCGACCTCGGCATCACCACCATGCGGCTGATGACGAACAACCCGGCCAAGTACGGCGGCCTCGAGGGCTTCGGGCTCGAGATCGTCGAGCGGGTGCCGATCTCGATCGAACCGAACGACGAGAACATCGCATACCTGCGGACCAAGCAGGAGAAGCTCGGTCACCTCCTCGACATCGAGGCGGCGCCCGGCACCGAGGCGGGTGCGTGACCCAGGTGCCGGAGTCGTTCACGACGACGCGCCTGGAGGCACGCCGGCCCGACGGCTCCGACCGGGCGTTCCTGCTCGCGATGTGGTCGGACCCGCGGGTCACCGAGTGGCTCGGCGGATCTCGTGATCTCGCGGGTGTCGTCGCGCTCGAGGCCCACTGGAACGACCTCTGGACGGGCGGTCGGTACGGGGCGTGGATCGTGCGCGACCGGAACCGCGGCGACCGGCTCGGTTGGGTGCTCCTGCACCCGATGGACTTCGGCGGGACCCGGGGCACGGAGGTGGGATGGGCGATGCGACCCGACCGCTGGGGGGACGGGCTCACGACCGAGGCCGCGGCGCGCGTCGTCGACATCGGGTTCGTGGACCTCGGGTACGAGGAGCTCCTCTCCGGGACGATGACGACCAACATCGCCTCGGAACGCGTCATGCAGAAGCTCGGGTTCGCGCGCGTCGGCGAGACGGAGCACGCGGGGCTGCCGCACGTCCTGTACCGGCTGCGCCGCGACGATTGGGAGCAACGGAATGGGTGAGTACGCGGCGCCGGCCGACTCGGTCGACGGGACCGGGATGCGGTTCGCGATCGTCGTGAGCCGGTTCAACGCCGACATCACCGCGGCGCTGCTCGAAGGTGCGCAACGGACCTTCGCGGCACGCGGCGTGGCCGACCACGACGTCACGCTGGTGCACGTGCCCGGCGCGTTCGAGCTCCCCCTGGTGGCCCAGCACCTCGCGCGCGGTGGGACCGTCGACGGCGTCGTGTGCCTCGGCGCGGTGATCCGCGGCGACACGCCCCACTTCGACTACGTCGCCGGCGAGGCGGCGCGAGGTCTCCAGGAGGCGGCACTCGCGACAGGGGTCCCGATCGTGTTCGGCGTGCTCACGACCAACACCCACGCCCAGGCCGTCGACCGGATCGGCGGATCCGAGGGCCACAAGGGCGAGGAGGCCGCGGCGACCGCGCTCGAGATGGTGGCTTTGCTGCGTTCCCTGCCACCGAGGGCGCACACGTAGACGCCGGCCCGCCGGACTGCGCCCGCGGCCCGAGCGGCCCGTGAGCGCAGCGAACCGGAGCGGGGAGGCAGTCCGCGACTAGAAACGGATCTCGATGTTGCGCCTGGTGCTCCCCAAAGGCTCGCTCGAGAAGGCGACGCTGCAGCTGTTCGAGGACGCCGACCTCGCGGTCGTGCGTGCCTCGGACGTCGACTACCGAGGGACGATCGACGATCCGCGGGTCACCGAGGTGATGATCCTGCGGCCCCAGGAGATCCCCCGGTACGTCGCCTCGGGCATGTTCGACCTCGGCGTGACCGGGCGCGACTGGGTCGAGGAGACGGCCGCGGAGGTGGTGACGCTCACCGAGCTCCACTACTCCAAGGCGACGGCCCGTCCGATCCGCATGGTGCTCGCCGTCGCCGGCGATTCCCCGGTCGAGTCGGTGAAGGACCTGCGGGCCGGAGTTCGGGTGCAGACCGAGTACCCCGAGCTCACCCGCCGATTCTTCGAGGAGCACGGTGTCGACGCCGACGTGACGCTGTCCTACGGCGCGACCGAGGCGAAGATCCCCGAGATCGCGGACGCGGTCGTCGAGATCACCGAGACCGGTCGGGCACTGCGCGCGGCGGGCCTGAAGGTGATCGACACGATCGTCGTCTCCTACACCGAGCTCGTCGCCAACCCGGCGAGCCACGCGGATCCGGACAAGCGCCGGGCGATGGAGCAGTTGATGACGCTGCTCAGCGGTGCGCTCGAGGCGCGCGGTCGCGTGCTCGTGAAGCTCAACGTCGACGAGGCGAACCTCGCGAAGGTCATCGGCCTGTTGCCCGCGCTGAAGTCGCCGACGGTCTCCAAGCTGTACGGCGACGACGCATTCGCGGTCGAGACCGTCGTCGCCAAGTCGGAGATCAACCGGCTCATCCCCGCGCTGAAGGAGTCGGGTGCCTCGGACATCATCGAGCTGCCGATCGCGAAGATCGTGCACTGAGATGCCCACCGGCACGGTGACGGCGTTCGACGAGCGGCGCGGGCTCGGCACCGTCGACGCCGGCGGCCGCGAGTTCTCGTTCCACACGACCCAGATCGTCGACGGGTCGCGCTCGATCCGGATCGGTCAGACGGTCGAGTTCGAGATCACGCCCGGCCGTCGCGGCGACTGGGAGGCGACCGGGGTCCGCAAGGTCGGACCGGACCGGTGAGCGACGTACCAGGGCGCATTGCCTCGCCGCGACCCGTGCGGAGCGGGGCCCGAGTCGGCCGGCCCGTCCGGCCGAGAGCGGAGGACGCGTGAACCGCTGGCAGGTCGGCGACGTCCGGATCACGAGCGTGGTCGAGCTCGAGGCGCCGATCCCCGTCGAGGCGGTGCTGCCCCGGGGGACCCCCGAGCAGGTTCTCGCCCACCCGTGGCTCCGCCCCGACTTCGCGACCGACGACGGGCTCGTCCAGCTCCGGATCCAGCTGCTGGTCGTCGAGTCGCAGGGGAGGCGCATCGCGGTCGACACCTGCCTCGGCAACGACAAGGACCGCACGAGCGAGTTCTTCCACCGGATGCAGACGCCGTTCCTCGCGGACCTCAGCGCGGCCGGCTTCCCGCCCGACTCGATCGACACCGTCGTGTGCACGCACCTGCACGTCGACCACGTCGGATGGAACACGCGCCTCGTCGACGGTGAGTGGGTCCCGACGTTCGCGAACGCGCGCTATCTCATCGGGCGGGTCGAGTCCGAGCATTGGGACGCCTACGGGATCCACGAGGACGGTGACGTCTACGGCGACTCCGTCCGGCCGGTCATCGAGGCGGGTCTGGTCGACTTCGTGGAGTTCGGCCACCGCGTCACCGACGAGGTCGTGATGGAACCGACGCCCGGCCATTCCCCGGGGCACCAGAGCGTGCACATCAGCTCCGCGGGTCAGGAAGCGCTCATCACCGGCGACGTGATGCATCATCCGGTGCAGTGCTGCGAGCCCGATCTGGAGAGCGCGTTCGACTCCGACGTCGACGCGGCCCGCGCCACCCGCCGCGCGCTGCTCGATCGGTACGCCGGCACCGACGTGCTCGTGATCGGCACCCACTTCGCGGGACGGGGCGGCGGGCACGTCGTCGCCGACGGCGAGGCCTGGCGGCTGGAGCGCTGACGGGTGCGCCGGTTGCTGCCTCCGTTGCTGCGACCGTTGCACTCCGACGAGTACCTGCCGCTCCCGCCTCATCGCGCGCTCGCCCGGGCGACGCGGCGCGTGGCCGCAGAGCTTCCCGATACGGCCCGCGCGGTCGGTGTCGGTCCCGACGTCTACGCCTTCGGCCGGCGGGCCACCGCGCTGGCCCTGCGCGCCATCGACGCCGCCCACGGCGGCGGCTTCTACGCGGTCGACCCCGACGGACCGTTCGACCTCGCCGCCATCGACCCGGGCCGCGGCGCAGCGTCCCGAGCGGCCGAGGGCCTTCCATGGTCGAGCGGAGCCGCCGACGGGCACGTGGTCGACGTGCAGACGCACCTCGTGGATCCCGTGCTGTGGAAGGGGCCGCACGCGGCCGCGCTCGGCGCGTTCCTGCGTTTGGGAGATCCGGAGCGGTGGGCCGACGGCGTCGACCCGCGGCGGATCGACGCGGCGGCGTGGGCCGCGCTGGTGTTCGGCGCGAGCGAGACCGCGGTCGCGTTGCTGACCTCGACCCCGGGGCCGCAGGGGCACAACGTGTTGGAGAACGCGCAGATCGCGGC
>CAZXCB010000134.1:0-9416 GCA_964639075.1 uncultured Bifidobacteriaceae bacterium | reverse complement strand
TACCGGGGCATCCCCATCGAGGAACTCGTCGAGCGGGACTCGCCGAGCTTCCTCGAGACGTCGTACCTGCTCATCTACGGTCACCTGCCCACCGAGGACGAGCTCGACGAGTTCCGTTTCGGCATCCGTCGGCACACCCTGCTGCACGAGGAGGTGAAGGGGTTCTTCAACGGCTTCCCGAAGGACGCCCACCCGATGGCGGTGCTCTCGAGCGTGGTGAGCGCGCTCTCGACCTTCTACCAGGACAGCCAGGACCCCCACGACGCGGATCAGGTCCAGCTCTCCATCCTGCGGCTCATGGCCAAGATCCCGACGATCGCGGCGTACTCGCACAAGAAGTCGATCGGGCAACCGTTCCTCTACCCCGACAACGAGCTCGACCTCATCGAGAACTTCCTCCGCATGACCTTCGCCGTCCCGTCGGAGCGCTACGAAGCGACGCCGACGATGGTGCACGCGCTGAAGCAGCTGCTGATCCTGCACGCCGACCACGAGCAGAACTGCTCGACGTCGACCGTGCGGATGGTCGGATCGTCGGACGCGAACCTCTTCGCCAGCGTCGCCGCGGGCATCAACGCGCTGTGGGGCCCGTTGCACGGTGGCGCGAACCAGGCCGTCCTCGAGATGCTCGAGAGCATCCAACGCGACGGCGGTGACATCGACAGGTACGTGCGGCTCGCCAAGGACCCGGACTCGTCGTTCCGGCTCTCGGGCTTCGGTCACCGTGTGTACAAGAACTACGACCCGCGCGCCCGCATCCTCGGTGCGACGGCCGAACGCGTCATCGCCGAGCTCGGCCGGCGCGACGAGCTGCTCGACCTCGCTCGACGGCTCGAGGAGGTCGCGCTCACGGATCCGTTCTTCATCGAGCGCAAGCTGTACCCGAACGTCGACTTCTACTCGGGTCTCATCTACCGCGCGATGGGCTTCCCCACGAAGATGTTCACCGTCCTCTTCGCCATGGGCCGACTCCCCGGTTGGATCGCCCACTGGAAGGAGATGATGGAGAGCCCGAGCACGAAGATCGGCCGCCCGCGCCAGATCTACACCGGCCCGACCGAGACCCGTTACGTGCCGATCGGCGAGCGGTAGCGACGCGCCACCCGCCTCGTCGACGGCCCGCGGCTACCAGGCCTTGGCCCAGCCCCCGCCCACGGTCGCACGGGCCGCGCTCGGGACGCTGCCCGGGATGCCGGGCGCGTCGCCCGCATCGCACGTGCCGGTCCCGAGGTTGGCGAAGACGGTCCCCGCGGCGTTCGCGGCGTCGCCGAGCGCGTAGCAGAACCCGGTGTCCGAACGGGCCGCGAGCACGACGCCGTCGGCATCCGCGTGGACCGACACCATCGTCGGCTGGGTCGACGGACTGGTCGTGAACACGAGGCCCGTCTCCGCCGCGGTCATCGCGGCGGGCGTCACGCTCGCGTAGGAGTCCTCGTCGGTGTAGATGCCCTTGGCGTTCGCGAACGCGTGCCGCAGGCTCGTCTGGGCCGAACGGTCCTTCGCGGTGCTCTTCGCGTCCAGGAACGCCGGGATGCCGATCAGCAGCAGGATGGCGATCAGCAGCACGACGAGCGTGACCTCCACCAGGGTGAAGCCACGTTCGGGGGCGTTCGGGCGCGTGAGGTCCTTCACGGAGCCCGCATCGACGCGTCGCGTGGGCACCTTGAGCCAGGATCGGGTCGGCCGCCGCCCCCGGACCGACCTCCCCGGTCGGCCGCAATAGCCTGCGGCCCGCATGGATCTGACCCTGAGCGGCCCGGAGCGGGAGCTCGCCGCCGAGTGCCGGGCCTGGCTCCGGGAGCACCTGCCCTGGGAGTACGGCCGCGGGCTGCCGCCCCGGTTCGACACCCTGGACGAGGAGGTGGCATTCGGCCGCGGCTGGCAGCACGCGCTCGCGGCGGGTCGCTGGGTCGGCGTGGCCTGGCCCACCGAATACGGCGGCCGCGCCGCGGGTCCGATCGGTCACTACATCGTCACCGAGGAGCTGGCCCGCGCCCGCGCTCCCGAGCTCGTCGGCCGGATCGGCGTCAACCTCGTCGGGCCGACGCTGCTCGCCCACGGCACCGACTCGCAGCGTGCGCGGTGGCTGCCCCGGATCCTCTCGGCGGACGAGATCTGGTGCCAGCTGTTCAGCGAGCCGGGCGCGGGCAGCGACCTCACGTCGCTCACCACGCGCGCCCGGCGGGTCGACGGAGGCTGGCTCCTCGACGGTCAGAAGGTCTGGACCAGCTACGCGCAGTTCGCCGACTGGGGCGTGTGCCTCGCGCGTACCGATCCCGACGCGCCGAAGGCGAAGGGCATCTCGTACCTCGTCGTCGACATGCGCGCGCCCGGTGTCGAGGTGCGACCACTCCGACAGATCACCGACGAGTCGGAGTTCAACGAGGTGTTCTTCACCGAGGTCTTCGTCCCCGAGGACCGGATCATCGGCCCGGAGCACGGCGGATGGAAGGTGGCGAACTCCACTTTGACCCACGAGCGCGGAGTGAACCCGCGCCAGCTCGTGATCCACACGCAGCTGCTCGACGAGCTGCTCCGCGACGCCGCCGCGAACGGAGCATGGGACGACCCGCGCATCGGCCCGCGGCTCGCGCAGGCCTTCGTCGAGCTGCAGCTCTTCCGGCTCCACAACTGGCGCTCGGTGTCGCGCACGTCCCGCGGCGCGGACCCCGGACCCGTCGGCAGCATCAACAAGCTGTGGTGGTCGGAGATGAGCAAGCGACTGCACGACACCGTCATGGAGGTGCTCGGGCCGTGCGCGCCGCTGTGGGGAGCGGCCGCGCACAACCCCGGCGCCGGTCGGTGGCAGCGCTCGTGGCTCTACTACCAGGCCGCCTCGATCTGGGCGGGGACGAACGAGATCCAGCGCAACGTCATCGGCGAGCGCACGCTCGGCCTGCCTCGGGAGCCCCGCCCCTGACCTAGGAAGGGTCCGGACCCCGGACCAGTGCCGCGATCGGACGCCAGACCTCCGCGGGCGGCGCGTCTGCTCCCCCGGCGGCACAGATCAGCGTGCTCGGCCGGCCGGTGCGCACGTGGTGGCGAGCCGCCCACGCGGAGATCACCGCCACGAACCGCGCGTGCGCCTGCTCCATCCCCGGTGGGACGCACGCCACGTCGAGCACGACGAGGGTTCGGCGACCGACCTCCGGCCGCAGCTCGTCGAGCCGGGTCCGCAACGCCCGCGTACCGCCGGGCCGGGCAACCGCCGCGAGGTCGCTGGTGTCGGGCATCAGCACGACCGCGCGCGCGCGGAACGTCGTCGCCATACCGGCGACGTCGTCGATGACGGTCCGGCACTTCGGAGTCCGATCCGTGAACGCGCAGCCGAACGTCCCGACCGCCAGGCCCCGGATGCCGTCGCCGTCGTACGGACCTCCGGTCTCCAGATTCAGCGCCACGGCCCGCGAGCCGCCCACGACGAGCACGCGGGCTTCGCCCGGCGGCGTCTCCGCCGCGGCCTTGCTCAGGACGTAGGCCAGCAGGTTCGAGCTCGGATGCGGAGGCGTCACCACGCCGATCGACGTCGTCGCAACGACCGCGACGACCACGGCTGCTCCGATCGGCAACCAGACCGCGGACCTCACCCGTCCTTCACGTATGGGGCGTTCCACGAGCAGGTAGGACCCGACTGCGATCGCGGCCGTCACCGCGAGCTGCACCAGCAGGAGGGGCAGGCCATCGAACCCGACCCGCCGCGGCCCGAGCCACCCGAACACCGGGAAGTGGAACAGGTAGAGCCCGTACGAGATCCGCCCGACGAGCACCAGCGGCGCGAGCGCGAGCACCGTGCGCACCTTCCCCCGCGGCGCCACCGCTGCGGCGATCACGATCAACGTGACGCCCGCCAACGCGAATCGCCCGGCCGGGAACCACTTCGCTCCGTCCCGGACCACGAGGCCGATCCCGACCAGGGCGAGCAGCCCGACCACTGCGGCGCCGTCGATCCATCGCCCCGCGCGGTCCCACACCCGATGCAGCCCGCGCACGCCGATCACGCCGAGCGCAGCACCGGCCAGCAACTCCTGCGCGCGGACGTCGGTACCGAAGTAGGCCCGCGCGAGGCCGAACCGGTCGAAGACGTACCAACCCCACACGAGGCTGCCGACCGCGAGCGCCACGATGACACCGAGAGCCACCCGAGCACGACCGCGTGCGACGGACAGGATGAGGCCCAGGACGAGCGGCCAGATCAGATACCACTGTTCCTCGACGGCGAGGGACCAGGTGTGCGACAGCGGCGACAGGATCGATCCGCGACCGAGCGCGAGGTGCCAGTTCTCCAGATACGTCAGCACCCACGGGACGTCGTCACGGACGAGCGCTCGGGTGGCATCCGAGTAGGCGAACCGGCTCAGCAGCGCGACCAGGACGAGCAGCACCAGGAGCGCCGGGACGAGCCGGCGGAGCCGCCGGCCCCAGAACGCGCCGAGCGCGATCGATCCCCGGTTCCGGTGTTCCGCCACCAGGAGTGCGGTGATCAGGAAGCCGGACAGCACGAAGAAGATGTCCACGCCGATGAAGCCGCCGCGGCCGAACCACCGAGCATCGAGGGCGTGCTGGTGGTACAGCAGCACCAGCACGACCGCCACCGCGCGCACGCCGTCGAGCGCCGGTTGGTACGTGATGCGCCGATCGGCTCGTTCGAGTTCGCTCACGACGCCCCCGTGGTCCGAGCCGGCGCCACGGTAGTTGGTCGACGCGGGTTAGATTCGCCGGCTCGGGGGGAGCAGTGGGCCACACGATTCGGGACGAGGTCGCCGAGCGCGGGCGTGACGACGCCGTTCGAGCCGGGGCCCGCCGCGCGGCGATGACGTGACCGATCCCCGGGCGAGGAGGGCACTGGCCTGGTTGCTCGCCGCGGCCATGCTGATCCCGCCGGTCGTCGCGGTCGTGACGATGGTCGGTCGACCCTGGTATCCGGTCTCGGACCTGGCGATCATCGACCTCCAGGTACGCGATGTCTGGACCGTCCACACTCCCCTGACCGGGCTGTGGAGCCGCCCCGGGTGGAGCCATCCGGGGCCGCTGAGCTACTGGCTGATCGGCGTGTTCTCGGGCCTGACCGGCCAGGCCGCCTGGGCCACCCGGGTCGGCGGCGCGCTGCTCGGCGGCGTCGCCGTGGGGTCGCTCGCATGGATCACCTGGCGACGCGGCCTCCGCTTGATGCTGGCGGCGGCGACCGTGACCGGCTTCGTGTACCTCGCGACGGGGCCGTGGATCTTCCGGCAACCCTGGAACCTCCACATCCCGCTGCCGTTCTTCGTGCTGTTCCTCTTCCTCGTGGTGATCGTGGCCGAGGGCGGGACGCGCCATCTCATCATGTTGGCGCTGGTCGCGAGCCTCATCGTGCAGACCCACCTCGGGTACGCGTTGATCGTCGCCGTCGGACTCGCGTGGGCGGTCGGCTGGGTGATCCTCGACGCGCGCCGCGCCCGTCGGCTCCCCGACCGTTGGCGCTCGACGCTCGCGATCTCGATCGGCGCGTCGGTCGTCGTCTGGATCCCACCGCTCGTCGACCAACTCGTGAACCAGCCTGGGAACCTCGAGAAGATCGCGGTCTACTTCCTGAACGGCGAGTACGCGCGCGTCGGACTGGCGAAGGCCGCCGGCATCTTCGCCAGCGAGTACCGCTTCGTCCCGCCCTGGCTCGGCGGACCCGACCGCCAGACGCCGTTCGTCGGGTTCGCGCAGACCACGACACTCGCCTGGCTGCTGGTTCCGGCCGCGTTGCTCGTGCTCGGCCTGCTCGCAGCGCGATCGACCGGTTCCCGGGCCGACCTTCGCCGGCTCGGCCTCGCCGCGCTCATGGCCATCGTCGCGGTCGTCGCGATCTCACGAGCAGACGAGCCGCGCGCGTACACGTTCCAGTGGCGCGTCGTGATCGCCGCCTTCCTCGTCGTGGCGAGCCTGTGGTCCATCTGGTCCGCGATCGAACCGCGCCTGCCGCGCGCGGCGAACGTCCTGGCGGCGTACGGCGTCCTTCTGGTGGTGACGATCGGCGCGGTGGTCCCGAACTTCGCCGTGACGTCGATCACCCGCGGGCCGCCGGAGGTCCGCGAGACGACCCTCCGGCGGGTGATGGCCGTCCTCCGAGCGCACGGGACCGGAACGGGCCGGAGGATCTCCGTCGTTCCGTACGGCGGAGGTCTCCACAGCCTCCTCGACGGTCTGGTCAACGAGCTCGATCGCGACGGTGTCGACGTGCGGGTCGGGACCTCGCTCGGTCGCCTCTACGGCACGCACCGGGTCGGGCGCCGCGACGACGCGGACGAGACGTGGTACGTGACGGAGAAGGGATCGATGATCCCGGAGCTGCTGGCGCTGCCGGGTGCGCGGGTCCTCGTCACGACCTCACCACTCTCGAGAGCCGAGGACGCCGAGCTCGACCGGCTCCAGAGCCGACTCCGCTCCCAGCTGGGAAGCGCCGGCCGGCCCGATCTCGCCGAACAGGTCGACCAGGACCTCATCGCGTACTTCACGGCCGGGGTCCCGGGCGTCGACCCCGAGCTCGCCCGGGCGGTTGCGGCCCTGAACCGCAAGGTCGCGCGCCGCGGCGGGTGCCGGTGCGCGATCGTGGCCGTGCCCGGCGGGCGGGCCGCGGCGACTCGTCCGACCACCGCACAGCGCTAGATTCGCCCGCTCGGGGGTGCGCGTGGAAGAGACGATTCGGTACGAGGTCGACGGCGCGATCGCGACGATCACCCTCGACCGTCCCGACGCCGCGAACGCGCAGAGCTCGCAGCTGATCCTCGAGCTCGACGCCGCGTTCGACCGGGCGGAGGCCGATCCCGACGTCCGGGTGATCGTGCTCGGCGCGTCCGGCAAGCACTTCTCGGCCGGCCACGACCTCAAGGAGATCCTCGCGGGCGAGGAGGAGTGGGCCGCCAGGCGCGCGACGCCCGAGGGCAAGCTCGAGCACGAGCAGGTCATGTACTGGGACAAGCTCGTCCGCATCCGCGACTGCCCGAAGATCACGATCGCCGCCGTCCAGGGCGTGTGCAGCGCGGCAGGGCTCATGCTCGCGGCGATGTGCGACCTCATCGTCGCGGCCGACGACGCGAAGTTCTCGAACCCGGTGGCGCGCATGAGCGGCGTGGGGGTCGAGCTGCTCGTCGAACCGTGGGAGCTCGGGCCCCGCCGCGCCAAGGAGTTCCTGCTGTGCGCGACCACGCTCGACGCGGCGACGGCGCGTGAGGCCGGACTGGTGAATCGGGTCGTGCCCCGCGCCGACCTCGCGGCCGAGGCGCGTGCGATGGCCGACGCGGTGGCGCTCGTCCCGCCGATCACCGCGAGCGCGATCAAGGACACGATCAACCACACCGTCGACCGCATGGGCCAGCGCGACTCCTGGCAGTACCACTTCATGGTGCACCAGTTCGTGAGCAACTCGGCCGAGGCCCTCGGCCGCACCGAGGCGCGGCGTGGCGGCGGCATGGACGCGGTGAAGGCCGAGCAGGCCGGCGGCGGCACGGCGCCCGACCGGTGACGGGTCCGCTCGCCGGACTCCGCGTCCTCGATCTCGGCACGCGCATCGCAGCGCCGTTCTGCGCCGGGCTGCTCGGCGAGCAGGGCGCGGAGGTCATCAAGATCGAACAGCCCGGCTCGGGTGACTTCATGCGCGAGATCGGCCCGTTCACCGACGACGGCTACTCGTTGTTCTGGGCGGTCGAGGGTCGCGGTCGGCGCAGTGTCACCCTGGACCTCCGGAGTGCCTCCGGTCAGGACCTGTTCCGCCGGCTGGCCGCGACCGCCGACGTCGTCGTCGAGAACTTCCGGCCGGGGACGCTCGAGCGTTGGGACATCGCGCCCGGCGACGTCGACCGGCGGCTCGTGTGGGTGCGCATCTCCACGTTCGGTCAGGACGGCCCGTACTCGAAGCGCCCGGGCCTCGACCGCGTCGGCATCGGGCACGGTGGCCTGCTCCACCTCACCGGATACCCCGACCGGCCGCCGGTCCGCGTCGGCGTCACGATCTCGGACTACCTCACGGGGGTGTTCGCCGCCCAGGCGGCCACGGCCGCGCTCTACGCGCGCGACGCGCGCGGTGGCGACGGCGCGGTCGTCGACGCGGCGCTGTACGGCTCGGTGCTGCGCGTCCTGGAATGGACGGTCGCGGCCTACGACCGGCTCGGGATCGTGCGCTCGCGCGAGGGCAACCGGCTGGCGAACAGCGCGCCGCTCGACAACTACCCCACCTCCGACGGGAAGTACGTGTGCATCGTCGCGGGCTCGGACGTCAACTTCGCCCGCCTCTGCGCCGCGATGGAGCGTCCGGACCTGCTCGACGACGCCCGCTTCACCAAGCTCGTCGACCGGGCCGCCCACAACGACGAGATCAACGGCATCGTCGCGGAGTGGACGGCCGCGCACACCGCCACGGAGGTCGAGGCGGCCTGCGTGGACCACGACGTCCCGGTCGCGACGGCCTACACCGCGGCCGACATGTTCACCGATGCGCAGTTCACGGCACGCGGCGACCTCGTCGCGGTCGACGACCCGGTCATCGGGCCGGTACGCCAGCAGGCGCCCTACCCTCGGTTCGTCGGCGCGCCCGTCCCCGTACCGGCCGGCGCGCCACGCCTCGGCGCGGACACCGACGCCGTGCTCGCCGAGCTCGGTCTCGATCCCGAGGAGATCGTGGGCCTGCGCGCGAACGGAGTCGTCTGATGGACCGAACGCGCAAGCGACGGCGCGTCGTCGACGTGTTCACCGGCGAACCCCCGATGCTGCTCGGCGCGCGGTGCGAGGCGTGCCACGAGCACCACTTCCCGCGCCTCGACCAGTGTCCGTACTGCGGCGCGGAGGAGGTGACACCCGTGGAGCTCTCGGACCACGGAACGCTGTGGGGCTGGACGACGGTCGTGAACCCGCCACCGGGCTACCTCGGCGCGACGCCGTACGGATTCGGGGTCGTCGAGCTGCCGGAGGGCCTGCGCGTCGTCACCCGGCTCTCGGTGCCGGAGGAATCCTGGACGTTCGGCCAGCCCATGCGGCTGCGCATCGCGGAGCTCGGCACCGATGCCGACGGCGACGTCGTCACGACGTGGGAGTTCACACCGTGACCACCGTCGAGATCGCCGGCATCGGTCTGCATCCGTTCGGCCGCTTCGCCGACACCCCGGTCACCGACATGGGGATCGTCGCCGTCCGCGACGCGCTGACCGACGCCGGCATCGGGCCGGGCGATCGGCCCGGCTTCCAGGCCGCGTTCTGCGGCACCGCCTACTCGGGCGTCGCCGCCGGCCACAAGGTCCTCGGCGCGCTCGCGCGCACGGGCATGCCGATCGTCGACATCGAGGCGGGCTGCGCGAGTGGCGGTGCCGCGCTGCAGCTCGCCGCCGGTTCGATCCGCGCCGGCCAGTACGACACCGTGCTCGTCTTCGGCATGGAGAAGATGCCGAAGGGCATCATCC
>CAZXCB010000133.1:0-9436 GCA_964639075.1 uncultured Bifidobacteriaceae bacterium | reverse complement strand
GTTCGTCCGCGGCACCAGCAACCAACTCTGGCAACGCACCTGGGGCTGACCCCAACACACTCGGAACCCGCGCGACCTCGGCCGCCGAGCCCGGCGGGTCAGGTCCCCTGTCGCGACACCGCGGCCGGGACGGTGCGCAGCAGGATCCAGAGGTCACGACGGAAGCTCATCGTCGCGACGTACTCGAGGTCCGTGTCGGTGGCGAGCTCCATCCGGACGTCGCCGCGCCGGGTCACCTGCCAGAGGCCGGTGATCCCCGGCCGCACGAGATGGCGCTGGTGCTGCCACGGCTCGTAGCGCGCCACCACGTCGACCAGCTCGGGTCGAGGCCCGACCAGGCTCATGTCACCGCACACCACGTTCCACAGCTGAGGCAGCTCGTCGAGGCTCCAACGTCGGAGCCGCCGTCCGGTCGCCGTGTGGCGCGGGTCGGCCTCGGTCTTGTGGAAGCGGCGGCGATCCTCGATGACGGGCCGGCGCACCGTGCGCCGATCCGTGCGCATCGTGCGGAACTTGAGCACGCGGAACACTCGGCCGTCCCGGCCCACGCGCTCCTGGCGGTAGAACACCGGCCAGCCGAGCGCGATCCCCACGGCGACACCGACCACGAGCAGCACCGGCACGAGCAGCACGAGGAGGAACCCGGCTACGACCCGGTCGAAGACGGGTTTGCCGATCCGGCTGTAGAACCCGTCGGGCGCGACGACCGGCTCGGGAGCGGCCGACGTGACCGCCCCCAGGTCCTCCGGCATCGCCCCCGAGATCGGCTCCGTGATGACCCGCGCCGCGTCCATGCCTGCTCTTCGGCAGCGGCGTCACGATTCCTGAGTCCCGGGCACTCCCGCGACCGAGTCGACCGACCGGCCCGGTCTCCCGGCGCCGGACGCGACGAAGCGGCCGGCGAACCGGCCGCTTCGTCTCAGATGTGCGTGGTGCGCTGGATCAGGCGGCGGCCCGGCGGCGCGACTGGCGGACCAACACGGTCCCGGCCAGGACGGCGCCCGCACCGATCGCTGCCATCCCGGCGACGTCGCCACCGGTGAACGGCAGGGTCTCCGACTTGGCCGCGGTGTTCGGGCTGACCTCGGCGGGATCGCCCGGATCCGACGGCGTGCAGTCGCCCTGACCGGCGTAGCAGGTGGCGTAGGCCGCGGTCGGTGCCATGGCCCCGAACACGATCCCACCGACCGCTGCAGCCTGGAACGCCCTGACGGCGAAGCGCTGGATGCTCACGTTGACCTCCACAGTCCGGCCGACTCGACCGGAGACTCGATTGATACCCCGCCCCAGAGTGCGTGGGATGTGCTCACGCACTGTACAGGGCGGCCACACCGGGTGCAACCCCCCAAGTCGCCCAAAACGGCCGGTCTTGATGGGCCATTCGGACCGTTTTCGGCCGGCGGTGGGGCTACCACGAGACCGGGTGCGGTCCGTCGTCGTCCCACTGCTGCGACCCGGCGGTGTACCGGATCGCCGGATAGCGGCTACTGGGGATCACGTCGAGGTGCTCGTATCCCTTCGGCAGACGGAAGCGCACGGTGTAGGTCCCGGTCTGGCCGCGCAGCAGGCGGATCTTGGCGGCCACGACCTGGGTCGTGCCATCGGGGCCCGAGGCGACCGGTTGGTCGGCGCCCTCGAGCCGCACGTCCTGTGCGGCGTAGGGCAACGTCACCGCCAGGAAGCCCCGGTACTCACCCTCCAGGAGGTCCGAGAACGGGTACGGACCCGCGACGTAGCGCGGGAGCCCTCCGGGCGCCTGGTTGGCGACCGTCATCGTGACGGTGACCTGGCTGCCGTCGGCGGCCGCGCGGCGGGAGATGTCGGCCGTCACCGGCAGGAACTGGTCGAGCTTGTTGCCGGCGTTGTTCGCGATCGAGATCATGAACCCGTCACGCGGCAGGGTGCCGCTCACGCCGGCGGCGCGCCACGCGCGCTCCTGCGCGGGCTGGTCCGACCAGAACAAGACGTGGCGCCCCCGGGCGGCGGAGCGCAGGTCGTCGACGAGATCGGGGATCTTCCACTCGACCTGGTCGAGACGGTCGACGATCGCCCGGGCGATCTCCCCGTTGCGCTCGCGGCGCTCGGCGTTGACGGGCAGGTCGTCCTCCGGGTTCGGGTTCCGGGTCGCGTAGTCGAGGTACTGCTGGAGCAGGATCTCGTGGACGATGTTGTCCGCGTCGATCGTCGTGCCGCCGACGTCCACCGGACCGGTGACCTTGACGAGGGCCTTGAGCGCGATCGGATCGAGGGCGAGCACGCCGTCGACGGTCTCGCCCGTCTTGGCCTTCCACATCTCGGCCGCGAGCCGGCCGGTGACGTCGAACTGCGGTGACATCGCGAGGAACCGCCAATCCTCGGTGGGGCCGAGCCAGGACCAGCGCTTCGCGAAGTCACCGGTCGGAGTCACTGCGCCCGGTGGGAGCTCGAGATCGGTGACCGACTGCATCGGGCCGAGCGAGAAGCTCCCATCCGACGTGCTGAGCACCCCGGCCGACAGCAGCATGCCGGAGCCCGCGCGCATCTCGCCGTTGTTCGCCGCGAGCAGCAGGTACCTGGACGGGCCGGTGGCCATCTCGGCAAGGCCCTCCGACGCGTACTTCACGTCGCTCATCGCGCGCCGCGCCTTGTGGAGCTGCCGCGCGAACTTCGCGCGCGCGGTGCGCAGTGGACCGATGAGCGCGTTGCCGGGTCCGAGGCTCACGTCACGGAGGCCGTTGGACGCGTCGGTGCCGATCACGCCGAGATGCTCGAGGAGCGCGACGCGCTCCGGCCCGGTCCGAGCGGTGCTGTCGAGCTCGTCGGTCGACTGGCGCATCGCCTCGACGCCCACCGCGACCACCGTCGAGGCACCGCTCGTGAGCGCGCGCACGGACTTCACCTGCCGCCCCACGACCGGAAGGACCTCGAATGGCGTGACGAAGGGCGAGTCTGCCGCGTCCGCGGCCTGACGGAACTCGGCCTCGGCGGCCCGCATCCGCGGGAGCCCTTTGCCGCGGATGAGCTCGGCCGGGTCGAGCTGCTCCTGAGCGGCCCGGAGCTCGTCGAGCCCGAGCTGGGCGTGCCGGCGGGCCTGGACCACCTGGGAGCCGGCGATCGCCGTCCACAGCCCGAGAACGACCACGACGATCCCGACGATCAGCCAGGTCCGGCGGCGTCGCGGCGGGCGGCGCCGGGCCGGCGGACGCGCGTCGGAAGGCGGCCGCACGTCCGAGCTCACCCCGGAATCGTACGAGTCCATGCGGGCAATCTCGGCGCGCCCGGAGCTCCGCCTGAGGCCGACTCGACCTCGCCACCGCATCGGCCCGACCGTCGCACCCCGCCGCTACCGTCGGGCCGTGGAATCCGAGCTGCCCCGGGTCACGACACGGCTGCTCGCCCGGGCCGAGCAGATCTGCCCACGCCTCCTTGCGCTCGACCATGCCGACCAGAAGGCGAACTGGGGAGCGAACCGCGGCTTTCGCGTGCCGAACCAGGTCGAGGCGGACGCCCGGCTCGCCCACGCCCGGCTCGGGGTGCCGCGCGCCGAGCACTTCAGGCCGACCGACGACCTCATCGACGAGGAGCGCCGCCTCTACGAGATGGCGGCCCGCTGGTACGTCGCCCTGTTCGGCGACCAGCCCGCGGTCGTCGCCGACACCGACACCGACGACGTCACCACCACCGCGCCCCGACTTGGGGTCCGGCTGGTCGGCCCGGCGGGCCTGGCCGTGGAGGGGCCGGCGGGCGAGCGCGAGCTCCGGCTGCTCTCCCTCGGCGACCGCTCGACCGAGGACGTGCTCGACGCGTCCCGGACCCGCTTCGCGCTGCTGCGCCGCGCGCGATGGACGATGGCGGGACCGCTGCGCGTGGTGCGCGCCGACCTGCTCGGCGGCTGGGCCGTCGCGGTCGAGCTCGACGGTGCCGGCGCCTGGGAGGGACTCCGCGACTGGCTCGGCGAGCGCCTCGAGGTGATCCGCGCGCACGCCGACCGCACCGCACCGCGCGCCGGGTGGGAGTGCGCGCGCTGTCGCTACATCGCCGGGTGCGCAGCGCTGCGATGAGCCGCGACCGCCTGCTCCCGGAGATCCCGACCGTCTCGCCGAGCTCGCTCGACGACTGGGAGCGATGCCCGCGCCTCTATCTCGACCGCCACCTGCTGCGCCTGCCCGAGAGCGACGGCGGCGGCGGAAGCGCCGCGCTCGGCAACCTCGTCCACGACCTCCTGCGCCACCTCCACGGGATCGGCGACTGCCACGACGCCGCGCTGCGCACGACCGTGCTCGAGAACCACGGCCAGGGCGAGGCGAGCCCGGCGACGGCCATGCTCGCCAACCATGCACGGCGCTGTCCGGCTCCCGCACCGACCCTCGGCCACGAGCTCGACGTCGTGCGCGTGCATCGTGGCGGTCCGGTGTGGATCGCGACGGGTCGGCTCGACGCGGTGTGGATCCACGACGGTGTGCTCGACGTCCGCGACTACAAGACCGGCGTCGCACGCGACGGACTGCTCGCCGAGGACGTCCGCGCCCGGCTGCAGGCGTGGTTGGCCGCGCCCCTCGCTCCCGATCTGCGCGTCCGCATCCGGTACGAGCACCTCGGCGGCGACACCGACCCGGTCGAGTTCGAACCCGACACCGAGGACCTCGCCGCCATCGAGGCGGGTCTGTGCGACATCGTCGCCGCGATCCGCGAGGCCGCGGCGGGCGACGACTTCCCGGGCGTGCGCGACCCGGAGATCTGTCGGACTTGTTCCTACCGGTCGATCTGCCCCGACAGCGCGGCCCCGGGCGACCCGACGTGGCCGCGCCCCGAGGACTCCTGGCGATGACACGCGCTCGCGCTCGGCCCCGGCGGTGCGGCCGGAACCAACGCGGTCGTGCGGCACCCTTTCGAAGAGTCGGCGAACGAGCGGGCTACGTTGGCGCACCGTGTCGACGTCTGCATCGAAGGGCGAACCGAACGCCGCGCCGAGCCGGGGATCGATGTTCTGGCGGGGCTTCACGCGCCGCTGTGCCCGGTGTGGTTCCGGCCACCTGTTCAACGGCTACTTCCACATGGTGGCCGACTGCCCGCGGTGTGGCCTGCACTTCGAGCGCGAGCAGGGCTACTGGGCGGGCGCGCTCGCGATCAACATCATCGCGACGGGTGGGTTGTTCGCGATCGTCTTCGTCGCGCTGCTCGTCGTGACGATCCCGGACGTCCCGGTGGCGCCACTGCTCGCGGTGCTCGTCCCCATCGCCGTGCTCGGCCCGATCGTCTATTACCCGTTCTCCAAGACGGTGTGGGTCGCAGTCGACCGCGCGTTCCTCCAGCGCATGGACCCGAACGAGCGTTTCGACGAGCGGCTCTGACGCGTCGCGCGAGCCGAGTCAGGCCCCGAGATCGACGCGCAGCGTCAGCACGCCGTCGGTGAACTCCCAGGTGGCGTCGCCGACGATCGCGAAGTCCTGGAAGTCCAGCTGCGCCTGGTGCACGAACTGCTCGCGTTGGGGACCCGCGACCGGCGGCAGCGGGCGATCGCGAACCGCGGCCGCGCGATCGCGGAAGCGCTGCAGCATCGCGTCGACGTCGAGCTCCTCGTCGGGCATCGCCCGGAATCTACGCGTCGGCGCGTCGGCGGGCGACGAGGACGCGTTCGCGTCCGGCGAGGTCGGGCCGGACCAGGACCTCGGCGAACCCTGCGTCACGGGCCTGGCCGGCCGCGGCCCGCGCCTGGTGGGGCGCGAGCTCGAGCACGAGGGTCCCGGCGGGGTCGAGCCACCCGGGCGCCGTGCCGATCAGCTCCGCGATCGCCTCCAGACCGGTCGGCCCCGAGTAGAGCGCGCCGGTCGGCTCCCAGTCCCGCACGACCGCGGGCAGCTCCTCACCGTGGGCGATGTACGGCGGGTTGGCGACGACGAGCAGGAGCACGCCGCGCAACACCTCCGGGAGCGCGTCGAACCAGGATCCCGCCGCGACGCGAACCCGTGCCGCGGGCGTTCCCGCGCCGGCGACGTTCGCACGCGCCACGGACAACGCCTCCTCGCTCACGTCGGTCGCCCAGACCTCCGCGTCGGGCAAGCCGGCCGCCAGCGCGAGCGCGAGCGCGCCGGAGCCGGTGCCGAGGTCGGCCACGGCGAACTGGGTGAGCGCGCCCGCCCACGGATCGGCGACGCCCACGCGTTCCCCCAACCGCTGCACCTCGGAGATCGCCACCTCCGCGACCACTTCGGTCTCGGGCCGCGGGATGAGCACCCGTCGGTCGACGGACAGGTCGATCCCACAGAAGCTCCACGAACCGAGCACGTACTGCAGCGGCTCCCCTGCGGCACGGCGCTCCAGCAGCAGCTCGAGCTCCGCGGTGGCGCGCCGCGATGCCCGCGTCCGGCCCTCGAGCGCCTGCTCGGTGGCATCGAGGCCGGACACCTCCTCGATCAGCCAGCGCGTCTCGCTCGCGGGGTCGTCGACCCCGATCGCCGCGAGCCGGGCCTCGGCGCCGCGCCGCACCTCGTCCCAGGTCGGCAGGCTCAGGACTCGTCCTCTCCGAGCTGGCGCCGACGCTCGTCGGCGCGCAGCTCGGCGACGAGCGCATCGAGATCGCCGGCGAGCACAGCGTCGAGGTTGTGCAGCGTGAGGTTCACCCGGTGGTCGGTGACGCGGTTCTCCTTGAAGTTGTACGTCCGGATCTTCTCGGAGCGACCCCCGCCACGGACCTGGCTGCGCCGGGCGTCGGCGAGATCCGCGGCCTGACGCTCCTGCTCCACCTGGAGCAGGCGGGACCGCAGGATCCGCATGGCCTTGTCCTTGTTCTGGAGCTGGCTCTTCTCGTCCTGGCAGGTGACGACGAGCCCGGTCGGCTTGTGAGTGATCCGGATCGCGGAGTCGGTCGGGTTGACGGACTGCCCTCCGGGACCCGTGGAGCGGTACGTGTCGATCTCGAGATCGTTCGGGTCGACGGTCACGTCGACCTCCTCCGCCTCGGGCAACACCGCGACCGTCGCGGCGGACGTGTGGATCCGGCCCTGGCTCTCCGTCGCGGGCACGCGCTGCACCCGGTGCGGGCCTGCTTCGTGCTTCAGGTGCGACCACGCGTCGCGGCCGCGAACCACGAACGTGATCTCGCGGAACCCACCCATGTCCGACGGCTGGCTCGAGAGCACCTCGGTCTTCCAGCGGTGCACCTCCGCGTAGCGCTCGTACATGCGGAAGAGATCGCCGGCCCAGAGGTTCGCCTCCTCGCCGCCCTCGGCGCCACGGATCTCGACGATCACGTTCTTGCCGTCGTTGGGATCCTTCGGGACGAGCAGGTCACGGAGCGCGGCCTCCAGCTCGTCGCGGCGCTCGGTCTTCTCCGCGATCTCCTGGCGGAGGTACTCCTTCATCTCCGGGTCGCGTTCGGCAGCGGCGAGCTCGGAGGCCTCGTCGAGCTCCGCGACCACGCTCCGGTGCCGGCGGTACACGTCGACGACGGGCGCCAGCTCGGCGATGCGGCGCCCGGCCTCGACCGCGGCCTTCTGGTCACCCGACGCGAACAGCGCGGATTGCCGGGCTTCGAGATCCTCGAGCTCGCGCTCGAAGTCGGAGAGGCGGTCGAACACGAAGCGGTGCTGCTACGCGGCGACGCGAGCGTCGACCTCGGCCGTCTGCTCGGCGGTGAAGACCGCCCGCAACGACGCGATCGCGACCTCGATCTGGTCGAGCGTGGGCTCACGGGTCGTGAGCTTCTGGAGTGCGAGGCCCGGGACCATCGCCGTGCGCACCCACCGCTTCTCCATGTGGCCGGCGGCGAAGCGGATGAGCTCGTACGCCACGCCCGCTATCACCGGGATCAGCACCACGCGGCTCAGGATCAGGTACGGCAGCGCCGGTCGACCGATCACCGAGTACGCCAGGATCGCGAGCACGAGCACGGTCAGCAGGAAGTTCGTGCCGCACCGCACGTGGGCGGTGGTGAACCGCTGGGCCGACTCCGGGGTGAGCGGCACGTCGTTCTCGTACGCGGCGATCGCCTTGTGCTCGGCGCCGTGGTACTGGAAGACCTTGCGGATCTCGGCCATGTGGCCGATCAGCAGCAGGTACCCGAGGAACAGCCCGAGCACCAAGACCCCCTCGAGCACGTGGAACAGGAACCCGTCGATCCCGGCGATGCTCGAGATGCCGCGCGCCCCGAGCGCCGGGACGAGGATGAAGATGCCGACGAACAGCGCCATCGACACCGCGACGGTGACGCCCATCGCAGCGCCGGACAACCGTTCCTCCTCCGGCATCTGCCGGTTGGCCGACCACGTCAACGCACGCATGCCGAGCATCATCGACTCGGCGAGGTTCACCACGCCTCGTACGAGCGGGATCTTGGCGTAGCGGTCACCCCAGCCGGGGACGTCGTGCAGCTCGACGGCGATGCCACCGTCGGGCTCGCGCACGGCGACCGCCCAGTTGGACGCACCGCGCATCATCACGCCTTCGACGACGGCCTGCCCGCCCATGTACCTCGGCTGGTCGCCCACGGGGAGCTACTTCTTCTTCGCGTACCGCTTGTTGAAGCGCTCGACGCGGCCGCCGGTGTCCACGAGCTTCTGCTTGCCCGTGTAGAAGGGGTGGCACTCGGAGCAGAGCTCGACGCGCAGCTCGGCGACCGTGGAACGGGTCACGAACTCGTTGCCGCAGGAGCAGTGCACCTTGCATTCCGTGTAGTTGGGGTGGATGTCCGTCTTCATGAGGGATCCAGTCTAGGGAATCGGTCGTCACCGACGACAACGGCGGGATATTCCCCGAGCAAGCAGAAGCCCTCGGGACAATTCGAGCCGGAGCGCAGCGGAGGCGAGCAGCTCCGGAGCATCCCGACCCACGCCGACGCTCCGCATCCGAGCGGAGGAGCCGACGGGACGGATCAGCCGCCCGGCGTGGGTGCCTTGGCGATCTCAGCGAGGAACTCGTCGTTGGACTTCGTGGTCTTGAGCTTGTCGATCAGCAGCTCGAGCCCCGGCGCCGACGAGCCCTCCTGCGCGAGGGCGTTCAGGACCCGGCGGAGCTTCCAGACCTGGTTGAGCTGGTTGCGGTCGAAGAGCAGCTCCTCGTGACGGGTGCTCGACGCGTTCACGTCGATCGCCGGGAACAGCCGCCGCTCCGCGAGCTTGCGGTCGAGCTTGAGCTCCCAGTTCCCCGTGCCCTTGAACTCCTCGAAGATGTGCTCGTCCATCTTCGAGTTCGTGTCGACGAGCGCGGTCGCGATGATCGTGAGCGATCCGCCCTCCTCGACGTTGCGCGCCGCGCCGAAGAACCGCTTCGGCGGGTAGAGCGCGCCGGCGTCGATACCACCGGACATGATCCGGCCCGACGCCGGGGCCGCGAGGTTGTAGGCACGTGCGAGACGCGTGATGCCGTCGAGCAGGATCACGACGTCCTTGCCCAGCTCGACGAGACGCTTCGCGCGCTCGATGGTGAGCTCGGAGACATGGGTGTGCTCGTCGGAGGGCCG
>CAZXCB010000132.1:0-9518 GCA_964639075.1 uncultured Bifidobacteriaceae bacterium | reverse complement strand
GGCGACCTCCGTAGGATCGCGCGGTGCCGTACCACTACACCACCTCCGACGAGGACAGCGCGCGCTGGCGCGGGTTCGCGTTCCGGGACGGCGACGTCTTCATCTCCACACGGACCAAGCACGGGACGACCTGGATGCAGATGATCTGCGCGCTGCTGATCTTCCGGACGCCCGAGCTCCCCGCGCCGATCGCCGACCTGTCGCCGTGGATGGATTGGACGATCCGGCCGCGCGACGAGGTGTGGGCGCTGCTCGACGCGCAGACCCACCGACGGTTCGTCAAGACCCACACGCCGCTCGACGGTGTCCCGCTCGATCCGCGGGTCAGCTACGTCGTCGTGGCGCGCCACCCGCTCGACGCCGCGATCTCGCTGTATCACCAGCAGCACAACCTGGACCGCCGGCGTTGGTCCGAGCTCACCGGGAGCCCGCCGCCAGACCCGTCGCGCCTCACTGCCTCGCTGCACGACTCGCTCCTCGCCTGGATCGAGCTGGACCTCGACCCGCACGAGCACCTCGACAGCCTGCCCGGGGTCGCCGCGCACCTCACCGACGCGTGGTCACGCCGCGACGACGCGAACGTCGTGCTCGTGCACTACGACGAGCTCCAACGCGATCTCGAGGGAACCATGCGGCGGCTCGCCGGGCGGTTCGGCATCGAGATCGACGACGCGACCTGGCCGGCGCTCGTCGGGGCGGCGTCGTTCGACGCAATGCGATCGCGTGCCGACGACGCGGTACCGGATCGCTCGGGCGTGATCCGGGATCCACGCCGGTTCTTCCGCCGCGGCAGCTCCGGCGGTCGCTTCGACGAGCTCTCGGCCGACGAGATCGCCCGCTTCGAGGAGCGGATCGCCCGCCTGACCCCGCCGGACCTCTGCCGCTGGCTGAATTCCTGAGCCCGGCACCGCGCGGGGTGGTGATGCGCTACGGGCAGAGCGGGTCGGCGCTCGGTGGGCGCAGCTTCGAGTAGATCCGCAGCTCACGGGCGAGGAAGGTCGTCCACTGGGCGTCGGTCGCGGCGAGGTGCTGCTGGTAGAGGGTCGCGGCGTGGCCGCTCTGCCCGCAGTACGACGTGAGCTCGGCCACGAGGCCCGCCGCGCGAGCGGCGGTGATCGTCGGCACCACGCAGTCCCGGTAGTCGACCGCGAGGTCGAGCTCCGAGTGGATGAACGACGTCGGCGAGTCGCCGGGCCCGATGGTCGAAGGGTCGTAGTTGCAGCCCGACGCGCCGAACGCCGCCTGGACCCGTGAGCTCACCGTCGGGTCGTCGTCGGGGCTGTACTTCCAGGTGCCCGCGAGGTCCGAGTCGAAGGCGACGTTCTCCGCGGTCACCGCGCCCGCGGAGAAGCCGCCGATCGCGACCTTGTTGGGATCGACGCGGTACTCGGCCGCGTGGCGCCGGACCCACCGCACCGCGGCCTGAGCGTCCTGGAACGCCGCGGTGATGCCGCGGACGCACTGCGCCTTGAGGGCGTCGAAGTTCGGGGGGAGTGGCACGTCGTGCTGGTGGTCCTGCACGTACTGGCACTGGCTCGTCGTGTCGATCCGGTACTCGATCGAGAAGCCGACGTAGCCGCGCTTCGCGTACGCGGCACCGGTGCCGTTCGCGAGCCCGTACTCGGCGCCGATCCCTCCGACGAAGCCGCCGCCGTGGACCCAGATGATCGCCGGGCGGCGCGGGGAGGTGTTGTCGAGCGGGTTCGCGACCCAGAGGTGGAGGATCTCGTTGCCGTTCCCGTCGAGGAGCCGGCCGTGGGTGTCGTCGGGCGTCCCGACCGTCGGGTCGATCGGTGGCGCCGAGCCGAACGCGACCCCGGTGGCCTTCGGTGTCACGGTCACGTTCGTGAACACCTGGTCGAGGTAGGGCGCGGGCGGAGACGGCGGCGGCGGCGGGACGCACGCGGCGGCGAGTGCCAGCACGGTGGCGGCGAGAGCTGGTCCTGCGAGTCGCGGCATGCGGTCCTCCACCGTACGCGTCCTGATCGGGCGGCGGCCTTCGGTCGCCGGCGGCGACGATACGGACGGCGGGTTGGGTCGGGGTGAGGACTTCATGAGGGTCTTGTTGGCTCGGGTCCTAGGATGAACCCGTGCTTCGCGAGGCGTGGGCGGTTGGTCCGCCCGCAGGCCGGGGCGAGTAGCGCGATGGGTCCCGGCGCAGTCGCGCGGGAGTGTCGGTTCCGCGGTGAGCCGGCCGTCGAGCTGGCGGCCGGAGGCCTTGCCGCCGTCTTCACGCCGGGCGTGGGCATGACGGGCGTGTCGTTGCGCTACCGCGGTGGGGAGTACCTCGCGCTGCCCGCCGGACTCGACGGCCTGCGCTCGGGTCGAACGGGGGGACTGCCGCTGCTCGCGCCCTGGGCGAACCGGCTCGCGGGCCGTCGCTACCGCTCCGCCGGCGTCACGGTGCCGCTCGAAGGCCTGGTCCTGCCGGTCGACGGCAACGGGTTGCCCATCCACGGGTTCCTGGTGGGCGCGCCGGGATGGTCGGTCGACCGGCTCACGACGCGCGGCGACACCGCGCACCTTCGGGCCTCGATCGGCGTCGACGCGCCCGCGTTCCCGTTCCCGCACCGCATCGAGATCACCGCGGTCGTGCGCGCGCCGGTGCTGCGGGTCGACACCAGGATCGTCCCCACGGGCCGACGGAGTGTTCCTGTCTCGTTCGGGTGGCACCCGTACCTGCGGCTGCCCGGTGGCCCGCGCCGCACCTGGCGGCTCCGCCTGCCGTCTCGCCGGCACCTCGCGCTCGACGAGCGCGGCATCCCCACCGGCGAGGTGACCCCCGAGGCGGCCGAGTCGGAGGTGATCGGGCGCCGGACGTTCGACGACGGCTACGCGCTCGGTCGCGATCGGCGGCTGGCGATCGAAGGCGACGGCGCACACTCCCTCGAGCTGCGATGCGGGCAGGGCTATCGGTTCGCGCAGGTCTGGGTGCCGAGCGCGCGGCCGTTCGTCGCGCTCGAGCCGATGACCGCACCGACGAACGCCCTGGTCGACCGAACCGCGGGCGTCGTCCGCCCGGGCGATACGTTCGCCGCCTCCTTCTCGCTCACAGTCGGCAACTAGGGAGATCCCGTGTTCGATCTCGCGACGACGGTCCTCGCGGTGGACCCGGTGCCGTGGGCGCGCGCCCAGATGGCGTTCACGCTCGGCGTCCACATCATCCTGGTGCCCCTCGGCGTCTCGTGGGCCGCGATGGCGTTGATCGCGAACTACCGGGGCATCAAGCGCGGCGACGCCGACGCCTTGCTGCTCGCCCAGCGCTGGTCCAAGTACATGGCGGTGACGTTCGCGGTCGGTGCGGTGACCGGCACCGTGCTCACCTTCGAGTTCGGGTTGCTCTGGCCCCGGTTCATGGGCCAGTGGGGTGCTGCGTTCGGCATCCCGTTCGCGTTCGAGGGCCTCTTCTTCTTCACCGAGGCGATCTTCATCGCGATCTACATCTACGGCTGGCGGCGGTTGAAGCCGTGGCCGCACTTCTGGACCGGGATCCCATTGGTGGTCACCGGCATCGGCGGCAGCGTTGCGGTCGTCGCCGCGAACGCGTGGATGAACGAGCCGGCCGGCTTCACGCTCAACTCGGCGGGCAAGGTCGTCGACGTCGACCCCGTCGGCGTGATCTTCAACAAGGCGATGCCGTACGAGGCGACGCACATGGTCGTCGCCGCCTACCTCGTCGGCGGCTTCCTCATCGCGTCCGTCTACGCCATGGGCCTGCTGCGCGGGCGGCGCGAGCGCTACTACCGGCTCGGGTTCATCATCCCGTTCACCGTCGCCGCGATCTTCACGCCGATCCAGATGGTGGTCGGTGACACCCTGACCCGGTGGATCTACGAGAACGAGCCCACGAAGTTCGCCCAGATCGAGCTCGTGCCCAAGACGACGAGCGACGTGCCCGAGACGCTGTTCGGCCATCTCGACTCGTCCGGCACCAAGGTCGAAGGTGGGATCCCGATTCCCGGGATGGCGTCGATCCTGTCGGATCCGAGCACGGGTACGAGCACGGTGATCCAGGGCCGAAACGCGTTCCCGGCCGCTGAGCAACCGACGGTCGCCCAGGCGAACGTCGTGCATCTCGCCTGGGACGTGATGATCGGCCTCGGCACGCTGCTGCTGCTGCTCTCGCTCTGGTACGGCGTCACGTGGCTGTTCCGGCGCGACCTGCCCAAGTCGAGGTGGTTCCTGCGCGTCGCCGCGTCGGCCGGCGTGCTGTCGGTGGTCGCCATGGAGGCGGGCTGGGTGGTCACCGAGGTCGGTCGCCAACCGTGGATCGTGTTCGGCCAGATGAAGGTGGAGGACGCGGCGACCGGCAACACCGGCGTCTGGCTCACGTTCCTCGGCGTCATCGCGCTCTACGTGGTCGTGGGGATCACGACGGTCCTCGTGCTGCGCGGCATGGGTCGGCGCTGGCGCGCCGCGGGCGGCGACATCGGCGAGACGCACGTGCCGTACGGACCGCGCGGACCGGTCGCGCCAACCGAACAGTCGACGCCGGAGGAGGTGCCGGTCCCGTGAGTTGGGCCGACGCCGCCGCGGTCGTCCTCTTCTTCGGCGTGGTCGCCTACGCGCTCTTCGGCGGTGCCGACTTCGGCGCCGGGATCTGGGACCTCCTGGCGGGCGGGGCGGAGCGCGGCGAGCGGCCGCGGGCACTGGTCGACCACTCGATCGGGCCGGTGTGGGAGGCGAACCACGTCTGGCTGGTCTTCTGCCTCGTGGTGCTCTGGACCGCGTTCGCCGACGCGTTCGCGTCGATCATGCTCACCCTGTTCGTCCCGCTCACGATCGCCGCGTTCGGCATCGTGGTCCGCGGCTCGAGCTTCGCGTTCCGCAAGGCCGTCTTCACGACGCGCGATCGACGGAACTTCGGCGCCGCGTTCGCGGCGTCCTCGGTGCTCGTTCCGTACTGCATGGGCGCGGTCGCCGGTGCGATCGCCTCGGGCCGGGTCCCGGCCGGCGGCCAGGCCGGTGACCCCTGGGACAGCTGGATCAACGCGACGTCGATCCTCGGCGGCGTGCTCGCCGTCGTCACCGTCGCCTACCTGGCCGCGGTGTACCTCACGTGGGACGCCCGCCGCTTCGAGGACGCCGAGATGGTCGAGTACTTCCGGCGCCGCGCGATCGGTAGCGCGATCGTCGCGGGCGTCGTGGCGTTCGCGGGGATCTTCGTGCTCCGCGCCGACGCCCGGTACGTCTTCGACGGCCTCACGTCGCGCGCGCTGCCGTTCGTGATCGTCTCGGCGGTCTGCGGGGTGGGCTCGCTGGTGCTGCTCGTCCGGCACGCCCATCACTTCGCCCGGCTGCTCGCGGCGGGCGCCGTCTCGACCGTCGTGATCGCGTGGGGGGTCGCTCAGTGGCCGTACCTCCTGCCGACGTCGCTGTCGGTGTCGGCCGCGGCCGCGCCCGACGGCACGCTGCAGGCGGTGCTCGTGGTCTTCCTGCTGGCGGCCGTCATCGTCCTGCCGTCGCTCGGCCTGCTCTACGTCCTCGACCAGCGGGGCCTGCTCCCGGACGAGGGAACCGAGCAGCCGGACGTCCGGGCGATCGCGCTGGCCGAGGACGCCTCACCCGGGTCGTGACGTCCGAACCCAACGGACGATCAACTTCCGCAGCGCCACCAATTCACTCCTGGAATTCCGGCGGTGAAGAGAGGACACTCGGAGGGCGTGTCAGCCGAGGCCCACGCAGCCGCCTGCCCTGCCCCGGCGGCGCGGGGCCCGCTGGCACGCTCGCACCAGGGTCCGCTGAGAGAGTCGGATCAGGGACGCTGGCTACCCACGAGCACGGGGAACTGACGCTCGGGCGCGTTCTGGGGGTCGCGTGACACCGGTGGGCCGGCGTCGCCGCGCAGGCACTCGGAGCCCTCGGGGGCGAACTGGACGATGTAGGCGCGGCGGATGTCGTCGGTGTGGTTGCGGCCGGTCGCGTGAGGCGTGAGGGAGCTGAACACGACGGCCGAGCCGGCGCGGACGGGCACCTGGACGGCACCCTCGGGGTCGACGCAGCACTCGAAGCCGATCGGAGTGTTGCGGTGGGCGGCGGTGCCGGCGCGGTGGACGCCGGGCAGGACGGCGACGCAGCCGTTCTCCGGCGTGGCGTCCGTCAGGGCCACCCACACGGTGAGATACGCCTGCGGCTCGATGTAGGTGTAGCCGTTGTCCTGGTGCCAGAGCACCGGCTCCGCGCCGTGAGGACGCTTGTAGACGGCCTGGTCCCAGTAGAGGCGGACGTCGGGGCCGATCAGGTCGTGGCACAGGTCGGCCATGAGCGCCGATGTGCAGAACTCCCGGCAGACCTCGCTGCGCGCCGCCGGGTGCAGCGCGATCGACACCGTGTCGACGCCCGCGATGCTGAACCGGCCGTCGGGTCGGGTCGCGAGGAAGTCCATGACCTCGCGGTCGAACGGCTCGATCGCGTCGGTGAGCGCGGCGATGGTCGCCGGGTCGACCGCGTCCTCGAGGACGAAGTAGCCCTGCGCGTCGAACGCAGCCGCCTGCTCGGCGGTGACGCGCCGGAACGGACCGGTGTGGTCGACCCAGGTGAAGTCCGAGTTCCACGGGTGGCGGGGGAGTTCGTTCACGCGGTTCCTCTCGTCGCGGTGCCGACGACCGCGGTGCGGTCGCCGCTCGTGACCGTGAACGACGCGGTGTCGCCGTCCACGGTCACGTCGGCCTCGACGGTCTCGCCGTCGGTGACCATGCCGACGAACTTCAGGGTGACGGTGCCGTGCGCGAGCAGGTCGTCGCCCCACGCGTCGAGCAGCAGCCCGTACGCGGGCGCGGCGACCTGCATGCCCTGAGCGATCAGCTCGGAGTACCCGATCTGTGCAGCGGCGTCGGCGTCCGAGTGGTAGTTGCCCCGCCGCGAGTAGAGGCGGAGCAGCTCCGGGGTGAGGCGCAACGACCGCTTCATGCGCCGGCCTCCACGAAGGTCGCGACCGACGTCCACACGGCCACCCCGTCCGCCGCCAGCTCGGTGGTGACCTCCACGTACTCGCGCCCGCGCTTGGCGAAGCGCGCGGTGACCTCGCCGGTCACGACGACCTCGGCGGGCGCGTGGCCGATCGCGTGTGCGGTGAGCACCTGGTCGGCGTGCAGGAGCGGCGCGGGCGCGACGGTCTGGAACGCCAAAATCGTGAGGTTCGCGGCCATCGGCGGGAAGAGGACCCCGTCGGTCCGGGCGGGGTGGTCGATGCCCGCGGCCGCCCAGTAGCGGTCGTTGGCCGCGGCCGAGACGGCATAGGCGTCGGGGCCGAATCGGGCCCCGACGCCCAGTCCGGAGAACGGTTCGGCCGAGCGATCGGCAGGAGGCTTCCCAGGACTATGCACTCTAGTGTATACTATTCGTCATGGCGTATCGAGCTGCCGTCGTCGGCGGGTCAGGCTACACAGGCGCCGAGCTCCTGCGGCTGCTCTCCGGCCATCCGGACCTCGACGTCGTGCACGTGACCGCGGACTCGAACGCGGGCGCGGACGTCGCGGCGCTGTACCCGTCGCTCGCGGCGGCGTACCCGGGGATGACGTTCGGGGCGATGGACCCCGAGGCGGTCGCGGGTGTGGACGTGGCGTTCCTGGCCATGCCCCACGGTGCGTCGCAGTCGTTCGCGCCGGGGATCGTCGGCCGGGTCGGCCACGTGGTGGACCTCGGCGCCGACTTCCGTCTCCCGGCGGCGGAGCACGCGCGCTGGTACGGCGCGCAGCACTCCGCGCCGGAGCTGATCGACTCGTTCGGCTACGGCCTCGTCGAGCTCTACCGCGACGAGCTGCGCAGTCGTGAGCACGCTGCGGTCCCCGGGTGCTACCCGACGGCCGTGTCGCTCGCGCTCGCGCCGCTGTTCGCGGAGGGGCTGGTGGAGCCGCACGTCGTGGTCGACGCGATGTCCGGTGTCTCCGGCGCGGGCCGCGGCCTGAAGGTGACGAGCCACTTCTCCGAGGTCGACGAGAGCGTCATCGCCTACGGCCTGCTGACCCATCGCCACACCGCGGAGATGGAGCAGGTGCTCACGAAGGTCGCGGGCGCACCGGTCGACGTGCTGTTCACGCCGCACCTCGTCCCGATGGTGCGCGGCATGCACGCGACGTGCCACGCGATGCCGGCGAGCTCGGGCCTCACCACCGAGCGGCTGCTCGCCCTCTACCGCGAGTTCTACGCGGCCGAGCCGTTCGTCGTCGTGACCGACGAGCCCCCACCCACCAAGGCCGCCACCGGCGCCAACACGTGTCACGTGACGGTGCGGGCCGACGCGCGCACCGGTCGGGTGCTCGCGCTCGGGATCCTCGACAACCTCGCCAAGGGCGCGTCGGGCGGCGCGGTGCAGAACGCCAACCTGCTCCTCGGTCTCCCCGAGACCGCCGGGCTCCCGACCGTGGGGATGTGGCCATGAGTGAGCGCGCCCGATGAGCGTGACGGCGGCGAAGGGGTTCGTCGCGGGCGGGATCGCCAGCGGCATCAAGGAGTCGGGCGCGCCCGATCTCGCGATCGTCGCCACCGCGGACCGCGCCGCGGTGGCGGCCGCGGGCGTGTTCACCACCAACCGTGCGTGTGCAGCGCCGGTGCAGGTCAGCCGCGAGCATCTCGCCAACGGGCAGGCAGCCGCGATCGTGCTCTCGTCGGGCAACGCGAACGCGGCGACGGGGGAGCGCGGCCGCGCCGACGCCCGCCGGATGACCGAGCTCACCGGGAAAGGGCTCGGGGTCGCGGCCGACGACGTGCTGGTCTGCTCGACCGGCCTCATCGGCTACTTCATGCCGATGGCACCGATCGAGGCGGGGATCCCCGCGCTGTGCGCGGACCTCAACGGTGCCGCGGCCGCGGCTGACGCGATCCTCACGACCGACACGGTCCGCAAGGTTGCCACCGCGCCCGTGGGATCGACGGGCGCGGTCGTCGGCGGGATGGCCAAGGGCGCGGCGATGCTCAACCCGGCGATGGCCACGATGCTTGCCGCCGTGACGACCGACGCGGCGGTCGACCCCTCCACGCTCGCTCGGGCGCTGCGGACCGCGACCGACGAGACGTTCGGGTGCCTCCTGGTCGACGGCGCGATGAGCACGAACGACACCGTGCTCGTGCTCGCCAACGGCGCGTCCGGTGCCGGCATCGACGAATCGGCCGCGGTCGTCGCGCTCACCGACGCGCTCACCGCGGTGTGCGGCTCGCTCGCCGAGCAGATGGCCCGCGACGCCGAGGGCGCCACCAAGCTCGTGCGGCTCCGGGTGGTCGGCGCCGCGTCGGCGGAGGACGCCCGGCTCGCGGCCCGCCAGGTCGCCGGCTCCCAGCTCGTGCAGTGCTCGTTCAACGGTGAGGACCCGTACTGGGGTCGCATCATCTCCGAGCTCGGCGCGAGCGGCGCGGTGTTCGACCAGGAGCAGGTGACGATCAGCTATGGCGGCGTCGTCGCGTGCCGCGCCGGTATCGACGCGGGCGCGGATGCCGAGACGCTCGCCGCGGTCATGCGCGAGGCGGAGGTCGAGGTCGCCGGCGAGCGCGGTGCCGGTGCCGAGTCGGCGCACATGCTGTTC
>CAZXCB010000131.1:0-9537 GCA_964639075.1 uncultured Bifidobacteriaceae bacterium | reverse complement strand
CCGGAGCGCAAGCGCAAGATCATCGGCGAGACGTTCATCCGCGTGTTCGAGGAGGTCGCGCGCGACCACGACGACTCCCGCTTCCTCGTGCAGGGCACGCTGTACCCGGACATCGTCGAGTCGGGTGGCGGCGAGAACGCGGTGATCAAGAGCCATCACAACGTCGGCGGGCTGCCCGAGGACATGGACTTCGAGCTCGTCGAGCCGCTGCGCCACCAGTTCAAGGACGAGGTGCGCGCGGTCGGCGAGGAGCTCGGCCTGCCCGAGGAGATCGTCTGGCGCCAGCCCTTCCCCGGTCCCGGCCTCGGCGTTCGGATCATCGGCACGATCACGCCCGAGCGCGTGGAGATCCTCCAGCACGCCGACGCGATCGTCGTCGAGGAGATCCGCCGCGCCGGTCTCTACCGCGAGATCTGGCAGAGCTTCGCGGTGCTGCCCGCGGTGCGCACCGTGGGGGTGCAGGGCGACGACCGCACCTACGCCTACCCGATCATCCTGCGGGCGGTCACGAGCGACGACGCGATGACCGCCGACTGGGCGCGCATGCCCTACGACGTGCTCGAGCGGATCTCGTCGCGAGTCATCAACGAGGTCCCCGGTGTGAACCGGGTCGCGTACGACATCACCTCCAAGCCCCCCGGCACCATCGAGTGGGAGTGAGGCAAACCCGAGGCGCAACCCGAGGCGCAGCCGAGGTGTTTGCCGATCGAGCACTCGTGAGAAGGCGAGTGGGAGTGAGGCAATCCCGAGGCGCAGCCGAGGTGGGATTGCGGGGGGATTTGACGTAGAATGCCCGCTTCGCACCGCTGGGAGTCGGGTATGGGAACGGTTCGCAGGCTCGGCGCGACCCTCGCCGTCCTCGCCCTCGCGAGCGGGTGCGCGTGGGTCGGGCGCGTCGGGGTCGCGTCGAACGGCGCGCAGCCGACGAGCGGCACGATCACCGGGACCGACGTCTCGCCCGACGGCCGCTACGTCGTGTTCACGACCGAGGCCGCCAACCTCGTCGCCAACGACACGAACGACGCTCCCGACGTGTTCGTGCGCGACGCGCAGACCGGCACCACCGAGCGGGTCTCGGTCGCGACGGGTGCGACCCAAGCGGCGGCGGGCGCGTACGGCGGGGCCGTCTCGGCCGACGGCCGCTACGTGGCGTTCACGAGTGACTCGACCAACCTGATCGCCAGCGACACGAACGACGCGACCGACGTGTTCCTCCGGGACCGCACCGCCGGCACCACGATCAGGGTGAGCGTGCGCGACGACGGTGGAGAGCCGGACGACGCGTCGTACCTCAGCTCGATGACCGGCGACGGCACGCAGATCGTCTTCAGCTCCGACGCGACGAACCTCGTCGGCACCGACGTCGACCAGAACTTCAGCACCGACGTGTTCGTGCGCGACCGCACGCTCGCGAAGACCCAGCGCATCAGCGTCGGCTCGGACTCCACCGAGGGCGATGTCGAGTCGTCCGGCGGTTCGATCAGCGACGACGGCCGTTACGTCGTGTTCCTGTCGAACGCCTCGACGTTCGACCCGGACGACTCGGGCGCGTACCAGGACGCGTTCCTGCGCGACCGTACGCTTGCCACGACGGCGAGGATCTCGGTCGCTCCGAACGGTGACGAGACCGACAGCGACACCACGAACGCGCTCGTCAGCGGCGACGGCGGCACGGTCGTGCTCGAGAGCGACGCCACCAACCTCGTCGATCCGGCCGTGGGCGGACTCCAGGCCCAGGTCTACGCGGCTCCACGTGGCTCGGCCACGTTCGACCGGGTCTCGGTGGCCACCGACGGGGGCGACCCGGACGACTACACGTTCCTGTCCGCGGTCAGCGACGACGGGCGCTTCGTGCTGTTCATGGGCGGGGCGAGCAACCTCGTGGGCGACCCGCTCGTCGGGATCTCGGACTCGTTCGTGCGCGACCGCGTCACGGACACGACCGTGCTGGCCGGGACGTCGCAGCAGATGGGTGAGCCGCGCGGTTCCACCCCGGCGCTGTCGGGATCGACACCCCATGCGATCAGCGGCGACGGCCGGTACGTGCTGTTCAGCACGAGGGCGACCGACGTGCTGGCCGCCGGCGACGCGAACGGATCGGTCGGCGACCTGTACCTGCGGTCCAATCCGGTGCCGCTCATCTTCTTCGCGAGCCCGAGCACGGTGGCCCGCGGTACGGCGACGACCATCGAGCTGCACGGCTGGAACCTGCACGGCGAGGGTGCGCTCGTCCTGATGGGCGACGGCATCAGCGTGACCGGGGTGACCGAGGTGGGCGAGGACGAGGTCGACGTGTCGGTCGTCGTCGCGGCCGACGCCGTGGTCGGGACGCGCACGCCGCTGATGATCCAGTCGGGCACGGGCGGTGGACCCTTCAGCGGAGGGCTGGTCTTCCTGCCAGACGCCATCACCGTGGTCTGAACGCGCGGGCGCGTCTCGATAGCGTCCGCCTCGTGCGGGCGCTGGTGCAACGGGTGACGCGGGCCGAGGTGCGCGTGGACGGATCGGCGATCGGCACGATCGGTGCCGGCCTGGTCGTGCTCGTGGGCGTGACCCACGCCGACGACACCGCGGCGGCATCGAGGCTCGCGGCGAAGGTCGCCCACCTGCGCGTGTTCGAGGACGACGGTGGCGTGATGAACCGGTCGGTGCTCGACGTCGGCGGCGCCACGCTCGTGGTCTCCCAGTTCACCCTCTACGGCGACACCCGGCGGGGCCGGCGTCCCTCGTGGACCGACGCGGCGCGCCCGGAGCACGCGGAGCCGCTGGTCAGGGCGTTCGTGAACGCCCTCCGTGACGAAGGTGTGACCGTGGAGACCGGCCGCTTCGGCGCGGACATGGCCGTGGAGCTGGTGAACGACGGTCCCGTGACGCTTGCGCTGGAAGTGTGAACGGATAGCGTGACCGGCTTCGTGGAACGCATCGAGTCAGCCCACAGCGTGTGGCTCTTCGACACCGAGCGGCGTCGCTTCCGCCGGCTTCCCCTGGATGCCGACCCGGACACGCCGGCGCTCGACGCGGATTGGGAGCCCTACTTCGCGCTGGACATCGACGAGGCGACCGGTGCCTTCACCGTCACGCTGAACGAGGACGGCACGAAGCTCCTCCGCGCGTTCCGCACGTCGAGCGTCGACGCGCCGACCCAGGAGCTGCGGATCGACCCCGCACCGGAGTCCGGGCGCTGATCGCCCCGGCCAGGACCGGCCGGCGCGACCGAACACCTGTACGCTGCCGGGGATGAGCGCGCGCGACGACCAGGCGGAGATGTTCGACGCGCCGCCGGCCGACGACGCGTTCGGCGCGCCGGACCTCCTCTCGGGCCTCAACCCGGTCCAACGCGACGCGGTGAGCGCGCCCGACGGCCCGGTGCTCGTCGTCGCCGGTGCCGGCTCGGGGAAGACGCGCCTGCTCACCCATCGCGTGGCCTACCTCGTCGGCGAGCGGCACGTGTCGCCGTTCGAGATCCTCGCGATCACGTTCACGAACAAGGCCGCCGGCGAGATGAAGGAGCGCGTCGCCGCGCTCGTCGGCCCCGTCGCCCGCAAGATGTGGGTCGCCACCTTCCACTCGGCGTGCGCGCGCATCCTGCGCCGCGAGGCGACGGCACTGGGGTACCGGTCGTCGTTCTCCATCTACGACGAGGCCGACGCCGTGCGTCTCGTCGACTACGTCCGCCGGGACCTCAACCTCGACCCGAAGCGGTTCCCGCCCCGGCGGCTCCACCACTCGATCTCGGCGCTCAAGAACGAGCTGATCGAGCCGGAGGAGGCCAGGGCCAAGGCGCTCACCCAGCCCGAGGTCCGCATCGCCGAGGTCTACGTCGAGTACCAGCGGCGCCTCGCCGAGGCCTCGGCCGCCGACTTCGACGACCTGCTCCTGCTCGTCGTCAGGCTCTTCCGCGAGCACCCGGACGTGCTCGAGCGGTGGCGCCACCGGTTCAAGCACGTGCTCGTCGACGAGTTCCAGGACACCAACGTCGCCCAGTGGGAGATCGTCCGCCTCCTCGGCCGCGAGCACCGCAACGTGATGGTCGTCGGCGACGCGGATCAGTGCCTGGTCGGCGATACCGCGATCGCGATGGCGGACGGTACCTCGCGGCCGATCGGCGACGTTGTGGCTGGCGACGAGGTCCTGTCGAACTACGGCAGCGGTGACATGCGCGCCGCGACCGTCACCCGAGCGCACCGCTCCCATGCGACCGCCGGCCTGCGAATCCGCACACGCTCTGGCCGCGAGATCGTCTCCACCCCCGAGCACATGCATTTCGCCGGCTTCGTCGTCGGCCGCACCCCGGAGCTCTACGTCACGTACCTCATGTGGAAGCGCGATGTCGGGTTCCGCGTCGGCATCACGAGCACGTACTCGCGTGGCGCGAAGCCGAAGCTCGGATTGGCCCAGCGGTGTCTCGGCGAGCACGCGGATGCGATCTGGGCGTTGTCGACCCACGAGTCCCAGGGCGAGGCGCGCTTGCAGGAGGCACTGCTCGCGGCGCAATGGGGATTGCCGACGGTGCCGTTCATCGCCCGCCGCCGCGACGGGATCGGCCCCTTTGTCGGCGACCAGGGGATGCTCGACCGCCTGTTCGCCGAGATCGACACCGACAAGCGCGGTCTCGCGTTGCTCGAGGCGAACGGGCTCTCATTCGACCATCCGCACTACTCGGCGTCCGCCTTCTCGACCGTCGAGGGGGTGCACCGCCGTCGGCTCTCGATCGTGCTCTGCGGCGACCGGCGCGGGTCCAGGACATTGCATCGGATCGCGCTGTTCGGGAGCGACGACGAGGGGCGCCGGACGCTGGAGGAGCTGGGGTTCTCGGTCCGGCCCGCGCGGAAGGGCTCATCCGGCTGGCGAGTCGAGACGGCCAGCTCGGACATGGCAATGATCGACGCGGCCGTCCACAGGATGACCGCCGCACTCGATGTGTCGGTCCGGTGCGTGGCCCGCCTTGCCACGAATTCCGGCGACACGGCGGTGACCAACACCGTGCCGTTCATGCCCGCCAGCTCGGTGCGGCCCGGGATGGTCATGGTCGACGAGGCCGGCGACTTCGACGTCGTCGAGGCGGTGGAACCGGTCGCGCTCGACGAGCCGGTGTACGACCTCGACGTCGAGGGCACGCACAACTTCGTCGCCAACGGACTCGTGACCCACAACAGCGTGTACCGCTTTCGGGGGGCGGACCATCGGAACCTGATGCGGTTCGAGGAGGAGTTCCCCGAGGCGTCGATCATCGTGCTCGACCAGAACTACCGGTCGACCCAGACGATCCTCGACGCCGCGAACGCGGTGATCGCCAACAACGCGTCGCGTCGCCCGAAGCACCTCTGGACCGAGCAGGTCGGCGGTGAGCTGATCACGCGCTACCACGCGGAGGACGAGCACGACGAGGCCACGTTCATCGTGCACGAGATCGACCGCCTCGTCGACGTCGAGCACGTGCGCCACGGCGACGTCGCGGTCTTCTATCGGACCAACGCGCAGAGCCGCGTGATCGAGGAGGCGTTCGTCCGCGCGGGCGTGCCCTACCGCATCATCGGCGGCACCAAGTTCTACGACCGCCGCGAGATCAAGGACGCGCTCGCCTATCTGCGCGCGCTCGCCAACCCCGACGACGAGGTGGGGTGGAAGCGCATCGTCAACGTCCCCAAGCGCGGGGTCGGCGACACGTCGGTGCGCAAGGTCGACGCGTACGCGCAGGGCGCCGACGTCGTCTTCCGCGACGCGCTCGCCGAGGCCGCGGCCGCCGGGGTCGCCGGCCGTGCGCTCGGCGGCATCAAGGACCTGCTCGAGGTGATGAGCGAGCTCACCGAAGAGGCGGACACCCACGGCGTGAGCGGCGTCGTCGAGGCGATGCTCGACCGCACCGGCTACCTCGCCGAGCTCGAGGCCGAGCGCGCGATCGAGGCCCAGGGGCGCATCGAGAACCTGAGCGAGCTCGTGGGCGTGGCGCGCGACTTCGACGAGCAGCTGGAGCGCGGCGACCTCTCGGGCCTCGCCGGCATCGCCGGCGTGGCCGAGCCGCCGCGAACCATCGCGCAGCCAGGAGTCTCGGACCGGGCTTTCGGTCCGGAATCGGACGTCCGGACGGCTCGGGGTTTGGAGGAGCTCACCGAGCCGCCGCGCGGCCTGGCGCGCGTGCAGGCGTTCCTCGAAGCCATCTCGCTCGTGACCGACATGGACGAGAAGCCCGAGGGTGACTCGATCGTCACGCTCATGACGCTGCACACCGCGAAGGGACTGGAGTTCCCCGTGGTGTTCCTCACCGGCATGGAGGACGGCGTCTTCCCCCACATGCGGTCGGTCGGCGACCCCGAGGAGCTCGAGGAGGAGCGGCGTCTCTGCTACGTCGGCATCACCCGGGCCGAGCAGCGCCTGTATCTGACGCACGCGTGGAGCCGGATGCTGTTCGGCTCGACCGACTACTACCCGCCGAGCCGGTTCCTCGCCGAGATCCCGGAAGCGCTGGTGCGCGCGCAGGGTCGCGCCGAGGGCCGCGGCGGCGGCATCGGCGGCCACCGCGAGTCGGTGACCGACGCGGCGATGCGCGCGGGGCGCGAGCCGACGGGCGCGCGCGGGGCGGAGGAGATCGGGCTGCGCACCGGTGACGACGTCACCCACGAGAAGTTCGGCGAGGGCGTGATCATCGCCATGGAAGGCGACGGCGACAAGACCGAGGCCACCGTCCGATTCCGCGACGTGGGCGAGAAGACGCTGCTGCTCGCGTGGGCGCCGCTGCGCAAGCTCCCGGAGGGCTAACCGCCGGCCGTCGAGCTCTGCGCGGGCGCGGGGAGCACCTTGCGCAGGTCGACCATCAGACTGCCCTCGGTCGTGCCCTGCTTCGACGTGAAGCTCCGGAAGCGGGCCATCTCCTCGCTGCTGACCGGGCGGTCGTCGCAGGTGAAGGTGTTCTTCGAGCCGCGCCAGCGCAGGGTGCAGGACTCGGGGCTCGGCTGCTTCACGAGCAGCGGCACGAGGCGGTGGTCCTCGATCGCGAGCCAGAAGCCGTCGTCGCCGCTGAGGCCGGCCATGTTGATCGGCCCGCCGGCGCGCACGGTCCGGTGGATCGACGCCTCGATGCCGAACGACACCGGCCGGTTCAGGTTCGGACCCTTGCCCCGTGACGTGATGGCGAGGATCGCCGCCGCGATGACGATGCCGCCGAGGATGATGCCGACGGCCGCACCGAGCAGGAGCTTGATGTCGGAGCTGCGCTGGGCCGAGCGGCGATCGGGCACGCTGCAGTGTCCTCGCCCCGGCCATCCGAGTCCAACCCGGCGCCCCCCCGTTGGCCGGATTCGCGGCCTGATCGCTAGGGTTCCGCCCGCATGCAGCGCCGGTACCGAGTGGTCATCGCGAAGCCGGGCCTCGACGGTCACGATCGCGGGGCGAAGATCATCGCCCGCGCCCTGCGCGACGGTGGATTCGAGGTGATCTACACGGGTCTGCACCAGACGCCCGAGCAGATCGCGGAGACGGTCCTCCAGGAGGACGCCGACGCCGTCGGTCTCTCGCTCCTCTCCGGCGCGCACATGACGCTGTTCCCACGGGTGATCGAGCTGCTGCACGAGCGCGGCCTCGACGAGGTCGTCGTCTTCGGCGGCGGGATCATCCCGGACGCGGACATCCCGAAGCTGAAGGAGCTCGGTGTCGCCGAGCTGTTCACGCCCGGCACCACCCTCGCGTCGATCCACGAATGGCTGGAAGACGCGCTCGACGCCCGGGAGGCGCAGCCGGCCGGGTGACCCACCGCTCTCATCGCCTAGGGGCGGATCCGCCCTGCAGCGTCTCGACTCGAGGAGTCCTGTGGACCTGTTCGAATACCAAGGCAAGCAGTTCTTCGCGCGGTACGGCATCCCGGTGTCGGCCGGCGAGGACGTCACGACCGTCGACGCCGCGGTCGCGGCCGCGGACCGCGTCGGGTACCCGGTGGTGGTCAAGGCGCAGGTGCAGGTGGGTGGGCGCGGCAAGGCCGGCGGCATCAAGCTCGCGGCGAACGCGGACGAGGCCCGGCGGTACGCCACCGACATCCTCGGGATGGACATCAAGGGCCACACCGTCGAGGTCGTCTGGATCGAGCACGCGAGTGACATCGCCGAGGAGTACTACGCGTCGTTCACACTCGACCGCTCGGCCAAGAAGTACCTCGGGATGCTCTCGGCCGAGGGCGGGGTCGAGATCGAGGAGGTCGCGGCCACCGACCCCGACGCGATCGCGAAGCTCCACATCGACCCGGTCGAGGGTCTGAGCGAGTCCGCGTGCCGGGAGTGGGTGCTCGCCGCGAAGTTGAACCCGGCCGCCACCGACGGTGCGGTCGACGTGCTGCTGAAGCTCTACAACGCGTACACCGAGGGCGATGCCGACCTCACCGAGATCAACCCGCTCATCCTGACGCCGGACGGGCGCGTGCACGCGCTCGACGCCAAGGTGAGCCTCGACGACAATGCAGTCTTCCGCCACACCGACTACGAGGCCTATGACGCCACCCAGGTGCGCGACGCCCGCGAGCAGGCCGCGCACGACAAGGGCCTGCAGTACGTGGGCCTCGACGGTGAGGTCGGCATCATCGCCAACGGCGCCGGGCTCGCCATGAGCACGGTGGACATCGTGAGCCAGGTGGGTGGCCGTCCCGCGAACTTCCTCGACATCGGCGGCGGTGCCAACGCCGACGTGATGGCCGGCGCGATGGAAGTGATCAACAACGATCCGAAGGTGCGGTCGATCTTCATCAACATCTTCGGCGGGATCACGAAGGGTGACGAGGTGGCGAACGGCATCGTCACCGCCCTCGGCCGCGTGCAGATCGACGCCCCGATCGTGATCCGCCTCGACGGCACGAACGCGGAAGCGGGCCACGCGATCCTGCAGGCCCACCTGTCGGAGAAGCTGCAGATCGAGCCCACCATGGTCGCCGCGGCGCGGCGCGTGGTCGAGCTCGCCGGAGGAGTGAAGTGAGCATCTTCGTCGACGAGACCACCAAGGTCGTCTACCAGGGCCTCACCGGATCGCAGGGCCGGTTCTACGGTCTGCTGAACCGCGACTACGGGACGCAGGTCGTCGCGGGCACGAACCCGAAGAAGGCCGGCACCGACGTGGACGGCATCCCGGTCTTCGCGAACGTCGCGGAGGCGGTGGCCGAGACCGGCGCCACCGCGTCGTGCGTGTTCATCCCCGCGCCCGGAGTGCGTGACGCGGTGATGGACGCGGCCGAGGGCGGCGTCGAGTTCATCGTGGTGATCACCGAGGGCGTGCCCGCGCACGACGAGGCCTGGTTCTACAACCTGCTGCGGCGTGACCACCCGAACGTGCAGCTGCTCGGACCGAACTGCCCCGGCATCATCAGCCCGGGCAAGGCGAACATCGGCATCACCGCCGGCCATATCGCCAAGCCTGGCGGGCCGGTGGGGATCGTGTCCCGCTCGGGCACGCTCACCTACCAGGCGCTCCACGAGCTGACCCTGCTCGGCATCGGCCAGACCACCTGCGTGGGCATCGGCGGCGACCCGGTGCCGGGCACCTCGTTCATCGACTGCCTCTCGC
>CAZXCB010000130.1:0-9580 GCA_964639075.1 uncultured Bifidobacteriaceae bacterium | reverse complement strand
ACCCGCGCGACGTGGTCGACCGGGCGGTCGACCACGATCCACTCGTAATCGCCCATGTCACCCCACCACGCGGTCGCGTGTGCCCGCGAGCTCGGCCAGGAGCTCGAGTCCGTCCGGCTGGTCGGTTCGCACCACGAGCCCGGTGAGCCCGCGTCGCGTCCACGGTTCCCACCGATCCCGGATCCGCGCCGCACTGCCGTAGAGGCCGCCCTCGTCGAGGTACTCGTCGGGGACGGCGGCCACGGCCTCCTCCCTGCGACCGGCGCGCCACAGCTCCTGGATCCGTTCGGCGACCTCCGGGTACCCGCGCCGCGCCATCGCGGCCCGGTGGTAGTTGTGAGTCGCCGACCCCATCCCGCCGACGTACATCGCGGTGAGTGGCTTCTGGGCGTCGAGCGTCTTCTGCACGTCGTCGGTGATGCGCACGCCCACCCCACCGAAGACCTCGAACGCGCCGTCGCGACTGCCGCGCGCCGCGAAGCCCGCGTCGAGCGCGGGACCGTGGACGCGTTGGCCGTCGGCCCCCCAGCCCATCGGCAGCAGTCCGTCGGCCACCTCGGCGGCGAGCGCGGTGTTCTGCGGACCGCCGGCCGCGATCCAGATCCCGATCTCGCCCGCGGGGTGCAGGATCGACCGCAACGCCTTGCCCTGACCGGTCGAGCCGGGTCCGGTGTACGGGAGGGGGAACTCGGGACCGTCGCTGGTGAGCGGCTCACGTGCGAAGACCGTGCGCATGATCGCCACGTACTCCCGCAGCCGGCGGTTGGGGCTTCCCCACGGTTGGCCGTACCAGCCTTCGACGATCTGCGGGCCGGACACGCCGAGCCCGATGATCACGCGACCGCCACCCGCGAGCGCGTCGATGGTCAGCGCGTGCATCGCCGTCGCGGCCGGCGTGCGGGCGGCGATCTGCACGACTCCGGTGGCGAGCTTGATGCGCGAGGTGAGCGCGGCGAGGTACGCGAGCGGTGACAGCGCGTCCGCGCCGTACGCCTCCGCGGTCCAGACCGAGTGGAACCCCAGTGCCTCGGCGTGGCGGACCTGCTCGACCGGGACCTCCATGGCCGCGGCGCGGTAGAGGTCGATTCCCATCCCGAGCTTCACGGCCGCGGCGTCCCGGGTCCGCGAGGGCGTGGTCGGCGCGACGTCACCGGCCGGAGGCTAACCAAGGTCGCGGTGCCTGACCGGACGACGAGCGGTGCCGACGTCGTGTCCGTCCTCGTCTTCAACGGCCGGCCGCACGTCTGGTACCACGACGACACCAACGGCGCGCTGCGCCACGGCTGGTACGGATAGCGCCGCCCCGGCGGCCGCGTGTCGGCGCGCGGATCACCGAGACGGCACACGTGGCCTCGCCCGCCTCCGGTACGGATACCATCGGCCGCCGCGTGCGACGGGCGTCGAGCGGTTTCGCGACGACAGGAACGACCTTGACGATGGCCAACAGCGGCGCGCGCGCCCTCCCGCAGCGCATCCTTCGCAGCGCTCGGTTCCGGAGCCGGGCCGCGGGCCGTCGGGTGGTCGCCGCGGGCAAGGACGTTGCCTGGCGCCGGATCGGACCCGTGGCCACCCGATACCACGCTCGGTACTTCGACCACGTCCGGACGTCGACGTGGCAAGACATGCACTGGCTCGGTGTGCCGCTCTACAAGCTGGCGACGGATCTCTGGGTGTACCAGGAGCTCCTCAACGAGCTGCGCCCCGGACTCGTGATCGAGACCGGGACGTACCGAGGCGGCTCGGCGCTCTACCTGGCCTCGATCATGGACCTGCTCGGACACGGCCACGTCGTGACCGTCGAGCTCCGGCCCCGGCCCGACCTGCCCGAACACCCGCGCGTCACCTACCTGGTGGGCTCCTCCACCTCCGACGAGGTCGTCGGCACGATCCGGGAGATGGCCGCGGACGTGAAGGGCCCCGTCATGGTGATCCTCGACTCGTACCACGGCCGTGACCACGTCCTCGGTGAGCTGCGCGCCTACCGGGATCTGGTGACGCGCGGGAGCTACCTCATCGTCGAGGACACGGCGATGAACGGTCACCCGACCAAGCGCGGTTGGGGTCCGGGTCCATGGGAGGCGGTCGAGGCGTTCCTGCCCGAGAATCCGGAGTTCGTCCCCGACCGGAGCCGGGAGAAGTTCCTCCACACCTTCAACCCGAGGGGCTACCTGCGGCGGGAGGGCTGACGCGCCGACCGCGGAGCCTCCGCGCGGTTGCCCGCACCGCGACCGCCACGGTGCCGCCCGTCGCGACGAGCGGCAACAGGAACTCCTCGAGCGGGAGGCCCCCCACGTGCGCGAGGGTCACCGGTAGGTCCCGTCGTAGGTGTCGTGTCGGCCGAACCACGAGAAGTCGCCCTCGTTGCGGCCGAGCGGCGCGCGGTCGAGCCACTGCCACATCGTCCACACCGCGTCGAGGCCGCGCGCGTACGCGGAGTACGTGTGGTACACGAGGCCGTCCTGGAGCGCGAACGCGCTCATGCCGGGTCCTTCGAACGGGAGGTTCTCCGGGTCCAGCTGCCAGCCCTCGAGCGGGCGGAAGTTGTACGTCTGGCCGCGCGCGACGGACTCCTCGGTGAACGAGGCGCCGAAGTCGAAGTTGAAGTCGCTCGTCGCCGACGACACCCAGGGGAAGGTCCACCCCATGCGCTCGCGGTACGCGAGCAGCTTCGGGAGCGGAGCCCGCGAGACCGCGGTGAACGCGACGTCGTGGTGCTGCAGGTGCAGGTGCGTCCCGTCGAACCCGTCGGCGGCCGACGAGCAGCTCGGGCACCCCTCGTCCCAGTCGGGGCCGTACATGAAGTGGTACACGACGAGCTGCGAGCGTCCGTGGAACAGGTCGGCGAGCGTCGCCTCACCCGACTCGGTGTCGAAGCGGTAGTCCTCGTCCACCCGCACCCAGGGCAGCTCGCGCCGTCGCCGGGCGAGGTCGTCGTTCAGGCGGGTCAGCTCCTTCTCGGCCTTCAGGAGCTCCACGCGTGCGGCGAGGTGCTCCTCGGCGGTTCCGGTGGCATGGGTGGTCATCGGTGCTCCTCCAGGTGGGTCGGGGTCGGGTGGGTCGCGGTCGGGTGGGTCCGGATCACGACTCGGACGGCAGGACGTCGGGTCCGGCATCGCGGCCGGTCGCCGCCAGCTCGAGCCGGCCGAGGTAGTGGTCCCACCCGTGCGTGTGGTCGGACACGGCGTCGTCGGGCAGGCCGCGGTGCACGAGCCGGACGCGCGTCTTGTCGCCTTCGGGGTGGAGGCTGATCTCGACCGTCGTCGAGCCGGGCGTGATGGGGTTCCCCGCCTGCTCCCAGCCGAAGGTGAACAGCACCTTCTCGAGCGGCACGACTTCCACGTACTCACCCGCGGACTGGTTCTGCCCGCCGACGCACACGCGGTAGGCGCCACCCGGACGGGGGTCGATGTCGGCGACGGTGCCCAGCCACTGGACGTGCTTGTCGGGCTCGACGAGGAACGGCCAGATGGTCTCGGGCGTGGCGTCGATCACGATCTCGCGGACGAGCTCGGCCATCAGGAGTGTCCTTTCGCCTGTCGCGTGCGGGTCTGCTCGGCCTCGGCGACATCGCGCAGCCGCTCGAGCCCGGAGGTCCAGTAGTCGTCGAGGGACGCCAGCAGCTCGGCCATGGTCGTGGGATCCGCGCGATACAGCCGGCGGGTGCCGTCGCGGCGCTCGGTCACGAGCCCGGCGTCCTTGAGGACTGCGAGGTGCTGGGAGATCGCGGGCCGGCTGACGTCGCCGAACTCGTCCGCGATCGCGGCGGCCGGGAGCTCCTGCGACCACACGAGGCGCAGGATCGCCCGCCGGCGAGGTTCGGCGATCGCCTTCAGCGCTGCGTCCATCGCAGTAGTGTAAGGGATAGCTTACGTAAGTGTCAACTGACGTGCTCGGGCGGGACCCGGGACCGGGACCGTCGGGTCGGTCTGGAGGAGACCGACCTCGTTGCCCTCGGAGTCCTGGGAAGAGCGCGGACCAGCCGACGGTGGGGATCGGCATGCGTTCCGTGAGCGCGCGTCCGCCCGCACGTTCGACCGCGGCGAGCGCGGTGTCGATGTCGTCGACGTCGACGGAGAACATCAGGGACGGGGTCTCCTCGGTGCGGCAGGTACGCTCCCCGCGGTGCAGGCGTCCACGGTGCGCAACGTCGCTCGCAACGCGTTGCGACCGCACTATCTGCCGGTGATGGGCCGCAAGCTGGTCGAGCGGTTCCGCCCGAGTCACCGCGAGGACGCGATCCGATGGGCGACGCCGCGTGCCGAGCCGATCGCGGCGTTCGCCGAGGCGCTCGACGCCGAGCTCTGGGCCGAGTGTGGGGAGTGGGCCATCGAGTTCAAGGCGTCGGCCGCGACGAAGCTGGACCGGATGGCGGTACCGCTGCGGGGCGCCGGGCACTTCCGACTCGTCCACTTCCTCGTCCGGTACCTCCGGCCGGAGGTGGTGCTCGAGACCGGCGTCGGCGTCGGGTACACGAGCCAGGCGATCCTGCTCGCGCTCGAGCAGAACGGCGCCGGCACCCTGTACTCGAGCGACTTCCCGTACTTCCGCATGGACGAGCCCGAGCGCTACGTCGGGTGTCTCGTGGACGACGAGCTCCGTGCCCGCTGGCACCTCGGGCTGCACGGTGACCGCGTGAACCTCGCGGAGTTCCTGCCGCAGATCGACGCCATCGATTTCGTGCACTACGACTCGGACAAGGGCGTTTCCGGCCGCGCGTTCGTGATGGACGCGGTCGGGCCGAAGCTGGCGCCGGGGGCGGTCGTGGTGATGGACGACATCGACGACAACACGTTCTTCCGGGACTGGGTGGAGCGCTCGGGAACGGCGTGCCGTGTGTTCCGGCGCGGCGGGAAGTTCACGGGTCTCTGCGGCCTGTAGTTGCGCACGCAACTGTTGTCGACCAAATGGAACAGCCGCTGATCGGGCGGCCGACGCCCCGGACCGTCACGGGCGCGCGCCGAGCCCGACCGGGGGCGAGAAATCGGCCACGAGCGTGGACATCGAGGCCGTCGGGGCATAGCGTTCGGCCCACTTGGGTGGCCGTTTCCGGTGGGGGGCAGCGAAGGTGCGTGCGGGATCGCGGAGCGCGCGGCGTGGGGTCATGCCGCTGGCAGTCGTCGTGTTGCTCGGCGCCACCTTGGTGCCCGCGATCGTCACGGAGGGCGCGACCGCGGCGGGGCCGCCGTCGGCCGTGCGCAACCTGGCCGCGGTCGGCGGGCCGGGCACCGGCAACATGACGGTGACGTGGACGGCACCGCTGACCGGCCCGGTCGACGCCTACTTCATCTCCACCAAGGTCGACGGCGGTGCCTTCGGGCCCGCGGTCACGAACCTCACGGCGCGCAAGGCCGTGATCGCGTGCGCCGGTGTCGTCAGCTGCACGTTCCGTGTCTTCGCGCGCAACTCGGCCGGTGACGGACCCCCCACCGACGCGGTCGGAGTGTGGGCCGTGCCCAGCGCAGCGACGCTGAAGACGGCGACCGGCGGTCCCGGCGTCGGGGAGATGAGCCTGAAGTGGGCGGCGCCGAAGAGCAACGGCGGCAAGCTGATCACCTCCTACCTCTACGACGTGCAGACCGACAGCGCCGGCCCCTGGAACGGGCCGTACACCATGAGCATCTGGAGCGCGACCGGCGGTCGCGCGCAGTGCCCGTCGACGAACCCGCTCGGGGGCTGCAAGTTCCGCGTCTACCCGGTCAACAGCGTGGGCGTCGGCCCGGTGAGCAACGAGATCGCCGGCGCCTGGAACCCGCCGTCGGCGAGCACCATCAGCAAGGTCACGCCCGGACGTCCCGTCGCCGCGGCGACGATCGAGTGGACGGCGCCGAGCAACACCGGCGGACTCACCGTGCACTACCGCTACCAACTGAGCAGCGACGGCGGTGCGTTCGTGGACGGGGCATCCACACTGCCGGACTCCCCGCGCAAGGCCACGGTCGAGTGCCCGGCCACGAACAACTGCTCGTACAAGGTCATCGCGTACAACGGCAAGGGCTCGGCTGCCGCGTCCGCGGCCAAGTCCACCGCGTTCAACCCGCCCGGCGCGATCTCGAATCCGCACGCATACGTGGCGTCGGTCCCGGATCTGAACCTCGGATCGGGCACACCGACGGTGACGGTCAACTGGTCGGCGCCCACGAGCACCGGTGGGCAGCCGATCACGAGCTACCAGGGCCGTGAGTGCGACGGCAACTGCACGATCTCGAACGCCGGGTGGAGCTCTGCACCGATCGTGCCGCTCGGCACGGGCGGCACGTGGCTCACCACGTGCACCGCAGGCCTCGTCACCTGCTCCTACCAGGTGCGCGGCGTGAACGCGGTGGGTCCCGGCTCGTGGGGTCCCGCGATCCGCATCACGCCGTTCGCGGTGACCGGCATCACCGCCGTGACCGCGCCGCCGGTCGGCACGATCGCGATCGGCTGGGGCGGACCGGCCGAGGCGGGCGCCGGCATCGATCACCTCTCCCTCTACAAGTGCCTCGTGACGGCGGGCTGTGGCAACACCGCCAACTGGACCGACACCGGACAGACGATCGCGGCCGGATCGCACGGCACGACCGACTTCTGTGGCGCCGACGTCCAGTGCGCGTACCGCGTGGTCGCCTGGGAGGTGTCGACGGGCGGCGGTACCGGCGGCGGCGGGAGCGCGTCGGCGAGCGTGAGCGCCACCGGCTCCACCCTGCCCGGTGCACCGCAGAACCTCACCGCGGCGTCGGGGACCACGATCGGGGCCGTCGACCTCGCGTGGCAGGCGCCGGCGAACAGCGGCTCCTTCCCGGTCTCGGACTACAAGTTCTCGCGGTCGATCAACGGCGGTCCGTTCTCGGCCGACATCTCGACCGGCAGCACCGCGCTCACCTACACCGACACCGGGTGTGGCGCCGGCAACACCTGCACCTACAAGGTGGACGCGGTCACCTCCGCGGGCACCGGCCCGTACTCCAACTCCGCGACCGCCGAGGGTGCGAACGTACCGTCGGCACCGCTCAACCTCGACGCGACCTCGGGCACGACGCTCGGCGCGGTCGACATCGTGTGGCAGGCCCCGCTCGACAACGGCGGCTGGCCTCTCACCGGCTACCTCCTCGAGCGCTCGCTCGACGGCGGGACCACGTGGCCGCAGAGCTGGACGCTCGGCACGTCGGTGTCGTACACGGACACGACCTGCGGCCAGGGTGTCGCGTGCACCTACCGCGTGTCCGCGATCAACGCCCGTGGCACCGGGCCGGCGTCGAACACCGACACCGCGACCGGCACCAACCTGTCGCCGCCACAGAACCTGACCGCGACCACGGGCGTGTTCCTCGGCTTCGTGGACCTGTCGTGGCAGTACCCGGCCGACGACGGTGGGTTCGCGATCCAGGGCTACGAGTTCCGCTACAAGATCGGCGCGGGGGTCTTCTCGGCGTGGGCGTCGACCGGCTCGGGCACGGGTCTGTCCTTCTCGCACAACTGCGGCCAGGACAACACCTGCACCTACGAGGTGCGCGCGTTCAACGCGATCGGCACGAGCTCGCCGTCGAACCAGGCGAGCGCGATGGGCCTCACCGACCACACCGCACCGACGGTCACGGTGACCACGCCCACGGACGGGTCGACGCACACCACCCCGACGCCGACGTTCAGCGGCACCGCGGGCGACGCGGTCGGCGACTCGACCACCGTCAACGTGACGATCCGCAAGCAGTCGGACAGCTCGGTCGTGCGGACCTTCGCGGTCACGCGCTCGGGCACGAGCTGGAGCATCGCGGTGGGCGACTGGGCCTCCGGCAGCCCGACCTCGCTCGTCGACGGCGCCTACAAGGTCACCGCGACCCAGACCGACTGGGCGTCGAACACGGGGACCAGCAACACCAACAACTTCGCGGTCGACGCCAACGCGCCGACGGTGACGATCACGAACCCCGCGAACGGCACGCTGCAGTCGAGCTCGGGAACGACGTACACGGGTGAGACCGCGTGGGCCAACGGCTGTGCCGCGAACGCCATCTGTGGCACCGCCACCGACCCGACCGGTGGCACCGGCGTGCAGAGCGTCACGCTCACCTTGCGCCAGGGCTCGGGCAACTACTGGAACGGCTCGGCGTTCTCGAGCGCCTCGCCGGTCGACCTCACGGCGACGCTCGCGCTGCCGAACTGGTCGTACACGTTCCCGGCGAGCAACTTCCCCGCCGGCGGCACGTACACCCTCACCGCGGTGGCGGCCGACACCGTGAACACCGGGTCGACCGTCACGTCGACCTTCGACGTCGACCACCGGCCTGCCGACAGCGTGTTCGTGGCGACGTCCGGAGACGACGGGAACGCCGGGACCACGCCGGCCGCTGCGGTCGCGACGGTCGGCAAGGGCATCCAGGTCGCGCAGACCACCGGTCGGTCACGCGTCGTCGTCGCGGCCGGCACCTACGGGGCGCTGACGATCCAGGGCGCCGGGTTCGGCAACAAGACGACGACCGGCGGCTACTCGTCGTCGACGTGGAAGCGCGGTGCCCCGGGGGCCAACACGGTCACCATTGCCGCGGCCGGGACCGCCGTGCTCGTCGACGGCTACACCGAGACGTTCCAGCAGCTCGCGATCACGGGCCAGAACACCGGGCTCGCGGCGGGTTCGAGCGTCTACGGACTCCGCGAGATCGCGGCGAACGTGACGCTGCAGCGCGTCGCGGTGAGCGCCCAGGGCGGCGTCGCGGGTGCTGCCGGCGCGGCGGCGTCGTTCAGCGGGTACGCGGGGCCGTCCAACACGCAGGGCGCCACGAGCGTCAGCCACAACGGTGGCTCCACGTCTGCCGGCAGCGGGAACAGCGGGAACAGCGGCAACCCGTGGTTCGGTGCACCGACGTCGACCCAGGGCATCGTGCGGCACCTGTACACGCGCGACGGCGACTTCGGTGAGTTCAACGGCGGCGACGCCTGCGGCAACCGGTGCATCCTCACGGGGAGCGCGGGCATCGACGACACCGACGGCACCACCGGGGTGAACCGGCGCTGGTCGGGGTGGCTCACGGTTCCGACGACCGGGACCTACACCTTCTACGCCAGCTCCGACGACGGCGAGCGCCTGCGGGTCAACGGCACGACGTTGATCGACCAGTGGGTCGACCGCGGCTGCACCGAGAACTCGGCGACCATCGCGCTCACCGGCGGGACCAAGGTTCCGCTCGTGTTCGAGGAGTACAACAACGGCGGCGGCGGCTGCGAGCGGCTGCAGTGGTCGGGTCCGAGCATCGCCAAGCAGACGATCCCGTTCAACCAGTTCACCGTCCCGGCCATGGGCGGCCCGGGTGGGAAGGGCTCACCGCAGGGCAACAACTCCGGGCTGCAGGGCGCGTCCGGCGTCAACAGCTCGGGTGCCTTCGCCGGCAACGCCGGTGGTGGCGGCGGCGGGTCCGGGAGTGCCAACACCGACGCAGCCGGCGGTGGCGGTGGTGGCGGCGGCGGCGGCGGATCCGCGGGTGCCGCGGGTGGTGCCGGTCCCAACGCCGGGCAGAACAGCGTGACCGGGACCGCGTACACCGCGCCGGGTGGAACGGGGACCGCCGGAGGTATCGGCGGCACCGGCACCGGCGGTGGCGGCGGTGGC
>CAZXCB010000129.1:0-9664 GCA_964639075.1 uncultured Bifidobacteriaceae bacterium | reverse complement strand
GACCGGATCGTTGTAGGTGAACGCGACGCTCGTCGCGCCGAGCCGCTGCGCGGCCACGGCGATGGTGTCGGGATCGGCCCGGTCCTGCAGCGTGTCCATCTCGCGGGACTTGCTGATGTCCCAGTTCTGGCAGAACCGGCACGCGAGGTTGCACCCGGCGGTCCCGAAGGAGAGGACCGCCGAGCCGGGCAGGAAGTGGTTCAGCGGCTTCTTCTCGATGGGATCGACGCAGAATCCGCTGGAGCGCCCGTAGGTGGCGAGGACGATCGCGTCGCCGTCCCGGGCGCGGACGAAGCACACCCCGCGCTGGCCCTCGTGGAGCTTGCACGCCCGGGGGCAGACGTCGCACTGGACGCGACCGTCGTCGAGGGCATGCCAGTACTGGGTGGGGACGGTGTCGATGTTCACTGTGATCCGACCAGACACCGGATCGGCCCGCGGTATTCCGGTCTCGACGTCGAAAGTGACCTTGGTCCCGAGTCCCGTCGGGTCGGCCGGGGCCCCGGGCCTCGTCGTGCCCTCAGCGGTCGATCCGGTCGGGGAGCAGGAAGGGATAGGTGCGGTGACGGATCCGACGCTGCCAGGCGCGGTCGACGCGGCGGACGCGCTGGAGGAGATCCCAGGTGCGCGCGTCGCTGCGGTAGTCGGCACGCACCTCTGCGTCGGTCAGCCGCGGCGTCACCCGGTCACCCACCGCGGCGAGCACCGCCGGGATCCAGGCGTCGAGGCGCTCCTTCACCAGGTTCGCGGCCAGGTCGAGCACGACCGTGCGCGGGGCGTGGTAGCGCCCGATGATGTCAGGGAGCACGAATCGGCGCACCGGCACGCGCAGCAGCCAGGGCAGTGACGCGAGGAACACGCTCGTATCGAGCTCGGACCTCCCGTCCGGGGTCCGCAGCATGGGCGTCGTCACATCGAAGTAGGTGAGCGTGCCGTCGACCAGCGCCCAGTTCGAGAGCTGCGCGTCGAGCCCGACCCGATCGTCGACGACCGCCAACACGGTGTCGACGATCGCGGCGAGCAGCGCCGCGGCACCCGACCCCTCCGACACGATCGCCGGGCCGAGCGAGTCGGCCGGGAGCACCGGCTGGACGCAGTAGACGGCGACGCGCCCGCCCGGGAGCGGGATCCGATCGATCCCGGTCGCGGCCCCGTGGACCCCACGCGCAGCGAGCTCGGCGAGGTACCGGTCCGACACCGACACGAACCGGTCGGCGGCCGACGAGTCGGGGAAGGGCGGGAGCCGCTTGCACGCCCAGCGCGGGGTGTCGCCGGGCCAGCCGAGGACCAACGAGATCTCGCCGTACCCGAGCACTCGCAGGCCTCCGGCGTCGCCCTGCTCGAGCGCGAGCGCGACGGCCTGCTCGAGCTCCGCCAGCTCGCCGTGCCCGATCACGAGAACGTGGCGCGCACGATCGCGACGATCTCGCCGAGCTCGGCGTCGGTCAGCGTGAGGGGCGGGAGGAACTGCAGGACCGACGTGTCGTTGTTCGCGAACACCGCGAACACGCCGGCTGCGATGAGGTCGCGTGCCGCGAGCATCCCGTCGCCGTCGCCGGGGAACTTCATGCCCATGAACATCCCGCGGCGGCGGAGGACGAACGGCAGGTCCGCGAGATCGGCCTCGAACCGCTCGCCCGACGCGGTGACGCGATCCAGGAAGCCCGGCGCTTCGATCACGTCGAGCACGGCGAGCGCCGCGACGCACCCGAGCTCGGCACCCCCGAATGTGGAGATGTGCACGAACGGATGCTCGTCGAAGAACCGGTGCACCTCGGCCGTCATCAGCGTCGCGGTGATCGGGTACACGCCGCCGCTGAGTCCCTTGCCCGTGGTGAGGAGGTCGGGGCGGATCCCCTCCTGCTGGAAGCACCACATGGTGCCGGTACGGCCGAGGCCCGTCTGCACCTCGTCGAGGATCAGGTACGCGCCGCGGTCCCGACAGATCCGCTCCACACCCGCGAGGTAGCCCGGCTCGGGGACGGGCATGCCGAGCGTCGCCGGGATGGGCTCGAGGATCACCGCGGCGATCGTGTCGTCGACGGCGCGGTCGAGCGCCGCGAGGTCGTTGAACGGCACCTGCACGAAGCCGGGCAGGTTCGGACCGAAGGGATCGCGGTACTCGGGATCGCCGGCCGCGAGGGACAGGCCCGTGTGACCGTGGTACCCGCCCACCGCGGAGCACACGCCCGGCCGGCCGGTCTGCGCACGGGCGAGCTTGATGGCGAGGTCGTTCGCCTCGCCGCCACCGACGCCGAAGACCACTCCGGGGAGCAGCCCGTCGGTCGTCGCGGCGAGCCGCGACGCGAGCGCGGCGCGCCAGCCCGACACGAGGTGGTGGTTCCCGATGTCGAGCGCGTCGAGCGCATCACGCACCGCGCCGACGACGGTGGGGTTGCGATGGCCGAGGTTGAAGACACCGCCGTTGCAGTGACAGTTGAAGAGCCAGCGGCCGTCGTACGCGTCACGGAACCGCGAGCCCTCACGCTCCCCCATCACGAGCTCGAGGCCCAACGCCTCGTAGGCCGCGACCTTGCCCCGGTTCACGTGCGCGGCGAAGTCGGCGGTCGCCGCCTCGCGGGTCGGGTACGGCGGTGGGAGGCTCATGCCACCCGCGTGCCGGCCGCGCCCGGCACACCGAGTGGGATCCCCGCCCGGCGGTTGCGCACCCGCCAGTAGCGGCGGGCCCAGACGGGTCGCCGGTCGCGATCGACGGCGCGAGCGACGGTGTCGGTCCAGCCCGCCAGGAGCCGGTCGGCCTCGGCGAACGCCGCGGCCGGCTCGGGCGGGTCGGCGAGCCACTTCGCCTCCACCTCGTCGCGCTCGGGCGCGAAGCACGACGCCAGCCGCTCGGGGTCGGTGAGCACGCGCCGGTGGAGCAACTCGTGACGCCACCACAGGGCCGCCGGATCGAACGTGTCGAAGGGTGCGGGTCCGAGGTCGAGCGGTTCGGCGACGCGGACCGGTTTGAAGATCCCGGTGCACGGCGCGGCCGTCGCCGTCACCCAGTGGCGGTCGGCGTCCGCCGAGAGCTCGGCGACCCACGATGCCGCCGTCTGGGACGCCGCCACGGTCCCACCCGCGTGCATGCACGGACCGAGCGCCCCCGTGGTGAACGCGTAGTGCGGCGCGGGCCCACCCGTGCCGTGGTCACGCAGCACCGCCATGAGGTCGCCCGGTCCGGTCGCGCGGCGCGCGCCGGCTTCGGTGATCGCCCGCCTCGTTCGGCACCGCGAGAAGTGAGTGTGCACCGGCTCCGCATGCTCGTCGGCGAAGTCTGGGATCGTCAGGCCGTTGCTGATCGAGCGCGCGCCCGCGGTCACCGGCTCGACGGTCCACTGCGCGCCCGCGGTCTCGAGCACGTACGCCTCGCGCCGGTCGGCCACGATGAAGCTGTTGTGGTAGCTCGCGCTGCGGTGCTCGTGCCCGCAGCCGCCGCCCTGGCCGTACCGGTCGAGGAGCGCGGTGATCGTCTCGATCCCGTCGGCCGCGGTCGCGCTGCGTTCGAGCGCGAGCCGCAGCAGGTCCATCCCGGTCAGGCCGACCTTCGCGTACGGCTCCTTGGTGAACACCGCCTCGTTGCCGATCACGACGCCGTGCTCGTTGGCGCCCATCTCCGCGCCCCACATCCAGAAGGGCCGGCTGAGCAGCACCGCGGGCGTCTCGGCGACCTGGTCGACCTCGATCCACGTGCAGCGCAGCCGCGAGCCTGCGGCGTGCTCGGCCCGGGGCTGCCAGTCGAGTCGCTGCGCCTCGTTCGGATCGCGCCCGGAGTTCTTCGCGAACAGCACGCCCTCCGGGCGGACGACCACCATCGTGTCGCACATGCCGCGCAGGGTAGGCCCACCCACCCCCGACCCGCCGCTCGACCGCGACCTACGCTGCCCGGCATGACGACCGCAGTCCCCGCGCGCACCCGCGAGTACCGCAACCACCACCTCGACAGCACCCGCTGGGACGGCTTCCGCGTCCGCGACGGCGACATCGTCGTGACGACCGCCTACAAGGCCGGTACCACGTGGACCCAGCGCATCCTCGCCGCGCTCGTGCTCGGGCCCGAGCCGGGCGACCAGGGACTCATGGAGCTCTCCCCCTGGATCGACGCCCGGTTCCACGGTCCGATCGAGCCGATGCTCGAGTCCCTCGAGGGCCAGACCCATCGCCGGTTCGTGAAGAGCCACCTCGCGGCCGACGGTCTGCGGTTCTTCCCCGAGGCGAAGTACGTGGTCGTCGGCCGCGACACGCGCGACGTGTTCATGTCGCTCTGGAACCACTACAGCGCGTACACCGACCTCGCGTACTCACTGTTCAACGACGCCGACCGTCCGGGCCCGGAGTTCCCGCGGTGTCCGTCCGAGCCACGCGACCTGTGGCCGCGCTGGATCGGCGAGGGCTGGTTCGACTGGGAGCCCGACGGGTGGCCGTTCTGGTCGCACCACCATCACCTCACCACGTGGTGGGAGTGGCGCGACCTGCCGAACGTCCACTTCATGCACTACCGCGACATGCTCGCCGACATCGAGGGGGAGATGCGCCGTCTCGCTGCGTTCTGCGAGATCGACGTCCCCGAGCAGACCTGGCCGGCCATCGTCGCCGCGGTGCAGCTCGACGCGATGCGCCAGGAGGCGAAGGGCACCGACGCCGACGGCGACCCCGCGGCGATGATCTTCGAGGGCGGGGTCGACCGGTTCCTCTACAAGGGGACGAACGGCCGCTGGCGCGGCGCGCTCACCGACGACGACCTCGTGCTCTACGACCGCGCGGCCGCCACGCTCGACCCGTTGTTGCGCCGCTGGCTCGAAGGCGGGCGGACCGCATCGGCGTGACCTGACCCCGCCGCCCGCGCCCGCAACAGCTCGAGGGTCGCGGCGAACGGCGCCGGCCGGGCGAAGATGAAGCCCTGCCCGTGGCGGCACCCGGCGGAGCGCACGAGCCGGCGCGTCGCGTCGGTCTCGATCCCTTCCGCGACGACCTCCATCCCGTTCGCCCGTGCGAGCTCGACGATGGCACGGATCGTCGCGAGGTCCTCGTCGGTCTCGATGCGCTGGAGGAAGGAACGGTCGACCTTGATCGTGTCGATCGGGAGCCGCCGGATGTGGTTCAGCGCGCTGTAGCCGGTGCCGAAGTCGTCGAGCGCGAGGCGGACGCCGAGCTCGCGGATGTGCTCGAGCACCGCGAGGTTCCACTCGCTGTGCTCGAGCATGACGGACTCGGTGATCTCGAGGATCACCAGCTCCGGGGCGAGGCCGGTCTCGTGGAGCACCGCGCGCACGATGCCGACGAGGTCGCCGTGCCGGAACTGGTGCACCGAGACGTTGACCGCGACGCCGACGCCGGGTGCGTCGTCCTGCCAGGCCGCGCACTCGGTGAGCGCTCGCCGCAGCATCCAGCTCCCGATGTCGACGATGAGGCTCGTCTCCTCGGCCACGGGGATGAACCGGTCGGGCAGCACGATCCCCACTCCGGGCCGGTTCCACCGGACCAGCGCCTCCATGTACTCGACCCTGCCGGTGTCGAGCTCGACGATCGGCTGGTAGTACGCGGCGAGCTCGTCGCGGTCGACCGCCCGGCGCAGCGCGGTCTCGTCCTCGAGTCGGGATGCCGTCATCGCGGACATGTCGTTGCTGAACAGCTGGATGCCGGCAGGGCCCTGCCGCTTGGCGCGGTGCATCGCCGTGTGCGCGAACCGCAGCAGGTCGCGCGCCTGCTCGGTTCCGTGCCAGAGCACCACGCCGATCGACGCCGTCGTGTACACCTCACAGTCGTGGCCCAGGCGGAACGAGCTCCGGAGCGCCTCCTGGATCCGAGCCGCGAGTCCGGTGAGCGCCTCCTCGGAGTCCACCCGCTCGCAGAGCACGACGAAGTGGTCGCCGCTCACGCGCGTCACCGTGTCGTCCTCGCGCACGGCGGCCTCGATGCGCTCCGCGACCATCACGAGCAGCTGGTCGCCCCGGTCGTGGCCGAGACTGTCGTTGACGAGCGTGAACCGGTCGAGGTCGACGAACAGCAGGCCGAGCGCCCTGTCGTCCTGGACTGCCCGGGCCGTCGCCTCCTCGGTGCGCTCGAGCAACGAGCGCAGGTTCGGCAGGCCGGTCAGCTCGTCACACTCCAGGGCGGTCCGCAGCGCCGCCTCCGCGTGCTTCTGCTCGGTGACGTCGCGCACGATCGCGGTGAAGACCACGCCGACGCTGGTCTCGACGGGCGAGATCGCCACGTGGGCCTCGAACTCCTCGCCCGAGGCCCGCGCGAGCGTCGTGTCGACCCGCTGCCCCGGCTCGCCGGAGGCGAACGCCTCCCGCAGCACCACGAGCGAGCGCTCAGGGACGAACGGGAGGTACGACCGGCCGATCGCGTCCTCACGGGAGGTCCCGAACACCAGCTCGGCCGCCCGGTTGAACGTGCACACGAGCCCCTCACCGTCCACGGTGATGATCGCGTCGGCCGCACACTCGACGATCGCCCGGCTCCGCTCCTCCGAATCCGCGAGTGCCTGCTCCGCGACCTTCTCGGGGGTGATGTCCCAGGTCATGACCGCGACGGTCCGGTCCTCGACCGGCGTGACGACGAGGCGGCGCCACACCCGGTGGCCACCGGGGAACCTGAGCAGCACCTCGGTCTCCTGGTTCCGCCCGGACGCGAGCGCCGCGTCGTAGATCCAGGACACCTCCGAGTTGTCGGCGAACCGGTCGAGCTCCGAGACGCGCTTGCCGACCGGGTCACCGCACAGCGGCCCGTACACCTCACGCACCCGCGCGTTGGCCTCGATGATGAGCCACCCGCGGGGATCGCCGTCGTCCGTGCGCCGGAGGACGGTGAAGCTCCCGACGAGGCCGTCCATCGCGGCGCGGTGGTGGGCGAGCGCGCGAGAGGTCAGCAGTGCAGGTGAGGTCGCGCCCGCCATGCCGTGCTTGCGCGAGTACATCGCCGTGTCCGCGGCCCGGAGCAGCTCGGCCGGTGTCTTCGAGCCGTCGCGATCGTCCACGATGCCGACGCTGGCCGTGACCGTCGACGGCGCGATCATCGGCCACGGCTCCTTCATCACCGCGCGGATGCGTTCGAGCAGCGCGTCGGCGTCCACCTCGGGACGGTCCATCCGGAACAGGATCACGAACTCGTCGCCGCCGAAGCGGGCCACGACGTCGCTCTCGCGCGCGACGACCTGCAGCCGGCGGCCGATCTCGACGAGCACCTCGTCGCCGACCTGGTGGCCGAACGTGTCGTTCACGTCCTTGAACCCATTCAGGTCCACGAACGCGAGCATCCGACGTTCCTGGCGGGCGCAGCTCGCCTCGAGCGCGTGGGCAAACGCGGCACGGTTCAACAGCCCCGTCAGCGGGTCGGTCCTCGCCTGCGCCGCGAGCAACCGCTCGCGCGCGTGCAGCTCGCTCATGGCCCACGCGATCGTCTCGGCGACGACCGTCGAGACGACGATGACCAGCACCGCCTCGGCCAGTCCGACGCGAGAACCCGAGACGCCCAGTGCCATCCCCGCCGCGAGCGCGACCGTCACCGGCGCGAACGCTGCGGCGGTGCCGCGCCCGGACGTGAGTCCGAGCCACACGAGGATCACCATCATGAACACGGGGATCGTGATCGACGCCTGCGGCGTCGCCACGGTGCCCGCAACGATCCCCGAGACGCCGAGGACGGCCAGGCCCCAGAGCGCGAGTCCGAGGCGACCGACGGTTCCGAGCGCCCTCGGCGAGCACCACCAGAGCACGCCGCCGGTGAGCAGACACACCAGGCCGGAGAGCTGGACCACACGGGTGTCCACGCCGTGGCTGGCGAGATTCACGTTGGCCAACGAGTTCGCTACCGTGACCACGCCCGCACCGAGGAACAGCACCGCAGCCGACCGGCTCGCCATCCGTTCCTGGGTCAGTGCGGTCATCGGCGTGGTGTCGGCTCGGCTCCGATGCGGGTTGACGGTAGCGTTGACCAAAGTTCAGTCCGTGGACCGACGCGGGACTGTCCGCCCCTCTCCCGAGCCACCTCCGGATGAGCCGCCTCCGGACCATCGCCCGGGTCGGTGCGGACTTTCGACCCGTGCCGCCGCCGGCCCCCGGGAATCAGACAGGCACCCACGAGGTCCGGGCCCGACGGCCGGACCGGAGAGGTTCCGGTGTCAGCGCAGATCTGCATCCTCGGCGGCGGGACCGGCGGCACGCTCACCGCCAACCGGCTGCACAAGGAAGTCCCCGACGCCCTGATCACGGTCGTGGACGAGAACGACGACCACCTCTACCAGCCGGGTCTGCTGTTCGTGCCGTTCGGGCTCGCGCACGCCGAGGACATCATCCGCCCGCGCGGCCGGCAGCTGCACCGCGGCATCGCGTACCGCACGTCGAGGATCGACCACGTCGACATCGAGGCGCAGCAGGTGCACCTCGGCGACGGCACCGTCATCGACTACGACGTCCTCGTCGTCGCCACCGGGTCCCGGCTCGTCCCCGAGGAGACCGAGGGCCTGCTCGGGCCAGGGTGGATGGAGAAGGTCTTCACGTTCTACGACCTCCCGGGCGCCGCCGCGCTCGCGACGAAGCTCGCCGAGCTCGACCACGGTCGGCTGGTGGTGAACGTCGTCGACATGCCGATCAAGTGCCCGGTCGCACCCCTCGAGTTCTGCTTCCTCGCCGACTGGTACTTCCACGAGCGGGGCATCCGTGAGCGCGTCGACATCACGTACGTGACCCCGCTCGACGGCGCGTTCACGAAGCCGATCGCGTCGAAGCAGCTCGGCGGGATGCTCGCGGACCGCGGCATCGAGCTCGTGACCGAGTTCAACACGGGCGAGGTCGACGGCGAAGGTGGCCGCCTCGTCAGCTATGACGACCGAGAGGTCCCGTTCGACCTCGCGGTCGTGGTCCCGGTGCACTCGGGCGCGGCCTACGTGGCCGACTCGCCCGGACTCGGCGACTCGCTCGACTTCGTGGTCACCGACCCGCACACGCTGCAGTCCGAAGTCGCGCGCAACATCTTCGCGATCGGCGACGCCGCGAACCTGCCCGCGTCGAAGGCCGGTTCGGTGACGCACTTCGAGGGCGAGACCCTCGTCGAGAACATCAAGCGCTACCTGGAGGGCGAGCCGCTCGACGCCTCCTACGACGGGCACGCGAACTGCTTCATCGAGACCGGCTTCCACAAGGCGATGCTCATCGACTTCAACTACGACACCGAACCGGTGGACGGGCACTTCCCGACCACCCTCGGCACGCCGCTGCTCAAGGAGACCCGCCTGAACCACCTCGGCAAGCTGATGTTCCAGTGGGTCTACTGGCACAGCCTGCTGCCGGGTCGCGACATCCCGGGGATCACGCCGGACATGCCGACCGCGGGCAAGCACCTTCCCGATCAGCACTGAAAGGACCCGACATGCCGACTGCAACCCTCGACGGCGTCGCCGTGACCGTGAACGACGAAGGGTTCTTCGAGGACCCGACCCAGTGGACGGAGCCGATGGCCGTCGAGCTCGCGAAGGAGGAGGGCATCGAGGAGCTCACCGACCAGCACTGGCAGGTGATCCGCTTCATGCGCTCCGAGTACTTCGACAAGGGCACGGGGCCGACCGTCCGGGTGCTGGGCAAGACCTCGGGCGTCTCGGTCAAGGAGCTCTACCAGCTCTTCCCGAAGGGCCCCGCGAAGCTGGCCGCGAAGATCGGCGGCA
>CAZXCB010000128.1:6695-9697 GCA_964639075.1 uncultured Bifidobacteriaceae bacterium | reverse complement strand
GTGCACATGTACGCAGCGATGGTCGAGCACGTGCTCGGCCGCCGGCCGGTGAGGGTGCAGCTGCTCTACCTGTCGAAGCCCGAGGCGATCATCACGACACCGTCCGAGTCGTCGGTCACCGGCGTCATGCGCAAGACCGACGCCCTGTGGTCCGCGATCGGCCGCGCGTGCGAGCGCGACGACTTCCGGCCGAACCCCGGACGCCTCTGCGACTGGTGCGCCTACAAGCCGTACTGCCCCGCCTACGGCGGCGATCCGCTGCAGGCCGTCGAGCTGCTCGGCCCGGGCCACATGATCGAGCCGCCGCTCCCGCTGGCCGCCGCTCCCGCGTAGTGCACCCCACGGTCGAGGAGCTCGACCGGCGCGTCGAGCAGGCGGTCGAGGACCTCCGGTCCCCCGTGCTGGACGCGGTGATGTACCCGCTGTCGAGCGCGGCCGACCACAGCCTGATCTGGTTCATCATCGGCACGGCCGTCTCCGTACGCCGCGGTGACCTGCGCTGGGCGGCACGGTTCGCCGCCGCGATGGGACTCGAGTCCGCGGTCACGAACGGCCCGCTCAAGGCGATGTTCCGTCGGACCCGACCGGTTCCGGAGACCGACGAGGGCCCACTCCCCTACGGTATGCGCCGGCCGATCACGTCGTCGTTCCCCTCGGGTCACGCCACGGCGGCGTTCACCGCGGCCGTGCTCCTCGCCGACCGCCGTCGTGGCCCCTGGTACGCGCTGGCGGCGCTCGTCGCGGGAAGCCGCGTGTACGTCCGCATGCACCACGCCTCCGACGTCGCGGTGGGCGCCGCGTTCGGCATCGTGTTCGGCCATACGCTGAAGCGCTGGGTGCGCACCGCCGGCCGCTGAGGCCGGTGGCCGCGTCACGGGCGGGAACAGCCGCGTCGCCCGTTCGGTTGACGCCCCCGGCACCCACAGCTAAGGAGTACCGATGATCCGATCGTTCGGCCTCACCTTCGATTACCGGTGCCCGTTCGCCCGCAACGGTCACGAAGCCGCGGTGAACGCGCTGCGCGAGGGTGCCGATCTCGACATCCGATTCCTCGCGTTCTCGCTCGACCAGGTGCACATCGAGGAGGGCGAGCCTCCCGTGTGGAAGCGCGACCCGGGCGAGTGGGGCACGGGGACGTTGGCGCTCATGTACGGAGTCGCCGTGCGTGACCGGTTCCCCGATTCCTTCCTGGACGCGCACGTTGCGCTGTTCGCGCAGCGCCACGACCACGGCTTGAAGCTCGGCCACGAGGACGTGCTCCAGGAGGCGATCGCCGACGTCGGTCTCGACGTCGCCGCGGTCAAGGACGAGGTGTGGAGCGGCCGCCCCCTCGCGACCATCGCGGCCGAGCACACCCACCTCGTGGACGCCCACGCCGTGTTCGGAGTCCCGACGTTCGTCACCGAGACCGACGCCGTGTTCGTGCGGTACATGGAGCGTGGTCGCGCCGACGACCTCCTCCGAACGCTCGACCTGCTGGAATGGGACCGGCTGAACGAGTTCAAACGGACGCGCGTCTCGCGCTGAGCCCAACGAGGAGTCGACCCGTGCGGATGTCACCCAGCGAAGCGGTGATGTGGGCGGTCGAGAAGGATCCGGCGTTGCGCTCCGACTTCTGCAACGTCACGATCCTCGATCGCGCGCCGACCCTCGACCGGCTCCACGCCATGATCGACCGTGCGCTCGGGGCCATCCCGCGCCTCGGTGAGCGCGTGGTCTCGCCACCCCTGCGTCTGGCGGCACCGGAGTGGCGGCCGGATCCCACCTTCGACGTCGACTATCACCTCCGGCAGGTCGCGATCCCCGATCCGGGATCCATGCGCGCGTTCCTCGACCTCGCCGCGTCCACGACCGCGCCCCCGCTCGACCGCTCCCGTCCCCTCTGGGAGTTCACGATCGTCGAGGGCCTCGAAGGTGGCCGCGCGGGGCTGCTGCAGCGCCTCCATCACACGATCACCGACGGCGTCGGCGCGATGCGACTCTCGCTCAACCTGGTCGACCTCGAGCGCGAGCCTGCACCCGGCGAGCATTCGGCGGTGCGGGCGCTCGTGGACGAGGTCGAGGCGGACCGGCGCGACGCGACGGCGGACGACCCCATCGACCGCGACTCCCCGATCGACGTGATCCGCGAGGCCATCGTCGACCGCAGCGCCGAGCTGCTCGGCCTCGCGCGCCAGGGCGCCGGTGAGGTCGTGCACACCGCGATCCACCCGAGCGAGATCCCGTCCCGAGCGAGCAGCATCGCCGAGCTGCTGCGGTCGCTCCGGCGGCAGGTCTTCGTCACCGACCGCGGCCATTCCGAGATGTTCGCGGTGCGCTCGCTCGCGCGCCGCTACGACACACTGAGCGTCGAGCTCGATCCGATCCACCGTGCGGCCAAGGCGCACGGTGCCAGCATCAACGACGTCTTCGTCACGGGGGTGGCGCGCGCGCTCGGGCGGTTCCACCGCGAGTTCGGCGAGGACGTCGACACCCTCCGCATGGCGATGCCCGTGAGCACCCGCGGCCGCGGCGACTTCGCGGCCAACCGCTTCGCGCCGAGCCGGATCCTGGTGCCGGTCGGCGTCGATGCCGTCGACGAGCACCTCCACGCGATGCACGACACGCTCGCGGCCGTCCGTCAGGAGCCCGCACTGGACGCGGCCGACGTGCTCGCCGCGCTCACCGCCGGCGTGCCGACGGCCGCGCTCGTGAGCATGATGCGGGCCCAGACCCGTACGATCGACTTCGCGACGTCGAATCTGCGCGGGAGCCCGGTCGACCTGTACCTCGGCGGTGCGAAGATCGAGGCCAGCTATCCGATGGGACCGCGCGCCGGCGTGCCCGTGAACGTGACGGTGATGTCCTACTGCGGCTCGCTCGACCTCGGCATCCACGCCGACCCCGCGGCCGTGGTGGACCCCGACCTCTTCGTCGAGTGCCTCGCCGACTCCTTCGCGGAGTTGGGGGCACTCGGCTGATCGCCTCACTCGAGCCGGAGCGTCAGCGGAGGCGCCGAGACG
>CAZXCB010000128.1:0-6685 GCA_964639075.1 uncultured Bifidobacteriaceae bacterium | reverse complement strand
CCGGAGCCGGAGTCTCAGGTCCGGGCGGTGCGCGCCTCCGCGCGGAGTCCGGCCGGCGCAGCGAGGTTCACGGCCGGCGGCGGGACGGGCTCGGCGGCGCGACCGCATCGACCCACTCCTCGTGGCCCGGATCGCGCCAGGCGCGGTGCGCGCAGCGCGCCCGCTCGTCGATCACGTAGAGGTGCAGCGTCGGCGCGTCGTCGGCGAGGTCGACGATCTCGCCCGCGCGCGGGTGCGGCGGCCCCGCGTCCAGGAGATCGGCCAGCGCGATCACCGAGACGACCCGGCTCCGGCACTGCGGGCACGCGGAGGTCGTCGCGGTGTCGAGCTCGTCGGTCAGCGCGAACAGGGCCGCGGCCTCGGTCACGTCGAGCTCGATCCCACGACCTTCGTCGTCGACGATGGTCAGGTCGGCCACGGGCACCGAACCTACTCCCGGCGATTTCGGGGCGGGCTACGGTCGCGCCGATGCGCGCCGTCATCGCTCCCGGCGACGGGACCCTCCGGGTCGAGGAACGCCCCGACCCCGAGCCGGGTCCCGGCGAGGTCCGGATCCGGGTCCACGGTGCCGGAGTGAACCGCGCCGACCTGCTCCAGCGGGCGGGCTTCTACCCGGCACCGCCCGGCGTCCCGCCCGACATCCCGGGTCTCGAGTTCGCGGGGGTCGTCGAGTCCTGCGGGCCCGAGGTCACGACGCCCGCGCCCGGCGACCGGGTCTTCGGCGTCACCGGCGGCGGCGGGCAGGCCGACCGGCTCGTCCTGCCCGCCTCCCACTGCGCGCCGGTCCCGGCGAACCTCGACCTCGTCGCCGCCGGCGGCGTTCCCGAGGTGTTCGTCACCGCGCACGACGCCATGCGCACCCGCGCCCGTCTCCGGCCCGGAGAGCATGTGCTCGTGCACGCGGTCGGCTCCGGGGTGGGCACCGCCGTCGTGCAGCTCGCGAAGGCGTTCGGGTGCACCGTCACCGGCACGGCGCGCACCGAGAGCAAGCTCGCGGACGCGGCGGCGCTCGGGATGGATCACGGCATCGTCGCGCCGCACGAGCTCGAGCCGTTCGCGTTCTCGCAGGAGATCACCGCGCACGGCGGAGCCCCCGATGTCGTGATCGATCTCGTCGGCGGTCCGTACGTACCGGCCGAGGTCACGGCGATCGCGCCCGGCGGGCGGATCGTGATCGTCGGCACGCTCGCGGGGGGCGCACCGACCGTCCCCCTTCTCGGGTTGATGCAGAAGCGTGCCGAGATGCACGGGACGGTGCTTCGCCCTCGCACCGTCGCCGACAAGGCCGCCGCCACCGATGCCTTCGTGACCGAGGTCGGGCCGATGCTCGCCGACGGCCGCGTGCACGCAGTCGTGGACCGCACGTTCCCGCTCGACGCGGTCGAGGACGCGTACACGCTCGTCGAGTCCGACACCACGTTCGGCAAGGTGATCCTCGACACGACCTGACCGATCCGACCGACGGGGTCGGAGCGATCGACGCGGCGCTACCATCCGCGATCCCCTTCCACCCCGGAGGTCCCCTTCATGGCCGCATTCTCGGATTCGGACGTCGTCGTCGTCGAGGCGGTTCGCTCGCCGCTCGGCAAGCGCAACGGTGGCCTGTCCACGCTGCACCCCGCCGACCTCCTCGGCGCGATACAGCTCGCGGCCATCGAGCGGAGCGGCGTCGATCCGGCGTCCGTCGGTCAGGTGATCGGCGGGTGCGTCGGCCAGGTCGGTCCACAGACCTTCAACATCGCGCGGACCGCGTGGCTCAGCGCGGGGCTGCCGATGCAGGTCGCGGCGACGACCGTCGACGCGCAATGCGGCTCGTCGCAGCAGGCCACCAACCTGGCGGTCGCGCTGATCAAGGGCGGCGTCGTCGACAGCGCGCTCAGCTGCGGCATCGAGATGATGAGCAAGATCCCGCTCGGCGCCACGATGGTCCCAGAGCTCGAGCGGCCGCTCCCGAAGTCGTACTTCCCCCGCTACGAGCCGACGTCCCAGTTCGAGGGGGCCGAGCGCATCGCGGACCAGTGGGGCATCTCCCGTGCCGACTGCGACGCGTTCGGTCTCGAGTCCCAGCAACGCGCCGCCGCCGCCTGGGCCGAAGGCCGGTTCGAGCGCGAGGTCGTCGGCATCGACGCCCCCGACCTCGGCGAGGACGGCAAGCCCAGCGGGTCCAACCACCACGTCGCTCGCGACGAGGGCCTGCGCGAGACGAGCCTCGAGAAGCTGGCCAGCCTGAAGCCCGTCGCCCGGGAAGACGGCGTCCACACCGCGGGCTCGTCCAGCCAGATCAGCGACGGTGCCGCCGCGGTCCTGTTGATGAGCGCCGCGCGGGCCAAGGAGCTGGGCCTCACGCCGCGGGCACGGGTCGTCGACCAGTGCCTCGTCGGCGTCGACCCGGTCCTCATGCTCACCGGCCCGATCGACGCGACGCGTCGCATCCTCGAGCGCACCGGCATGACCATGGACGACATCGACACCGTCGAGATCAACGAGGCCTTCGCGTCGGTGGTGCTCGCGTGGGAGCGCGAGCTGAAGCCCGACATGGCGAAGGTGAACCCCAACGGCGGCGCGATCGCCATCGGGCACCCCGTCGGTGCCACCGGCGCGCGGCTCGTGACCACCGCGTTGCACGAGCTCGAGCGCACCGACGGCACGTTCGGCCTGGTGACGATGTGTTGCGGCGGCGGGCTCGGCACCGGGACCCTCATCGAACGCATTTGAGAGTGTTTTGGACGGGCGGCGACGTGCCGCCACCGAGCGAGTTTCGTATCCGAGCGAGCGCAGCGAGTGAAGGAACGTATGTCTGAGCGAATGGCGGTATGTCGCCGCCCGTCGCCCCCCGAGCCGCGACCGTAGGCTGCGCGTCGTGACTTCGCTCGCCGAGCGCTTGGGCTACTCCGCCGAGGACAAGCTGTTGATCGTCAACTGTGACGACCTGGGGTCGTCGCGGGCGGCGAACGTCGCGGTGTACGAGTCGTTGCGGTCGGGGTTGGGGACGAGCGCGACGTTGATGGTCCCGTGTCCGTGGGCACGGGATGCGGCGGCGATGTACCGGGGCGAGGACGTCGGGGTGCATCTCACCCTGAACTCGGAGTGGGACACCTACCGGTGGGGCCCGATCACGCACTCGCCGAGCCTGCTCGACGGCGACGGTGGGTTCCCCCGCACCATCGAGGACGTGTGGGACCACGCCGATCTCGACGAGGTGCGCAAGGAGTGCCTCGCGCAGATCGAGCGTGCGATCTTCTGGGGCTTCGACGTCAGCCACCTCGACAGCCACATGGGCACGCTGCAGCTGCGGCCGGAGTTCTTCGACGTCTACCTCGAGCTCGCGGTCGACTTCGCGCTGCCGCTGCGGATGGCCGGACGTGCGTCACAGGCGCGCGTCGGCTTCCCGTTCCGGGACCTCGCCGCGGCCGAGGAGATCGTGTTCCCCGACCACTTCGTGATGGCGCCGATCGGAGCGCGGCGCGCGCTGGAACGACTGCTGTTCGATCTGCGACCGGGCGTGACCGAGGTGTACCTGCATCCGGCCGTCGACACCGACGAGCTGCGATCGTCCCACCCGGACTGGGCGGGACGCGTCGAGGACCACGAGACGTTGTGTCACGACACGGCCTTCGCGAACCTGCTCGAACGCGCCGGCGTGATCCGCATCGGGTACCGAGAGCTCCGTGACCTCCAACGAGGCGCCCACTGACACACGATGCCTGCGGCTCAGAAGTCGGTGATCTCCCGGATGCGCTCCTGGAGCTCGCGGTACTCCGGCGAGGTCGTGAGCGGCATCAGCTGCATCAGCTTGCCCATGTTGCCGGTGACCTTCATGCGACCCTGCATGAACGCGGCGTTGGCGTCGAGCTCGCCCCGGGCGACCTTGACCGAGTCGTCGTAGGACAGCGCCAGGGTGAAGTCGGCGTCGTCGATCTTGCCGAGCCCGCTCTCGAGGAGCGTGCCGTCCTCGAGCTTCCACCAGTACTCGATGGTGCCCTCGGGTCCGCCGCTGACCACGTACTGCATCCGCGCGGACGCGCCCGGCCGGGTGGGCTGGTCCTGGGCCATGCCTCGCGTCTCGTCGAGCCATTCCTGGGTGAGGTACTTCGTCATCGCTGCTCCTCGTGCCGGTCGCTACCGCGGGGCCGGGACCCGCAGCCCCGCGAACAGATCGTCCTCCGGCTCGCCCTCCGCCACGCCGGTGTCGACGAGTGTGCGGGCGAGCGCGAACTCCTCCCACGGGAAGACCTCGCGCACGACGTCGTCGGGGAGGCGCATCCAGAAGCCCGTCGGGTCGACCTGGGTGCGGTGCGCGAGCAGGGCCGCCCGACGGTTGGCCAGGAAGTCGCTCACGTCGACGAAGGTGGTGAAGCGATGGTCCATCGACTCGTCGAAGCCGCGGTCGAACCATTGCGCGTACGGACTCTCCTCGCCGCGGGCGAGGAACGCGTCGTGCAGCGCGCGGACGCGCCGGGCCGACCACCCGGTGTAGTACAGCTTCGACGGCTGCCACGGGTCGCCGGAGTCGGGGAAGCGCCCAGGATCACCGGCGGCGTCGAACGCCGGCCCGGAGATGTCGTGCACCTTCACGTGATCCGGATGCGGGTAGAACGCCTTGTCGTCGCCGTAGGTGATGATCACCTGAGGTCGCTCGGCCCGGATGATCCGCACCAGGCGCTCGACGGCCTCGTCCATCGGCGCGTTCGCGAAGTTGTCCGGGTGCGCGTTCGACTCGGCGTCGAGCATGCCCGAGTCGCGGTAGCCGAGCAGGTGCAGCGTCTCGTATCCGATCGCGTCGACGCTCGCCTGGAGCTCGGCCATCCGCACCGCGAGGAGGTTGTCGCGGACCTCGGGCGTGTCGACCGCGGGGTTGAGGATCTCGCCCTCCTCGCCCCCGGTGCAGCACACGAGGACTCCCCGGACGCCTTCGGCCGCGTACTTGGCCACGGTGCCCGCGCCCTTCGACGCTTCGTCGTCGGGGTGCGCGTGGACCGAGAGGAGGCAGAGCTGCTGGTCGGGCATCGCCCTCGAACTTACCCGCGACCCGGGCGGTTCAGGTCGGTCCGTCCGTCACATCCGTGGCCACATCCGTGGCCCCATCCGTCGCCGACGCCACGTAGATCTCGACCTTGCCGATGCCCCGGATCCGACGGCTGCGCAGGCGGGCGAACGCCAACCCCGGGTGGTCGGCGAGCGCGTCGGCGAGCTCAGCCGCCACGAGGACGGAGGCGGGCCGGGCGATCTCCACCAGCCGGTGGGCAAGGTTCACGACCGATCCCCAGTAGTCGCCCTCCCGCGCGAGCGCGGGACCGTACGCGAGGCCGGCGCGGGCCCGGGGCAGGAGCTCGTCGTGACGCGTGCGGTCCGTGAGCGCCAGCGCGATCCGGAGCACCACCTCGGGATCCTCGGCCACGAACATCACCTCGTCGCCGATCGTCTTGACCAACCGGCCCCCGAGCTGGGCGACGGTGTCGTGCGCCAGGCTCTCGAACCGCGCGACGAGCACGCTGAGCTCCGCGGCCTCGAGCTCCTGGCTCAGCGCGGTGTAGCCGACGAGGTCGACGAAGCCGACCGCGAGCGAGTCGATCTCGCCCGACTCGAGCTGCGGCGTGAGCAGCTTGCGCCACAACGCGGCGCGCAGCTGGACCCTCAGGGCGAAGTCGTACAGGCGGGCGATCGTGGGCCAGTCGATCGCCTCGATGACGCCGAGCGCGGTGGCCTCGTCGTCCGCGCCGGCGACGCGCGCGGCGGTGATCGCGTCGACCATCTGGTCCGAGAGCGCCTCCGCGACGCGCGACAGCCCGGCGCCGACGGCGCGGACCTGTGCGACCAGGGCCTCGGGATCCGTTGGCGTGAACATCGTGTTGTCGTCGGGCTCGCCGATGATCCGCACGACGTCGACCGCCTCGTTCGTGAACGCGCGCTCCCCCTCGGCGACGTCCGGGAACCCCAGCGCGCGCCACAACAGCAGTGCGGTCTCCGGTGCGACGCCGCTCAGCTCTGCGACGTCGTCGGGAGAGTGCTCACGCCGGCCCGGCACGAGCAGCTGGTCGACGGCGAGCAGCGTGAGCATGCCGTCGGCCGCGGCCGCGTCGATCTCCTCCCGTGTCGCACCCTGCCGGCGCAGATACCGGCTCAGGCGGCGATCCACGCGGCCCCTACCCGTTCCGGGGGACTTGGATCCAGGGCAGCTCGCGTGAGCTGTCGGGCTCCTTCGGCAGCCCGAGCACCCGCTCACCGAGGATGTTGCGCATCACATCGGAGGTGCCGCCCTCGATGGTGTTGGCCTGCGCCCGCAGGAACCCGAACGCGATGACCGCGTCGTCGTCCACCTGGGGTGTCCGCCCGACCCGCTCGGCCTTCGAGAGCGGGCTGCCTTCCCACGCCTGGGCGTGCACCCCCTCGAACTCCACCGCGAGGTTCTGCAGCCGCTGGTTGAACTCGGCCTGCATCAGCTTCGTGATCGAGCCTTCGGGCCCCGCCTCCCCACCGCTCTTGCGCTTCGCGGCGGCGCGTTCGTTGTTCAACCGGATCAGCCGGCTCTCGATGTAGGCCTGCGCGAGCTGCTGGCGCAGGCGGGGATCGGTCGTGCCGTGGGCACGCTCGAGCAGGCGTCCGACCGGACTCCCGCCGACCGCGTCCCCGCCGATGGAACCGGCGCCCGAGAGCGACACCCGCTCGTTCATCAGGGTGGTGATGG
>CAZXCB010000127.1:5738-9901 GCA_964639075.1 uncultured Bifidobacteriaceae bacterium | reverse complement strand
ATCCGCCCGCCGCGATCTCCACCCGCGCGACCTCGATGCTCGCCACAGGCTGCCGTGCGCTCCTCGTGCCGCATCCGCCCGGGCCGCCGAGCCACGACGGATACCTGCCGCCCTCGTACTGGGTCGCGCGGCAGAACTCCTACCTCGACCACGCGTCCACCGAGTTCGCGCCCGGTTCCTTCACGAACCTCATCGCCAACGCGGAGCACTCCCGCCGGACCGGCGCGCCGTTCCCGAGCTCGCAGATCACCATGGCCGACTTCGCGAGCTCGTTCGCCCGCTTCGACAACTACGTCGACACCTCGGACTTCGACCTCACGTATCTGATGAACCTCTGGTACGGGTACCGCGACCTGCTGCCCGCCGACGTGCGCGCCGCGACCGAAGCGCACTTCAAGTCGTTCAAGTACTGGTTCACCGACCCGCAACCCGCGGGCGTGATCGACCAGCGCTACTACTGGTCCGAGAACCACCGGCTGCTGTACCACGCCGACGAGTACCTCGCGGGTCAGGCGTTCCCGAACGACGTCTTCTCGTCGGACGGTCACACCGGAGCGTGGCACCGCACGCGCGCCGCCGGGTTCATCGACGAATGGCTCACCGAGAAGGCCCGCTTCGGCTTCACCGAGTGGCACTCCGACGTCTACTACCAGAAGACGCTCGATGCGCTCATCACCATCGTCGAGTGGGCTGACGACCCCACCCTGAGCCGGCGGGCCGCGATGGTCCTCGACCTGCTCCTCTTCGACATCGCGCTCAAGGTCCAGAAGGGAAACCTCGGCTCGACGCACGGCCGGTCCTACATGAAGGACAAGAGCCTCGCGGTCGACCAGGACGTCTTCAACCTGACGAAGCTGCTGTTCGACGACACCTCGCTCGGATACACGTCGAAGGGCGACGCGGGCGCGACCCTGCTCGCCCGAGCGCGCCGGTACCGGGTCCCGGCCGTCATCCTCCGGGTCGCGCAGTCGAGGCACACCACCGTCGACCGCGAGCACATGGGGGTCGCGCTCGACCCGGCGGCACCCGTGGACCCGAGCCTCACCGCGATCGACGGCCACTCGGTCACCGATCCCGCGGAGGTGGCGTTCTGGTGGGAGAAGGGCGCGCAGACGGCGTGGCCGACCGTGCCCCTCACGCTCGACACGCTCGACCAGTACGGGCTCTGGGAGTCCGACTTCTTCAAGCCGTTCAAGCCCATCGCGGACCTCACCGGTGGCGACCGTGACGTCGCGCGGTCGCTGGCCCAGTCGCTCGAGCCGATGCTCGGTTTCGCGCTGCTCACCGCGGTCGACACGTACACGTACCGGTCGGACTCGGTGATGCTCTCGACCGCGCAGTCGTACCGGCCGGGCAAGTCGAGCGAGCAGCACCACGTGTCCCAGGCGACGCTCGACGAGCGGGCGATCGTCTTCACGACCCACCCGAAGAACGAGCCCCAGTCGGGCACGCGATGGCCCGACGACGACGGCTACTGGACGGGCAACGGCACGTTGCCGCGCGCCGCGCAGCACGGCGCGCTCTCGATGAGCCTCTACACGCCGGGCTTCGCGTCGCCCGGTCCGCCGCTCACGGCGTTCCGCTACCTGAGCTACACGCACGCCTACTTCCCCCAGGAGTACTTCGACGAGGTCGTCCAGCAGCACGGCTGGACGTTCGGCCGCAAGGGCGACGGCTACGTCGCGCTGTGGTCGTGGCGGCCGGCGCAGTGGCGCACCTACACCGACCCGGCGATCTTCACCCACGGCCTCACGCGCCCGTACGACCTCGTGGCGCCCGGCGGTGCCGACGACGTCTGGCTGACCCAGGTGGGCGACGCGAGCCGGTTCCACACCTTCGCCGCGTTCCGGGCCGCGGTGCTCGGCGGCGCGATCGCGGTGACCGCCCGGCCCGCGAGCGGCGGGCTGGCCGGCGGCTTCGACGTGAGCTACGTCTCGCCGACCGAGGGGCAGGTCCGGTTCGGCACCACCGGACCGCTCACGGTGAAGGGCACGACCGTGCCGCTCGACGCGGGCAAGCGCTTCGACAACCCGTGGGCCTCGGTGCCGGTCGGCGCCCAGCAGATCTCGATCGCGGACCGCGCCGGCGAGCTGCGTCTCGACTTCGCCCGGGCGACGCGCACCGCGATCTCGTTCCGGCATCGCGGCCACCACGACCACGACGATGACGACAACGGGAACGGCTGAACCCCGCCGCTAACCTCCCGGCCATGAGCGCAGCGGGGCACGATCCCGGTCTCGGCCGAGTCACCAGCGGAGCGTGGCCCGAGCGGCCGACGCCGCAGGCGTAGGAGCGGAAGGGTGACGCACGCGCTCGGCATCGACGTCGGCACCACGAACGCGAAGGTCGCGCTGATCGACGACCGGGGGCGCCTCGTGGCATCGGCCGTCCGGCCCCTCGTGACGATCCGCGGCGAGCGCACCGCGGAACAGGACGCGTTCGCCCTCTGGGACGCGGTGGTCGGCGCGGTCCGCGAGGTGACCGCCGCGGCGCCCGACGCCGCGCGTGACGTCGCCCACGTCGGCATCGACAGCCAGTACTCCTCCACCGTCCCCGTCGATGCCGGTGCGGAGCCCGTCGGTCCGCTGATCATGTGGCTCGACCAGCGCGGCACCGACCACTGCTACGAGATCATGGGTCGCGACGCCGACTCGTTCATGACCTTCGTGGAGCACCACGGCATCCCGCCGATCGGCGGCGGACTGTCGCTCGGGCACATCCTCCACCTCCAGATCGACCAGCCCGAGCTCCACGCCCGAACGGTCGCCTACCTGGAGGTGATGGAATACGTTGCCGCCCGCCTCACCGGCGAGATCGCGGGCAACCAGTGCACGCAGTTCGCGACGCAGCTCGTCGACAACCGGCGGACCGACGCGACCGAGTACGACCGCGACCTGCTCGTCGCGAGCGGGGTGGATCCGAGCCGCCTCCCGCCGTTGCGCGGGATCACCGAACCGGTCGGCACCATCCGTCCGGCCGTCGCCCAATCGCTCGGGCTCCCCGCCGGTGCGATCGTGCACGGCGCGATCAACGACAGCCACGCGGGCGCGATCGCCACCGGAGCGCGCTCGCGCCAACGGGTCGGTCTCATGATCGGCACCACGTCGGTGATGCTCGACACCACCGACCACCACGGCACGGACCTCGACCACGAGGTGCTGTCGATGCCGAGCCCCTTCCCGGGCGAGTACCTCGTGTGGGCCGAGAACGGGCTCGGTGGCAAGGTCGTCGAGCACGTGCTCGAGCACATCGTGCACGCGCGCGACGAGCTCGGCGACCATTCCACCACGGACCAGTTCGCCCAGCTCGACTCCGTGCTCGCCGCGGTCGCGCCGGGCAGCAACGGCGTGATCTTCCTCCCCTGGCTCGCGGGCTCGCTGTCGCCGAGCGCCGACGGCAACATGCGCGGTGGCTTCCTGAACCTCACGCTCGACACGCACCGCCGGCACCTCGTGCGCGCCGTGGTCGAAGGCGTCGGGTACAACCTCGGCTGGCTCCTCCCGGTCGTCGAGGGCTTCTCGGGCCACCACGACCAGGAGGTCATCTTCGGCGGCGGTGCGGCACGCTCTGCGGAGTGGGTACGGACGCTCGCCGACATCCTCGATCGACCCGTGTCTCCCCTGCGCGATCCGGACCAGACCATCGCCCGCGCCAGTGCGCTGCTGGCCCTGCATCGAGGCGGCCTGCTCGGCGAGGGTGACCTCGCGCAGATGGTCGACGTCGCCATGCGCGTCGAGCCGCGGCCCGAGGCCCACCGCGTCTACGAGCCGCTCCAGACCCAGTTCATCGCCGCGTTCGACGCGCTGCGTCCGATCTACGCAACCCTCAACGGCTGACCAAGAGGACGGACCGAATGAGTGCCTATGCCTACGCCGACCGCTTCCCCGTGCTGCGCGGCCTGCCCTCCGAGGGCCGCGACCGCAACGCGATCGTCGCCGAGCTGCGCGAGCTCGCGACCGAGGAGGACCGCGCCTGGGAGACCGGCAAGTGCTCCGGCACCATGTACTGCGGCGACCACGACCACTACGCGTTCATGCAGGAGGTGTTCGGCCTCTTCGGTCACATGAACGTCCTCCAGCGCGACATGTGCCCGAGCGCGACGCGCTTCGAGGGCGAGATCATCGCCATGACGCTCGACCTCATGCACGGGAGCGCCGCCCAGT
>CAZXCB010000127.1:0-5728 GCA_964639075.1 uncultured Bifidobacteriaceae bacterium | reverse complement strand
GCGGCGAAGGTCGTGCCGGCCGACGACGGTCCCGTCGGGATGGTGACGACCGTTGGGACCGGCAGCATCCTGCATTCGGTGCTCGCGTACCGCGAGCACGCGCACAACGTGCTCGGGATCGATCGACCGAGCATCGTGAAGCCCGAGACCGGTCACCCCGCGTTCGACAAGGCGTGTCACCTCGTCGGTGTCGAGATGCGCCACGCCGCGGTCGACCCCGTCACCGCACAGGCGGATCTGGACTCCGTGCGCAGCCTGATCGACGACACGACCGTCGCCCTCATCGGCTCGGCCTGCAACTACGGCTACGGCACGATCGACCCGATCGCCGAGATGGGCCAGCTCGCGCTCGAGCGCAACCTCGGTCTGCACGTCGACGGCTGCCTCGGCGGGTTCATCCTCCCGTGGGGCGAGCAGCTCGGCTACGACATCCCGCCGTTCGACTTCCGCGTCCCGGGAGTCACGAGCATCTCCGCCGACACCCACAAGTACGCGTACGGCTTCAAGGGCACGTCGGTGCTGCTGTTCCGCGACAAGGCGCTCCGCAACGGGCAGTACTTCTACCTGACCGACTGGACGGGCGGGAAGTACTGCTCGCCCGGCATCGAGGGGTCGCGCTCGGGCGGCCTGCTCGCGGCCACGTGGGCGGGCATGGTGTCGCTCGGCCGCGAGGGCTACCTTCGCTATGCGAAGCGGATCTTCGAGACCGCGTTCGCGATGCAGGAGGCGGTGACCGCGCACTCGGAGCTGCGGCTGATCGGCTCACCGACCTTCTGCTTCAGCTTCACCTCCGACGACTTCGACATCTACCACGTGAACGACTTCATGCGGACCCGCGGCTGGCGCTTCAACGGCCAGCAGTACCCGAACTCGATCCACATGGCGGTGACCCGACCCCAGACCCGGCCCGGCGTCGTCGACGAGTTCGCCTCCGACCTCGACGAGGCCGTCGCGTACGCGAAGGAGCACGCGGGAGAGGCACCGAAGAGCGGGGCGATCTACGGCGGCATCCCGGGCGGCCCGACCGCGGAGGCCGCGAGCTTCATCGAGGCCGTGATGGCCGAGATGATGGACGAGCAGCAGGCCCTCCCACCCGTCGGCTGATCCTTCGCCGTCCGCTGACCGGGGCCGGCGGTGGTCGACGGACCGCGAACCGGTCAGGGGCGCCAGTTCCAGCGCTGGACGACGCGGTAGTCGTGCTCGTGGCCGAGGACGCTGATCGAGGCGGCGTCGAGACCGAGCACCTTCCCCGCGACGGGTTCCAACTCGAGCGCGCAGGCCGCGAGGATGCGCAGCACGTGGGCGTGCGCGAACAGGACCACGCGCCCCTCGAACGACGCGATGCGGTCGAGGACCCGCCGCGTCCTCGCGGCGACATCGGCCGAGGACTCGCCGTCGACGATGGGGTGCGTCCAGACGCTCCAGCCCGGGACCTCGGCCTGGATCTCTGCCGTCGTGCGACCCTCGTAGATGCCGTAGTCCCACTCGCGGAGATCGTCGAGCACGTCGGCGTCCGCGAAGCCGGCGATCTTCGCGGTCTCGCGCGCGCGGAGCAGCGGACTCACGTACGCCGCGGCGAACGGCTGGCGATCGAGTGGCTTGTAGAGCGCGGCGGCCTCGCGCCGGCCCTCGGCCGTGAGCGGGATGTCGGTCCGGCCGGTGTGCTGACGCGTCGCGGTCCATTCGGTCGCGCCGTGCCGCACCAACCACAGCTCCGGACCACTCACGGGCGGGCGCGGTGCTCGACGCCGGCGGCGCCGGCGACGAGCAGGTCGGTGGCGAGCCCGAGGAACAGGCCGTGCTCGACGATCCCTGCCCGGCGGTCGAGCCGCGACGCGAGTCGGGCGGCGTCGGCGATCGGCCCGAACGTGCAGTCGAGGATCCAGTTGCCCTCGTCGGTCACGTACTCCGTGCCATCCGGTGCGCGTCGGATCACGACCGTCGCGCCGAGGTCGTCGAGGTAGTCGGCTTCGGGCCGCCAGCCGAACCGGGCGACCTCGACCGGGAGGGCGAAGTGGGTGCCGAGGACCGGCGACGGCTTCGTGTCGTCGACGACGATCACCTCGCGCACACTCGCTTGCGCCACCATCTTCTCCCGCCACAACGCACCGCCGGCGCCCTTGATGAGGTCCAGCGCGGGATCGACCTCGTCGGCGCCGTCGATCGTGAGGTCGATCACCGGGTGGGCGGCGAGCGTGGTGAGCGGGATCCCGACCTCGGCCGCCAGGGTCTCGCTCGCGCGCGACGTCGGGACGCCGACGACCTCGCGCAGCTCCCCGCTCGCGATGCGCTCCCCGATCGCGCGGATCGAGTGCACCGCGGTGCTGCCCGTCCCGAGCCCGACGACCATCCCGGACTCGACCCACGAGGCCGCGAGCTCACCCGCGGCGCGCTTGCGGTCGTCGACTGTCTCGCTCATGGCCCGACGGGCCGGGTCACTCGGACCCTCGGCGGTCACGAGTCCCAGTCCTGGATCGCCGGGTCGTGCCATCCGCCGTCGCGGTTGATGAGCTGATCGGCCTCCGCCGGACCCCAGGTGCCCTTCGCGTAGGGAATCGCCGGGCCGTGCTTGGTCAACACGTGATCGACGACCCTCCACGCCTCCTCGACGCCGTCCTCGCGCGCGAAGAGCAGACCCTCACCGCGGATGGCGTCGCCGATGAGCCGCTCGTAGGGCGACATCTCGTCGGGGAACGCGTTGCAGAGGTGCAGCTCCCGTGACTCACCGACCATCTCCTCGCCGGGCACCTTCGCCCGGGCACCGATCGCGATGATGATCTCGGGCGTGAATCGGAAGCGCACGTAGTTCCCACCGCCTTCGGGGACCGCGGAGTCCGGGAACACCTGCTGGGGAGGCGCGAGCAGCTCGACGTGCACCTCGGTGCAGCGCACCGGGAGCTCTTTGCCCGCGCGGAGGTACCACGGAACGCCCGCCCACCGCCACGAGTCGATGTGGAGGCGGCACGCGGCATAGGTCTCGACGTCGGAGTCGCTCGCGACCCCTTCCTCGTCGCGGTAGCCGTCGAACTGACCGCGCACGAGGTCGCGCGCGGTCATGGTCTCGACCGCGGCGAAGACGCGCTCCTTGCCGTCGCGCAGCGCGAGATCGCCCATGCCGAGGGGGGGCTCCATCGCGAGCAGCGCGACCATCTGGAACAGGTGGTTCTGGACCACGTCCCGGAGCGCGCCGACCTCCTCGTAGAACGACCCGCGCCCCGCGACCCCGAAGTCCTCGGCCATCGTGATCTGGACGCTCGCGACGTAGTTGCGGTTCCAGATCGGCTCGAGGAACGAGTTGGCGAACCGGAAGTAGAGGAGGTTCTGCACCTCCTCCTTGCCAAGGAAGTGGTCGATGCGGAACACCCGCGGCTCCGGGAAGACCGTGTGCACGATGCGGTTCAGCTCCCGGGCGCTCTCGAGGTCGCGGCCGAACGGCTTCTCGACGATGAGCCGACCGCCCTCGGCGGCGCCCGACGATCCGAGGGTCTCCACCACCGGCCCGAACAGGCTCGGCGGGATGGCGAGGTAGTGCGCCGGGTTGCTCGCCCCGACCGCGTCGAGCTGGCTCTTCAGCTCGCGAAAGGTCGCCGGGTCCGTGTAGTCGCCGTCGACGTAGTGCAGCGACGCCATCAGGTGGTCGAGCGCGGCCGCGTCGGTCGCGCCGCCGTGGTCGTCGAGACTCGCGCGGACGCGGTCCTTGAGGCCCTCGAGGTTCGTCCCGCCGCGCGCGACCCCGACGATCGGCACGTTCAGGTGGCCGTGACGGGCCATCCCGTAGAGCGCCGGGATCGTCATCTTGTAGCCGAGGTCGCCGGTCGCCCCGAACCAGCACAGCGCGTCGGCGGCGCCGACGTTGCGGTCAGGCCTTCTCATCGTGGCCACCGAACTCCTTGCGCATCGCGGAGAGCAGGCGGTCGGCGAACTCGGACTCCGCGCGCGACTCGAACCGGTCGAACAGGGCTGCCGAGAGCACGTGGACCGGCACGCCCTCGTCGATCGCCGCCAGCGCGGTCCAACGGCCCTCGCCGGAATCCGAGACGCGGCCCTCGAAGGTGTCCAGCGTCGGCGACTCGCTCAGCGCGTGCGCGGTGAGGTCGAGCAGCCACGAGGAGACCACGCTGCCGCGGCGCCACACCTCGGCGACCTCGGGGATGTCGATCTCGTACTGGTAGTACTGCGGGTCGCGCAGCGGGGTCGTCTCGGCGTCGTGGTCGCGCGTGGCCTTCCCGACGTCGGCGTGGTGCAGCACGTTCAGGCCCTCGGCGTACGCGGCCATGATCCCGTACTCGATCCCGTTGTGGACCATCTTCACGAAGTGCCCGGCGCCGGCAGGACCGCAGTGCAGGTAGCCCTGCTCGGCAGTCGACGGCTCGCCGGTCCGACCGTCCGTGCGGGGCGCGGCGTCGACACCGGGCGCGATCGTGCGCAGGACCGGGTCGAGGTGCGCGACGATCTCATCCTCGCCGCCGATCATCAGGCAGAACCCGCGCTCGAGCCCGAAGACGCCTCCGCTCGTGCCGACGTCCACGTAGTGGATGCCCGACGGGGCCAGCGCGGCCGCGCGGTCGACGTCGTCGCGGTAGTAGGTGTTTCCCCCGTCGATCACGATGTCGCCCGCCTCCATCCGCGATGCGATCTCCGTGACCGTCGAGCCCGCGAACGCGGCCGGCACCATGATCCACGCGACGCGGGGCGCGGTGAGCTTCGCGACGAAGTCGTCGAGGCTGGTCGCGCCGGTCGCGCCCTCGGCGACGAGCGCGTCGACCGCCGCGGGCGTCACGTCGTAGACGACGCACTCGTGACCGGCCCGCATCAACCGGCGGACGAGGTTCGCACCCATCCGTCCGAGTCCCACCATGCCGAGCTGCATCGCTTCTCCTTCAGCCGGCGCGCAGGGCGCGGTACCGGCGGATCAGTGCGTTGGTCGACGAGTCGTGTGCGAGCTCCGAGTCCGACTCGAGCTCGGGGACGATCCGCTGGGCGAGCTGCTTGCCCAGCTCGACGCCCCACTGGTCGAACGAGTTGATGCCCCACACCGCGCCCTGCGTGAACACCTTGTGCTCGTAGAGCGCGATGAGCTGGCCCAGCGTGTTCGGCGTGAGCTCGGGGAGCAGGATCACCGAGCTCGGATGGTTGCCGCGGAACACGCGGTGGGGTGCGACCGCGGGATCGACCCCCTCGGCGAGCACCTCGTCGAGCGTCTTGCCGAACGCGAGTGCCTCCGGCTGCGCGATGAGGTTCGCGACGAGCAGGTCCTGGTGCTCACCGAGTGGGTCGGCCGCGCGCGCGATCCCGATGAAGTCGCACGGGATGAGCTTGGTGCCCTGGTGGATCAGCTGGTAGAACGCGTGCTGGCCGTTCGTGCCGGCCTGACCCCAGACGATCGGGCCGGTCGAGAGCGCGACCGGCTCACCGTCGCGGGACACCGACTTGCCGTTGCTCTCCATGTCGAGCTGCTGGAAGTACGCCGGCAGGTGCGCGAGGTACTGGCTGTACGGCAGCACCGCGAGGCTCTCGGCGCCGAAGCAGTCGCCATACCAGATGCCGATGAGACCCATCAGCATCGGCACGTTCGTCTCGACGGGCGCGGTGCGGAAGTGCTCGTCGACGGCGTGGAAGCCGGCGAGCATATCGCGGAAGTGCTCCGGGCCGATCGCGAGCATCAGGCTCAGGCCGATCGCGGAGTCCATCGAGTAGCGGCCGCCGACCCAGTCCCAGAAGCCGAACA
>CAZXCB010000126.1:7504-9944 GCA_964639075.1 uncultured Bifidobacteriaceae bacterium | reverse complement strand
CGGTGCTGCTCGACGCCGGGCACGGCGGCGATGGCGAGCCCGTAGGCCTCCCCCTGGTGGGCGCGCACCGGGGCGACCGCCAGCATCGGTACCCCGAGCACACGAAGATCGCGCACGAGCGGGCTGGTCGCGTTCTCGTTCACCTCCACGACGCGCGCGCCGTCCACCTCGAGGCTGGCCGCGAGCCTGCGGAAGTTCGCGGCCGGGAGCCGGAAGTCCGACATGAAGCGCCCGGTCTCGACCGGCCAACCGGAGCGACCCGCGACGCTGAGGAACTCGCGGTCGTCGTCCCAGAGCAGGATCGCGGTGGCCGGAACCTCGAGAATCTCGGTCATCGCGCGCGCGACGGTCCGCGCGATCCGGCGCGACGTCGCGGGCTCCGCGAGGTCGCGGGCCAGACCGAGGAGTGCCGCGGTCGTCGCGCTCCGTCGCCGGGCCCGGTCGAGGGCGGTCGCGGCGTCGAGGGCCGCGGCGGCGCTCTGGGCGTAGGCCGCGAGCCGCTCCTCCTCGAAGCCGAAGAACGTGTGGTGGTCGTAGAGGGCGGCGAGGCGACCGTAGGCCTGGCGGCTCGACGCGACCTCGATGACGATCCGGCTGCCGTCGGCCCCGAGGGGCGCGCGCAGGATCTCGGCCGCGGTCGTGACGATCGCGTCCGGCTCGATGCCGTCGGCGTGGAGGCGCTCGTTCACCGGCACCGTGTCGTAGAGCGCGAGCAGGTACCGGGTCGCCGAGGTCGCCGACCCGGCGCGGGTGACGATGCGCGCGAGCACGTCGTCGATCTCGTCGGCCGAGACGAGGTCCGAGGTCGTCGATTGGAGGAGCGCGAGCTGTGCTTCGAGCTCGTCGACCTGGTGTTGGAGCGCACGCTCGCGCGCCTTCTCGCGCCGCCGTCGTCCGCGCGGGTTCGTCCACCGCACCACGTAGCGGCACACCGGCGCGCCGAGCACCTGGCACTCGGGGTGCTCGACCTCGAGTGGCGGGATGCCGAAGATCGGGCCGATGGTGCGGATGAATCCGATGTTGAGCTGGCAGTCGAACCGGTTCGGCGTCTTCTCCGGGTCGAGCCGGTAGGTGACGATCGCGTCGTCCTTGCCGAGGTGCTCGGCGGTCATCGTCGCGACCGTGGAGAACTTCGGGCACGCGCGCGCGACGTTGGCGAGCACCATGCGCGGTGATCCGAGGCGGCGGATCAACATGCGGATGCCCGGCCCGACCTGGTGCTCGAGCGCGGACTCCCCGATGTGGATCATCACGTCCGGGTCGTCGAGGACGACCGACGCCGCTTCCATGAGCGCGATCTTCTGCTCGTACGTGCTCCAGCGCTGCTCGTCCTCGAGCTCGCTCAGGGGTCGGGTGTCACCCGCGAGCTCGAGCAGGCGCGCGACACCTTCCTCGCCCGCGTGATGTCGGACGAACGTGACGATCAGGCTGATCGTCGTCCCTGCGCTTTCCCGCGCCGCTGGCGCCATGCGGGAGGTATCGGCAGGGCTCCCGGGGCCTGAAGGAGGGATCGGGCAAATGGGCCCGCTCGACCTACGCCATCAGGCCGCGGCCGGGTCGACCAGCCCGTACCGGCGCCGGATCCGCCGCTCGGCGAAGCCGAAGACGGCATCCGCCGCGATGCCGATCAGCAGGATCACGATCATGGCGGCGTACATGCCGGAGTAGTCGGCGAACTGGGCCGAGTTCGTGAGCTCGCGCCCCAGTGATCCCTGCCCGCCGATCTGGACCAGGAGCTCGCCCGCGAGGAGGCTGCGCCACGCGAATGCCCAACCCTGCTTGAGACCGCTCACGTAGGTGGGGAGCGCGGCGGGGAGGACGACGTACCGGAACTGCTTCCACCCTCGGGCGCCGAGGACCCGCGCGGCCCGCATCAGGATCGGGGGCGTGTTGTCGACGCCGGCAATGAACCCGTTCGCGATCGACGGTGCCGCGCCGATGACGATCACGAAGCGGATCGCGGCGTCCGACGAACCGAACAGCACGATCGCGGCGGGAAACCACGCGATCGACGGCATCGTCATGAGGCTCGTGACCATGGCCCCGATCGCGGAGCGCAGCACCCTGCTCCGCGCGATCAGCGCGCCGAGCACCGTACCGACCGCCGCCGCGAGGGTGAAGCCGACGACGGCCCGTTGGATCGTGACCTTGGCGGCTTCGGAGTAGGTGTCGAAGTCCTGCCACAGCAGCGGGATGACGTCGGTCGGACCCGGGAGCACGTACTCCGGCTTCCAACCCGACCACACGACGAGCTGCCAGACGCCGAGCCCGATCGCGATCGCGCCCAGCTTCGGCCACGCCGCCGCCCAGATGCGCGCGGCACGGCCCGGACCCGCGTCGACGGCGAGCTCGAGCGCGTCGAGCCCGGCGAGCTCTCGATCCAGCGTCGGCTCAGTCACCGTTGCCATGGCGGGCCACCTTCTTCTTCCGCTCTTGGTGC
>CAZXCB010000126.1:0-7404 GCA_964639075.1 uncultured Bifidobacteriaceae bacterium | reverse complement strand
TCGGGCCCCGGTGTCCCGCGGTCGGCTCAGTCACCGTTGCCATGGCGGGCCACCTTCTTCTTCCGCTCTTGGTGCCTGCGGCACCGGGCCGCTCGGGCCCCGGTGTCCCGCGGTCGGCTCAGTCACCGTTGCCATGGCGGGCCACCTCTCGCCGGAGCTGGTCGGTGATCTCGGCGGCGAGCGCCGCGACCTCAACCGAGTCGATGCGGCGCGGCCGCGGGATGTCGATCGGGTACTCGTGCGCGACGCGGCCCGGTCGGCTCGAGAGCAGCACCACCCGGTCACCGAGGCGAATCGCCTCGCGCACGTTGTGCGTGACGAAGAGCACGGTCAGATCGGTGGAGGCCCACAACGCCTCGATCTCGTCGTGCAGGAGGTCGCGGGTCATCGCGTCGAGCGCGCCGAACGGTTCGTCCATGAGCAGCAGCTCGCTGCGTTGCGCCAGGGCTCGGGCCAGCGCGACCCGCTGGCGCATGCCGCCGGAGAGCTCGTGAGGACGCTTGGACGCGAAGTCGTCGAGATGCACCAGCTGCAACAGCTCGTGCACACGGGTCGTGCGAGCGGCCTTCGTCTCGCCCCCGAGCTTGAGCGCCAGCTCGACGTTGCCCTGGACGGTGAGCCACGGGAACAACGCGGCCTCCTGGAACATGAGCGCCGGCCGATCCGCGGCGACCTGCAGGACCCCCGCCGTCGGGCGATCGAGGCCGGCCACGAGGTTGAGCAGCGTGCTCTTGCCACATCCGGACGCGCCGAGCACGCACACGAACTCACCGCGGCGCACGTCGAGCGAGATCCGGTCGAGAGCAGGAGTCGCGTCGGCGGTCGTCCCGAAGACCTTGGAGACGGCATCGAGGGAGACGGCTGGGGTTCCGTCTCCCTCGATGCCAGGCTCGACGGAGCGAGGTCGTCGTCGCTGGTCGTCGATGGGTTGAATGGTGCCGGTGGTGTCGACCATGTTTCTCCCCAGAAGGTCGATGGATGATGTCGTGTCGCCGCGGTGCTGTGCGGGTCAGGTGCCCTGGTAGGTCGGCTTGCCCTCCGCCTCGAGGATCCCGTTCAGGATCGACAAGTCGTAGATGCCCTTCACGTCGGCGGACGTCGTGAAGCCGAGCGCCTTCGACTCCTTGGCGTTCTTCACCAACGACGTCGCAACCGGGTCGACGGTGAAGGTGATGGAGTCGAACGACGCGGTCACGAGGTCGGGCGCGATCGACTTGCCCGTCGCCTTCTGGATCCCGCTCGCGACGTAGGCCTCGGCCTGCTCACGGTCGGTCCGGGCGAGATCGATGGCGGCGATCTCGCCTTCGATCAGCTGCTGCACGACGTCCGGGTGCTCGTCGAGGAACTTCTTGGTGACGATGACGTCGGTGGTCACGAACCGTCCGTTCGGCCAGAGGCTGGCCTCGTCGACGAGCACCTTGCCGCCGCCTTCGTTGACGAGGCGGGTTGCCCACGGCTCGGGGACCCACGCCCCGTCGATCTGGTCCTGCTGGAACGCGGTCAGCGTGAGGGCGTTGTCCTGCGGCACGACCGAGACGTCACCGCCGCCGTTGGTGGCGGTGGTGAAACCCTTCGACCTCAGCCAGCTGCGCAGCGCGATGTCCTGCGTGTTGCCGAGCTGCGGGCTCGCGATCTTCGTGCCCTTCAGGTCCGCGGGCTTGGTGATCGACGGTTTCACGACGAGGAACGCGCCGCCCGACGCCGCGCCGCTGACGATGCGGATCGCGTCGCCGCTCGACTTCTGAAAGGCGCTGATCGACGGACCGGGCCCGATGAAGGACGCGTCGAGCGCGCCGGCGAAGAGCGCGGTGACGACGTCGGGGCCGGCGTTGAAGGACTGCGGCCTCAGCGTGACGTTGGAGCCCAGCTTCTCGTGGAAGTACCCGCCCTCGAGGCCGATGAGCGCGGCGCCGTGGGTGACGTTCGGGAAGTAGCCGAGGCGGAGGTCGACCGGGGCGGTCGATGCCGTCGAGGACGAGGTGCCGGTGTCTTTCGAGTCGCTCGACGCACTGTCGGACGAGCTGCCGCACGCGGCGACCAGGGTGAGCGCGCCCACGAGCACGGCAACGGACGATCGGGCGGGGAGAAAGCGGGTTCTCAGCACGGCGGGCGACCCTAAACCAATTATCCCAACTAATCAAGTTGAGATAATTGACATTGGACGATGTCATGGTCGTAGGACCGAGGTCCAATGGACGGGGGCCGGCGGTTGGGGGACGATGAAGCACCCCACCACCGACCTGGGAGCGCGGTCATGCGTCGTCTGCTCACGATCCTCGGCCTCGTCGGGGCCGCCCTCGCGCTGGCCGCCTGCGGGAGCTCGTCCGACTCGTCCTCGGGGGGTTCGTCCTACGGAGGTGGCGAGGCGTCGTCCACGTCGGCGGCCGGGACCGCGGCCAAGGGCGGCCCGGTCACGCAGCTCACCGCGAAGGACTTCTCGTACACGCCGACCACGCCCAGCCTCGCGGCGGGCGGCGCCACGCTCCACGTGACGAACTCCGGTGCCGTCGAGCACAACCTCACCGTCGAGGGATTGAACGTGGACAAGGACCTGGAGTCGGGCAAGTCCGACGACGTCGACGTGAGTGCCGAGCCGGGCTCGTACGACTTCCACTGCAAGTTCCACCCGACCACGATGAAGGGCACCATCACCGTGCCGTGACACCCCGAGGCGCCGGGACTTTGAGCGCCGCTTGACTTGTTGAGTGCCATACAAGTACAATACAAGTTGTGCGCTACCTCGACGTCGCCGACGACCTCCGCTCCGACATCGCGTCGGGCCGCGTCGGCGCCCTGCCGAGCGAGGCCGAGCTGGGGGAGCGGTACTCCGTCTCCCGCGTGACCGTCCGCCGCGCGCTCGACCTGCTGCGCGAGGAAGGCCTCGTCGACAGCCGGCGGGGCTCGGGGTGGTTCGTCGCCTCCGATCCGATCCGCCAGCCGCTCGGCCGGGTCACCACCATCGAGGCCGCGCTCGAGGCCGCGGGTGCGGCACCGGGTCGGCGCATCCTCGAGTTCGGCTTCGAGGCCGCGCCCACGGAGGTCGCGAAGACCCTCGGGATCGCCAAGGACGCGGAGGTGCTGCGCGTGCTGCGGCTGAACCTCGCGGGCGACGATCCCTTCGCGCTCGTCACGATCTGGTTGCCCGTCGAGCTCGGAGCCCGCGTGTCGCGCGCCGAGGCCGAGCGCGCGCCGTTCTACGACCTGCTCCCGCTGCACGGTGTCGAGGTCGGCCGCATCGTGCAGACGATCACCGCGACCGCGGCGGACCGCGGCGAGGCCCGTCGGCTCGGTGGTCACGCCGGCGACCCGCTGCTCGCCTGCCGGAGGGTCACCTACGATCGCGCCGGCGCGGCGGTCATGGTCTCCGAGCACCGGTACCCGGCCCGGTCGACCGCATTGGAAGTCGAGTTCCCCGCCCCTCATCGCACTGGAGTCAGTCATGGCTGAGACCGCCTCATCCGGAACCGTGGGCCCCACCACGCCCATCGAGCTCGTGCGCGCCGCGTACGAGCGCTATCCGGGCGCCACCGAGGTCGCCCGCCGCCGCCTCGGCCGCCCGCTGACCTTTGCCGAGAAGGTCCTCGCCGCCCACGCGGACGACGTCGAGACGATCGGCTTCGAGCGCGGCGTCGACTATGGCGACTACCGCCCGGACCGCGTCGCGATGCAGGACGCGACCGCGCAGATGGCGCTGCTCCAGTTCACGCTCGCCGGGCTGCCGACGGTGGCGGTGCCGAGCACGGTCCACTGCGACCACCTCATCCAGGCGCGCGTCGGCGCGGACGCGGACATGCGCAACGCCCTCGACGCGAACTCCGAGGTCTACGAGTTCCTCCGTTCGGTGAGCGCGAAGTACGGCATCGGCTTCTGGAAGCCGGGCGCCGGCATCATCCACCAGGTCGTGCTCGAGCAGTACGCGTTCCCGGGCGGGATGATGGTCGGCACCGACAGCCACACGCCGAACGCCGGTGGACTCGGCATGATCGCCATCGGCGTCGGTGGTGCGGACGCGGTCGACGTCATGGCCGGGTGGCCGTTCAACACCAGGGTTCCGAAGCTGATCGGTGTCAGGCTCACCGGCGAGCTGTCCGGGTGGGCCGCCGCGAAGGACGTGATCCTGACGGTCGCGGGCATCCTCACGGTCAAGGGCGGCACCGGCGCGATCGTCGAGTACTTCGGCCCCGGCGCGGCGTCGATCTCGGCCACCGGCAAGGCCACGATCTGCAACATGGGCGCGGAGATCGGCGCCACCTGCTCGCTGTTCCACTACGACGCCGCGATGGCGCGCTACCTGAAGGCCACCGGCCGGGAGGAGCTCGCGGACCTCGCCGACCACTGCGCGGAGCACCTCCGCAACGATCCCGAGGTGGACGCGGAGCCGGAGCGCTTCTACGACCGGGTGATCGAGATCGACCTCTCCGGGCTCGAGCCGCACCTCGTCGGCCCGCACACGCCCGACCTCGACCGGCCGATCTCGCAGGTCCGGGCGGCGGTGGAGTCCGAGAGGTATCCCGCGCGGATCTCGGCCGCGCTCGTCGGCTCGTGCACGAACTCGAGCTACGAGGACATCGGCCGCGCCGCCAACGTCGCGCGCCAGGCCGCGGCCGCGGGCCTGAGGGTGAAGACGCCGCTGCTGATCACGCCCGGGTCCGAGCAGGTCCGCGCCACCATCGAGCGCGACGGCCTCCTCGCGGATCTCGAGGCGATCGGCGCCACGGTCCTCGCGAACGCATGCGGTCCGTGCATCGGACAGTGGCAGCGCGACGACATCCGGAAGGGCGAGACGAACACGATCGTGTCGTCGTTCAACCGCAACTTCCCGGCGCGCAACGACGGCAACCCCTCGACGCTGTCGTTCATCGGCTCGCCCGAGACGGTCACCGCGATGGCGCTGACCGGACGGCTCGACGTCGACTTCGTGCGCGAGCCGATCACCTCGGCCGACGGCTCCGAGGTTCGCCTCGTCGCGCCGGCGGCCGACGAGCTGCCCGCGAAGGGCTTCGACCCGGGCGAGTCCGGGTTCGTCGCACCGGCCGCGGACCCCACGCAGGTCGAGATCGTCGTCGCACCCGGCAGCGAACGGCTCGAGCTGCTCACGCCGTTCGCGGCGTGGGACGGGACGGACTACAGGGGCCTGCGTGTGCTGATGAAGGCCGCGGGCAAGTGCACGACCGACCACATCTCGCCGGCCGGGAAGTGGTTGAAGTTCCGCGGCCACCTCACGAACATCTCCGGCAACCTCTTCATCGGGGTGAACAACGCGTTCGTCCCGGGGCAGTCGGGCGTCGGCGTCGACGTCCGGGACGGCGCCGAGGTGCCGCTGCCGGACCTCGCCAAGCGGTACAAGGAGGCGGGCATCGACTGGGTCGCGATCGGCGACGAGAACTACGGCGAGGGCTCGTCGCGTGAGCACGCGGCGATGGAGCCGCGGTACATGGGGGCCAAAGCGGTCATCGTGCGCTCGTTCGCGCGCATCCACGAGGCGAACCTCAAGAAGCAGGGTGTGCTCGCCCTGACGTTCTCGGACCCGGCCGACTACGACCGGGTCCGCGCCGACGACACCGTCGACATCGTCGGGCTGGCCGAGCTCGCACCCGGGCGGCCGGTCAAGGTGGTCCTGCACCACGCCGATGGCACCTCGGACGAGGTCACCACGACCCACACCATGTCCGGGGAGCACATCGAGTGGTTCAACGCGGGATCGGCGCTCAACCTGTTGGCGGCCCAGCCGCGGTAGCCGACGAGCCGCCGCGCGGGCTGGCGCGCGTCGGGCGGTTCATGGCCCGGCACCGGTGGTGGGTTGTCGGCGCGTGGTTGCTCGTCCTCGTCGCGCTGGCCGTGCCGGCCTCGGGGCTGCACGACGTCTACCGCGACGTGTTCACGGTGCCGGGCACGAATTCGCAGGCAGCTACGGACCTCCTCGAGCAGCGGTTCCCGACCCAGCAGAACCCGACCGCGACGATCGTCGTCGCCGCGAAGCCGGGCGCGAAGGTGGCCACGCCGGCGGCGGAGGCCGCGGTCGGCGAGATGCTCGCGAAGGTCCGCGCGCTGCCGGGGGTGGCCGCGGTGTCGGACCCGTTCGGCACAGCTCCGAGGGTCTCCGCGAACGGGCGCATCGCGCTCGCGACCGTCCGTTACTCCGGGCAGATCTCCGACGTGCCCAAGTCGGCGTTCTCGAAGCTCGAAGCGGCCCGCGCGCCGGCCCTCGCGGCGGGACTCCAGGTCGAGCTCGGCGGCACCGTGGTCGACATCCAGAACTCCCAGGGCGGCGCGACCGACGTGTCCGAGCTCGTCGGCATCATCGCGGCCGTCGCGATCCTGCTGTTCCTGTTCGGCTCGCTGCTCGCCGCGTTCCTGCCGATCGGCGCGGCGCTGTTCGGGGTCGCGGTCTCGAGCCTGACGCTCATGCTGATCGCGGCGCACACGACGGTCGGCACGGTCGCGCCGATCCTCGGCGCCATGATCGGGCTCGGCGTCGGGATCGACTACTCGCTGCTCGTCGTCAGCCGGTACCTCCAGAATCGCGACGAGGGCATGGGCCACCTCGACGGCATCGGCCATTCGGTCGGCACCGCCGGCGCCGCGTCGTTGTTCGCCGGCTGCTGCGTCGCGATGGCACTCGCCGGGCTCGCGCTCGCGGGGATCCCCTACGTCGCGACGCTCGGCTTCTCGGCCGCGCTGTACGTCGGTGTCATGGTGGTGGCCGCGCTCACCTTGCTGCCCGCGATCCTCGGCATCGCCGGGCCGCGCATCACGCGCCGGCACCACAGCGCGGAGGCGTCGGAGGACGTCGGCGGGCTCTGGTACCGGTTCGCGCACGTGGTCTCCCGGCATGCCGTGCTCTGCCTCGTCTCGTCCCTCGTCGTGCTGACCGTGCTCGCGTCGCCGGTCATCGACCTGCGGCTGGGCTTCGCCGACGACGGTGACGCACCGGCCGCGTTCACACAGCGGAAGGCCTACGACCTCGTCACCGAGGGCTTCGGATCCGGCGCCAACGGACCGCTCCTCGTCGCGGTCGGGCTGCCGCAGCCGACTCGCGCGAACGCGGGCGCCGAGGTCGCGGCGGTCGAAACGCTCGCGGCGGCGATCGGGAAGAACGACGACGTCGCGTCGGTGACGCCGCCGATCCCGAGCCCGACGGAGAACGCGGCGGTGCTCCTCGTCACCCCGAAGCGCGCGCCGAACGCGCCGTCGACCCAGGCGCTGGTGCGCGACCTCCGTTCGACCGTCATCCCCGACACGACTGCGGGCACCCCGATCGCCGGGAGGGTCTTCGTCGGCGGGGCGACCGCTTCGCTCATCGACGTCACCGACCGCATCTCCGAGCGCCTGTTCCTCTGCATCGGGATCGTCGTGCTCGGCGCGTTCCTGCTGCTGATGATCGTGTTCCGCTCGATCCTCGTG
>CAZXCB010000125.1:0-10004 GCA_964639075.1 uncultured Bifidobacteriaceae bacterium | reverse complement strand
GAGCGCGGGGTCGAAGTCCGCGAGCTCGACCACGCCCGACGGCCCCGCCATCATCAGCGAGCGGCCGTCCGGCGCGAACGTGACGAGCCCCCATCGCGAGCGCGTGTCGAACCCCTGCTGATCGGCGCCGGCCCAGCTCTCGCGGACGCGCGCGAGTGCCGGCAGGTCGGTCAGCACGTCGAGGCGACGGGGCGCATCGCGGTTCGTGAGGTCCCAGATCGCGGTCGCGTGGCCGCTGGTGACGAGAAGCCGGCTGTCGGGACTGAACGCGATCCCGCTGAACGACTGGCTGTCGGCCGGGAACGACGCGATCGGCGTGCGCCCGACGCGTGCGCCGCGCCGGGCCCAGAGCCGCACGATGCCACCCCGGCCGGCCGTGGCGATCGTGCGACCGTCCGGCGCGACCGCGACGCCGTCGCCGTCCTGAAGGCCGGTGACGGCCCGGGGCTTCCCGGTGGCCAGATCGACCGAGACCACGACCGAGTTGCCGGCGTCGTCGTGACCCCGCACGACGACCACGGCACCGTCGGAAGTCCAGACGATCTGGCGCGGCGTGACGCCGGGGAGCGGCAGGGTCCGCGTGCGACGCCAGCTACGGGTGTCGACGAACCGGAGCTCGTGAGCGCGGCCGATCGCGAGCCGAGGCCGGGTCGGGTCGAACGCCGCCGTCGTGGCGTCGGGATACGTCTGGAGGACCGAGGCCCGTCCGAGCCGCCGCACGCGCACCGAGGTGGGCCCGTGGCAGACGCCGACCGTCACGCAGGAGATGACCTGGCCCTCCCGGACGTCGGCGGCGAGCCTCCCGTCACGGCTGAGCGCGAGCGCGCCCGGGCTGGCCGCGCGCCGGGGCGGCGCCGCGGCGCCAGCCGGGTTCGGACCACTCCGCGGCCGGACCCCGACGCCGAAGCGCGTGGGTGTCGTCGCGGCGGCCGTGTCGGGCAGCGTCGCCGTGACCCGCCCGTCGGCCGACACGGCGAGGTCGGCGGTCGGGACCGGATGGACCCGTGGGACGTTGAGCCGGAACTCCTCGATGCCGCGCGCCGAGGCGACGGCGAGCGTCGTGGCGTCCAGCCACCGGAGGTCGGTCGGGCCCAAGCTCGGGATCGCAGCGACGAGCCGGCCGGCGTCGATGTCCCACACGTGCACGAGCGCGCCGCCGAACTCGTCCTGGGCGATCGACCGCGAGGCCACGTACCGGTGCCCATGGGTCGGCGGTGCCACCGTGTAGGTCCCGGGCACCGTCACGGCGGGGTCGAGGAAGCTCGTGACCACCTGGGGCGGCGTCGATCCCGCGGCGGTGCCGAGGTCCACGAGGTCGAGGCGCGGCGAGGTGATCTGGGATCCGACGAAGGAGAAGGGCGGGACGTCGGACACGGTGGCGGTGGTGTCGAAGCAGACGCGCGAGCAGGGCGCGACGTTCCGGACGCCGCCGGGGACCGTGGCCGACTCGACGAGGATCCGATGGTCGCCGGCCGCCACGACGGAACGCACGCTGCGCCCTTCGAAGGCGGTGTCGGCGATGCGTCGTGCCGGACCGCCCGCGGTGCGTGACCATGCGTACAGCTCACCGGTCGTGCTGAGCGCAACGACCTCGCCGGTCCGCAGGGCCGTGACGAGGGCGAGCTCGACCCCGGGCGGCGCGAGGAGGCGACTCGCCACCGGGCCACCGGCACGCGGCTGCACGATGAGGTCGGGGCTGCCGGTGTCCCGTCCGATGAGCATCCCGCTCGCCCGGTCGACGGTGAAGGGGTTGGTGATCGGGGTTTCGCCGAAGATCGGCGGCGAGTACGCCACCGCGCCGCCCGTGCTCGTGTTCGAGCCGAACGGCTCCAACAGCCGCGCAGGTTCCGGCGCGGACGCGGGCGCCTTCACCGGATGTCCCGTCCGCGCATCCCACCAGCTCGGGGGACACGTGCAGGTGGTGTAGTCGATCGTTGCGAGGCGCCGGCGGTCCGCCCGGACGAAGTGGGTGGCCGGCGCGGTGATGCGCGGACCGACGCGCGTGACGGCGGCCCACTGCCGGTTCCGCAGCGCGAATCCGAGCGTGACGCGCGCTTCGGGCACGTCGATCGGTGTCGTCGCCCCGTTCGGGTAGTTCGCTTCGACCGCGAGCAGGGCGGCGAGACCGGGATCGTCGTCCATCGTGCTGCGCGCGCGGGTCGCGAGCTCGCGTGCACGGGACTGCGCCGCGTTGTCGTCGGCCTGCTGCTTCTGGTTCAGCGCGAGGAGCGTGGCGATGACCGCGGCACCAGTGAGCGTCGCGAGTCCCGCGACCGCGGCGCGGCGGAACCGGCGTGCGAGCTTGAACTGCCGGATGTCCTCTCCGACGAGGTCGTCCTTGGACTTGCCGTGCATCGGTGCGGCCAGCGCCGCGACCGAATCGCGGAACCGGGGGTTCGCGAGGTCGAGATGGTCCGACGTCCTCGCCCACGAGAAGTCCAGGTAGAAGGGCTCGTCGGTGAAGGCGTCGCGCAGCGCCGGATTCACCGCGGTGCTGTCGGCGGTGAACCCGTCGTCGGCCCACTCGAAGACGCCGCCGGTGACGACGGGCAGGATGCGGTCCCGGCCGCCGGGACGTTCGAGCCAGTGGGTGATCTCCTTGCCGACCCATTCCGAGCCCGCGGACTCCGGTGACGCGAGCAGCACGAACCACTCCGCGGTGTCGAGCGCCGCCACGATCGACGGCCACAGGTGGGGCGTGACCGACAGCCCGGTCTGGTCGCGGAAGACCTCGAGCGCGCGCCGCCGGTTCCACGGTCTCGCGAGTCGCTGCAGCCCGTTCTGCAGGGCGGGCGCGAACGCGCCGTCAGCCGAGTGGCTGTACGAGATGAACGCGTCGTAGCCCTGCACCGCCGCGAAACGTAGCCCGGCCCGGCCGCGTCGGGTCGCGCGCGGCGATCGGCGGGAAGCGGTCAGCCGCCGCGGCCGCGCAGGAGGGCGTCCCGGTGGGTGCCGAAGTCGCGGATGGTGCCGCGGTTGCGGAACGCGACGGGCATCGCGGCCGGCTGCATCGAGTAGCAGACGCCGGTCATGATCCCCGCGAGCTCCTCCGCGACGTCGATCGCCTCGAGGTCCATGCCGCGTCCCATCCCGATGTCGCACGCGCGGCGCAGCACGATCGCGGCTTCGGCCTCGAGCGGCGGGAAGGTGGTGTCCGCCCAGCGGATGAACCCGCCCTTCCAGGGCGCATCGGTGAACGGCGCGGGCGCGACCAGCACCCGACCCGGCCCCGCGCCCGGGCTCAGCGTCCACTCGTGCACCAGCTCGCCGTCGCGCCAGAGGCGCGGGCGCATGCCGCCGAGCTCCGGGTCGAGCGCGACCTCGTACTCGCGCCGCTCGCCGCCGCGCGCCGCGTGCGAGACGCAGAGCCCGGCGAGGTCGAACTGGTGCGTGCACTGCTGCCGGGGATCGGTGACCGCGGCGACGGCGGTGCAGCGGTCCGAGAGCTCCATGCCCACGAGCCGGGCGAGGTTCGCGCCCGCGTCGGGACACGTGGCCCACGGCCAGCGTCGAGCGTCGAGCGTCACGTCGGTCACGTGGGTGCCGTCGTGCCGGAGCGTGACGTCGTAGTGGGGGAAGTCGTCCTCGAGGCCGCCCCAGACCGTGGTCGCGTCCCGGCGCACGACGCGAATCAGCCTTCGGTAGGGGAGGCCCGGGTCGCCGATGCGCACGACGGGCGCGTCGTCGACCGGGACCGCGCTCGCGCCGGCGCTCATGCGTCGAGACTCGACATGACGTCACCGTAGCGATCCTCGGCGTGACGCGTGATGCCCGGCCGGCGAGCGCCGTGCCAGGATGGCGGCATGGTCGCCGAGCTCCAGTCGAACGTCCCTCGTCACGACATCCCGACGGCAGGTCGCAGCGGTTTCGTGCTCGTCGACGACCGGCAGGTCCACTACCTCGAGTGGGGCCCGGCGAGCGCACCGCCCGTGGTCTGTCTCCACGGTGGCGGCCAGACCGCGTACATGTGGGAGGAGCTCGGCGCCGCGCTCGGCGTCAGCCACCACGTGCTCGCGCCCGACCTTCCCTGGCACGGCGACAGCGATCCGATCGAGGACATGTCCCGCCAGGCGCTCGCGTCGACGCTCCCGGGGCTCATGGCGGAGTTCGGCTTCGAGCGCGCGGTGTTCGTCGGCGCGTCCCTCGGCGGGCTGGTGTCGATGACCGTGACCGCGTCGCATCCCGAGCTCGTCGCGGGGATCGTGCTCGTCGACATCGCCCACCGGCTCGAGGACCGCGGCGTGGAGCGGATCCTCGCGTTCATGTCCGCCCACGACTCGTTCGCGGACCTCGACGAGGCCGCGGACGCGATCGCCGAGTACCTGCCCAACCGCACCCGCTCCGACCCGAGCCGCCTCACCCGCAACCTCCGCCAGCGCCCGGACGGACGGTGGGAGTGGAAGCACGGCTACTCGAAGCGGCTGCGCGAGAGCGACGGGGAATCGGTCTCGGAGGGCGGCTGGCGTCAGCTGGTCGCGGGGCTCGACGAGGACATCCGCCGGTTCACGTGCCCGGTGCTGGTGCTGCGCGGCTCCCGCAGCGACGTGCTCTCGAACGAGGGTGCCGAGGAGATCGCCTCACTGATCCCGGACGCGCGCCTGGCGACGATCCAGGCCGCCGGTCACCACGCGGCCGGTGACAACCCCGAGACCACCGTCGGTCTGGTGACGAGCTTCCTCATCGACATCGGCTGGTAGCCCCAGGTCCGGATCAGTCAGGACGCCCGGCAGTTGATGACGAGCGTGAAGATGTTCTTCACGACGGGCTCGCCGGTGGCCTGGTCCTTCCAGGTGGTCTCCTGCACGTAGAACTCGAGCGTGCCGCCGCTCGACTCCGACGTGCCCTCGAGGACGTCGCCGACCCGGGGCCACCGGAAGTACTCGAAGGCCTGCTCACCGTGGAGGATCGCCCGACCCGGACCGCGCAGCTTCTCGATCGGCAGCCCGGCCGCGCCGCCGGTGCCGTCGGAGCCCCAGAACGGCATCACGAACGGGAACGTCGGCGGGACCGGCGCGTCGTCGCCCTCGTAGACCGGATCGGCGTCCATGAGCGCCTGCGCGAACACGCGGACCGGGCCCCGTTCGATGCGCACGACTTGCGGGTCGCCCTTCGTGCCCTTCAGCTCGGTCAGTGCCACGATCACTCCCGGGTGACGTCGACGTCAGGTGTCGGCCGGGGAACCTAGCGCGCCGCGACCGCGCGCCTCACGCCTCGACGAGCTTGTGCTTCATCACCTTGCCGGTGGCGTTGCGGGGGAGCTCGTCGGTGAAGGTGAGCTGCCGCGGCCGCTTGTAGTCGGCGAGGCGATCGGCGCAGAACGCGAGCAGCGCGTCGACGTCGGGCGCCGCGCCATCCCGGAGCACCACGAACGCGGCAATGTCCTCGCCGAGCACCGGGTGGGGGATGCCGACGACCGCGGCCTCCTGCACGTCGGGGTGCTCGAGCAGCACGGCCTCGATGTCGGTCGGGTACACGTTGTGACCGCCGCGGATGATCATGTCCTTCTTGCGGCCTGCGATGTAGAGGAAGCCGTCCTCGTCGAGGTACGCGAGGTCGCCGCTGCGCAGCCAGCCGTCGGCGGTCCACGTCGACGCGGTGGCGTCGGGGTCCTTGTAGTACTCGCGCTGCGCGCCCTCCATGCGGGTGAGCAGCTCGCCGACCTCGCGCGGGTCGCACTCGGTGTCGTCCTCGCGTACGACCTTCAGCTGCATCGGCCCGATCGGCTTGCCGACCGACCCGATGCGCTTCGTGACCTCGTCCTTGGGCATCACGATGTAAGCGGGCCCGGCCTCGGTCATCCCGTAGGAGTTCGACACGGTCGCGTCGGGCAGCCGTTCCTGGAGTGTGAGCAGCGTCTGGGGCGCCAGCGGCGCGCTGCCGATCGACACCGCGCGCAAGCTCGTGAGGTCCGGTGCCGCGAAGCGCGGGTGTGCCACGAGCAGCTCGGCCATCGCGGGGACGAGGAACGCCATGTGCGGGCGCTCGGTCGCGACGAGGTCGAGCCACCGACCGGCGTCGAACTTCGGCAGGTACAGGCCGACGAGGCCCATCTTCATCGGGTTGTAGATGAACGCGATCCCGGCGAAGGTGAACATCGGCGCGCCGTGGATCCAGCCTGCACCCGTCCACGCGGGCTCGTGGTTCGGGATCATCGCGACGTTGCGGTGCCGGACCGCCACCCCCTTGGGCAGGCCGGTCGTGCCCGACGTGTACATGATGTCGGCGAGGTCGTCGAGCGCGCGGGGCACCTGCAGGTCCGAGGCGACGTCGGCGAGGAACGCGTCGTAGTCCTCGACCCCCGCGCCCGCTCCGCCGGCGCTGACGACGAGCCGGAGCGACGGGACCTCGGCCTGCACCGCGAGCGCCGTCGGGAGCAGGGAACCGCACGTGATGATCGCCGCCGCCTCGGCGTGGCCGAGGATGGTGGACACCTCCGGCACGGAGAGTCGTGTGTTGGTGGGCACGACGATCGCGCCGGCCTTGTGGACCGCGGCGTACGCGACGATCCAGCGCAGCGCCTCGTCGCCGGGCAGGTAGATCGAGACGCGGTCGCCCGGCGCGATGCCCGCCGCCACGAGCCCCCGGGCGAGCCGGTTCGACTCCGCGTCCCACTCCGCGAACGTGATGCTCGTGCCGGCGTCGAGGTCGCGGTACGCGACCGTCTCGCCGTGACGGCTCGCCATGAACCGCAACTGGTCGACCTGGAGATCCCCCCACTCGGGCATCGCCTCACCTCTCCCGGGACGCGCGACCGCGGGAACCTACCCGCGGCAGCGAGTCCGGGAGCGGGTGTCGCGGTCTGGCAGGCTGGGGCGATGCGGGTGACGTTCCTCGGGCACGTCGGGATGCACATCGAGACCGAGGGCGGGACGATCCTCTGTGACCCGTGGTTCACCCCGGCCTACTTCGGCTCGTGGTTCCCGTTCCCGCGCAACGACGTCCTCGACGTCACGCCGTTCCGCGCGCCGGACTACCTCTACATCTCGCACCTGCACCACGACCACTACGACCCCGAATGGCTCGCGGCCCACGTCGACAAGCGGGCGAAGGTCCTGCTGCCGGCGTTCCGGGTCGCCCACCTCGAACGTGAGCTCCGGGCACTCGGCTTCACCGAGATCGTCGCGACCGACCACGGCGAGCCGGTACGGCTGCCGGGCGGGCTCGAGGTCACGATCCTCGCGATGACCGCGCCGGCCGACGGCCCCGCGGGCGACTCCCTGCTGGTCGTCAAGGACTCCACGGCCGCGCTGCTGAACCAGAACGACGCCCGGCCCCGCGACCTCGACGAGCTCGAGTCCCACGGTCCGTACGACGCGCACTTCACCCAGTTCTCGGGCGCGATCTGGTACCCGATGGTCTACGACTTCCCGCCCGACGAGATGCGCGCGCTCGGCATGCGCAAGCGGGCCGACCAGATGGAGCGGGCGCTGCACTACCTCCACGACGTCGGGGCGCCGTACCTGTTCCCGGTCGCGGGTCCGCCGTGCTTCCTCGACGACGACCTGTGGGCGAACAACGACCTCGACGACGACCCGGCCAACATCTTCCCGGACCAGTACGTGTGCGTCGACGCGCTCGCGGCCGCCGGGATGCCCGAGGGGCACGTGCTCGTCCCCGGCTCGGTCGCCACCATCACGCACGACGCTTGCACGATCGAGCATCCGGCCGGGGCGATGGCGCCGGACGCGATCTTCGCCGACAAGCGCGCGTACCTCGAGCGGTACCGGGCCGACTGGTCGGAGTGGCTGGAGCGCGAGAAGGCGTCGTGGCCCCGCGGCCGCTACGACGTCGTCGCCGAGCTGCGCGACTGGTTCACGCCCTTGCTGGACCTCGCGCCGTACACCCGCCTGGGCGTCGGCGGGAGAGTGCTGCTCCATCTCGGCGACGTCGGCGTGCTGATCGACTTCCCCGCCGGCGAGGTGCGCGAGTGGCACGGCGAGCCCGTCGTGCACCGCATCGACGTGGACCGAGCGCTCGTCGAGTCGCTCGTCGAGCGTCACATCGAGGACTGGGTGAACGAGCTGTTCCTGTCGTGCCGCTTCCGGGCCCACCGGGACGGCCCGTACAACGAGTACGTCTACACGTTCTTCAAGTGCCTGTCCGTCGAACGCATGGCCTACTGCGAGGGCTACTACGCGAGCCTCGCGGAGCCGGTCGACGAGATGTTCCGCTGCGGCGACTACCTGGTGCAGAAGCGGTGCCCGCACCTGCGCGCCGACCTCGAGCGCTTCGGCACGGTGGAGGACGGCGTGCTCGAGTGCAAGGTCCACCACTGGCGCTTCGACCTCGCGACCGGACGCTGCCTCACGTCCGACGACGACGAGCACCACCTCCGCACCGAACGCATCGTCGAGTGACCCGAAGCGAGGCGTGCACTCCGATGCACCGATGCCGCGGCCGCCGAGCGGGGCCTGAGCGGCCTGGCCCGAAGGGCCGAGAGCGGGAGTGATCGTCCTGTGCTGATCGATCTGCACGCGCACACGGCGCCGCGCTCGAACTGCTCGCGCACGACGCTCGAGGAGCTCGTCGAGACCGCGCGCGCTCGTGGGCTCGACGCGCTCTGCATCACCGAGCACGACGTGCGCTGGCCGGCCGACGAGCTCGCCGACGCGTCGCGCCTGCTCGACTTCCCGCTCGTCCCCGGCGTGGAGCTGACCACCGACGTCGGGCACGTGCTCGCGTTCGGCCCGTTGCGCAAGCCGCTGTGGATGGGGTACTCGCTCGTGGAGCTGATGGAGGAGTGCGAGCAGGCCGACACGGCGCTCGTGCTGCCGCACCCGTTGCGCCGGTACGCGGGGGAGCGGGCGGTGAAGGGCGGGCGAACGCCGCCGACCCCCGCCGAGATCGCCAGCCTCCCGCAGTGGCACATGGTCCACGCGATCGAGGCTGCGAGCACCCAGACCACGTCGCTGGAGCACACGCTCACCGCCGCGGCGCTCGCGGTCGCGCCGCGGCCCGCGGTCGGCGCGAGCGACGCCCACGGTCCGGGGCTGGCGGGCACCTACGCGACCGAGATCGACCGGGTCGTCCACACCGCCGAGGAGCTGGCCGCGGAGATCCGGGCCGGCCACGTCCGTCCGGTGCGCCTCGGCTGACCCGTCCCGCGGATGGCGGGACGCTGACACGCACGTCAGGGATACGATCCCCGGGCTCTGACCCCGGACCCGGAGGACGCCCGCGATGGGTGACGCCGTCATCGTCTCGACCGCCCGCACCGCCATCGGCACCGCCCGCAAGGGGACGTTGGTCGACGTCTCCTCCTTCGACCTCGCCCGGTACGCGGCGGGGGAGGCGCTGCGCCGGTCGGGCATCGACCCGGAGTCCGTCGACGACCTGCAGATGGGCGAGGTGCTCCAGGGCGGCGGCGACATCGCGCGCTTCGCGGCGGTCGAGCTCGGACTCGAGCACGTGCCGGGCGTCGCGTTGAACCGGCACTGCGCGTCGGGCATGGCCGCGGTCCAGGGATCGGCCGCGAGCATCCGCGCGGGGATGGACAGGGTCGTGATCGCAGGTGGGGCCGAGAGCCTCTCGACCATGCCGATGGTGACGAAGCGGGTCCTCGGCACCGACGACATGGCCCAATGGATGTCGCCGAGCCATCCCGAGACGCCGGACGCCCCCGCGTTCGACATGTCGATCACGGTCGGCTGGAACTCCGCGCAGAAGGCGAACGTCACGCGCGAGGAGATGGACCACTGGGCCTGCGAGTCCCACGGTCGGGCGGTGGCCGCGATCGACGCCGGCAAGTTCGAGGAGGAGATCTTCCCGATCGAGGTGAAGCGTCGCGACGGCGAGACGGTCACGTTCGCGGTCGACGAGTACCCGCGCCGTGACACCTCGATGGAGAAGCTCGCGAGCCTGAAGCCGCTGCACCCCGAGATCGAGGGCTTCAGCATCACGGCCGGCAACTCGTCGGGCCTCAACGACGGCTCCGCCGCGATGGTGCTCGTCGACTCGGAGTTCGCGAAGGTGCACGGACTCCGGCCGATGGCGATCGTGAAGTC
>CAZXCB010000124.1:0-10016 GCA_964639075.1 uncultured Bifidobacteriaceae bacterium | reverse complement strand
TGTCGTGCACACTGCACGACGTGCACGAGCCTCAGTCGGCGAGGGCCTCGATCACGACGTCGCACTTCGTCGCGATCTCGTGGCGCAGGTCGATCGGCGCCGGCTTCGTGAACGTCGGCTTCGCGAAGCGCAGCACCCTGATGCCGCGGTGTTCGAGCAGCTCGGCGAGCCGGTCCAGGAAGACGTCGCCGCGGGCCTTCACGATGTCGAGCAGGCCGACGGTCGCGCCGGCGAGCGACTCGGGACGGGCCGCCTGCGTCCGGGTGCCGGGGGTGCGCTCGCTCGTCGGGTCCAGCAGCGTCGTCACGTCCCCACCTCCCGGGTCACGGGCTCGGAGCCCATTGTCCCACTCGCCCAGCCGCCGATGACGGCCGAGAACAGACCGGCGCCGCCGCCGGTGTGGGCGATGAGCAATCCGCCGTCGCGGAACTTCGGCAGGGCCAGCTCGGCGAACGCCTCGGGCAGGCCCTCCTCGATGCCGCGCGCGCCGCGGACGAGATCGTGACCGTCGAGCTGGAGCAGGGCGCCCAGCTCCTCGCGGAACTTCGTCTTGGACCAGCCGGCCTCGGCGTAGACGCGGAGGTGCTCGGGCGAGATCACCAGCATCGCGTCGAACGCGATCGGCAGCTTGGGGTGGGCGGTGGTGCGGAGGCACTCGGCGAACGTGCGGGTGAGCGACTCCGGTGAGCGCGAGATCTGGTCGACGATGCCGCGCACGCCCTCGCCGGCGAACAGGGTCACCGCGCTCTGGTCGGGCCGGAACCCGCGCTCGACGTGCAGGGGCTCCCAGTGCGCGTCCTCGTGCTCGGGGAAGCAGCAGGTGAACTTGCCCGGTTGGCCCATGGTGGCGCGGTCGATCTCGCCGGGCCGGCCGCCACCCACGTTGCGGATCACGAGCTGGAGCGCCCGGCCGATGGTCGCGTTGGCGCGGTTGCCCGGGCCCAGCGCGTTGATGCCGCTGTTCATGCCGATCGCGCGGGCGATCGGGCCGTTCACCACGATCACGGGTCCGCTGAACCAGGTGGTCGCGAGCAGGCCGTGCATGTTGAACTCGTCGGTGCACGCCGCCTCGAGCGCGGCGAGCACGACGGGTAGGTACTCGGGGCGGCACCCGGCCATCACCGCGTTGATCGCGACCTTCTCGACGGTGCACTCGACGAGATCGGGAGGCACGACGGCGACGACGTCGTGGGGGTCGCGGGCTGTGCCCGCGAGCATCCGCACCACGCGCGCGGGAGTCGGGGGGACGAGCGGGAGCCCGTCGGACCAGCCGCGCTCGAACATCGCCTCGGCGTCGTCCTCCTGGTCGCCGAGCTCGATGCGCCGGGCGACGAGGACGCGCGCGCCCTCGCGCGTGGCGCGCGCGGCGGCGATCGCGGGGTCCTGGGTGAGCGACCCGCAGCCCGGGCGGTGCGGCGGCAGGTCCGACGCGAGGCCTGCGACGCCCGTGAGCTCCTCCCAATGCTCGCGGCTCCACCCGACGGTGCGCGCCACCTCCCGACCGTCCTGCACGCGCAGCAGCGTGGGCACGGTGTCGAGGTCGAGGGCGAAGCTCACGTCGAGGTCGCGGTCGTCCCGTGCGCCGCCGGTCGCCTCGGGGAACGTCGGGTCGTCCTGGGAGAAGACCGTCACCGACTCCGCGGCCCGCGCCCGCAGCTCGGCGAGCACGGGTCCGACGAGCACGCAGGTGGGGCAGTCGCGCTTGACGACGGCGACGAGGCCGTCGGGCAGCGCGGGGGCGTCGGGCACCCGGGCTCCGAGCTCAGAACGTGGGCGCGCCGGGCGAGGCGAGCCACGCTTCGATCTGGGGACCGGCGTCGCGGTGGCCGATGTCGACCAGCTCGTCGAACGCCTTGAAGTTGAGGAGGCTCACCGCGTCGGTCCCGGGGCGGAGGTAGCAGTCGCCGTGGTCGTCGTCGGACTGCGCGCCGAGCTCGGTGAGTCGAACGAGGATCTTCGGGAGCCCGGCGAGGTTCGAGTAGGTGTGGCCGCGGAGCTGCGACCACAGGTAGCTCCAGCCGGAGACGACACCGCTCTCGGGCAGCGCGGCGGTGAGCGGCTCCCGCGCCGCGCCGACGTCGACCGCGATCACCGTGATGCCCGCGTGGGCCTTGCGCATCTCGCCGACCGGCAGGTTGTCGAGGATCCCACCGTCGATGAGGATCTCGCCGTCCTCGGTCGGCACCGGGGGGAAGACCCCCGGGATCGAGAAGCTCGCCCGGATCGCTTTCCAGCCCGGGCCGTTGCGGTGCAGCTGGGTGCGTCCGGTGGTCAGGTTGGTGGAGACGGCGAAGCAGTTGCACCACCCGTCCTCGATGTCGAGGCCCTCGGCGGCCTCGCGGATGCGTGCGGTCACCCGCTCGCCGGAGGCGATCGACACGGCCGGGAGCGTGAGGTCGACCGGGGACTTCCCCTCGACGACGGCCTTGCGCAACATGGTCGCGACGGCGTCCGGTGCCAGGCCCCGAGCCACCGCACCGGCGATGATCGAGCCGATGCTCGTGCCGCCGGTCGCGTCGATGGGCACGCCGTGCTCGATCAGCGCGCGCACGACTCCGATGTGGGCGATCCCGCGCGCGCCGCCCCCACCGAACACGACGCCCACGCCGCGGTTCAGCAGGAGGCGGGTGACACGACCGGCTTCGTCCGCGTTGCCGGCGTGGACGTGGTGGTGCCGGTCCACGGCGCGCCGCGCGAGCCACCGGCTCGTGTGGCGGGGGACGTCGGTGTCGGCCGGGTGGACCAGCACGAGCTCGGTGCGCGCGGTCGCGGTGCCGCGACGCACGTGCGCCTCGACCTCGCGCGGCGCGGGATCCCCGGTCGCGTCCGCGACGAGGACGACGACGTCGGCCTGCTGGAGACACGAGAGGGTCCACACGCTCGGGTCCGGATCCGTGACGTACACGATGGCGTCGTTGGACTGCTCGAGCTGCTCGAACCAGCTGGTCCGGGCGAGCGAGGTCGGTGAGGTCCCGAGCGTGGCGATTGCGTCCGACTCGTCCACCACGCGGTGTGTCTCCACCAGCCGGGTGAGGGTGGGAGAGATCGCGCGCGCGATGTCGCCGGCGGTCCGCGGGTCCTCGAGCGGGACGACCACGATGCTGCGGACGGGGCTGGTCACGCGCCGGCCGCGTGCCGTGGCCGAGAGCTTGTTGACCAGCGCGCTCGTCACACTGCGGAGCATGTGCGGGTGGGCGGCGATCACCCGCTCGAACCCGTCGTTGGAGAGGAACAGCAGGTGGCAGTCGCGGACCGCGATGACGTCGGCCGAGCGGGGCGCGTCGTTGATGAGCGCCATCTCACCGGTGACCGAGCCGTAGCCCTCCTCGCTGAGCACGGTGCGCGTGCCGTCGTCGTCGTTGTAGACGACCTGGAGCCGGCCGCCCGCGACGAGGTAGAGGCCGTCGGCCGGATCGCCCTGGCGGATGACGACGTCGCCCGCCGCCGCCGTGCGCAGCTGCATCTCGTCGGCCAGGTCGGCGCGAGCGTCGTCGTCGAGGCGGCCGAAGACGCGCGTGTGTCGCAGCAGCCGGTCGACGACGTCGTGGTCGGTCACCACCGAGCTCATCTCGGCTCTCGCGCGTGTGGATCTTCCCGTGGTCCCATGACTGCCCCCCGCATGCGGCCGTTCGCGGCGCGGCCTAGCCTACCGACGTGGAGGAGCCGAGGGTCCACGACGCCCCCAGGGTCTACGGAGCGCTGAAATGGCTCGCGTGGGTCGTCATGCGGGTGTTCTACCGGCGGGTCGAGCTGTCCGGGACCGAGACCTACCCGGCCGATCGGCCGGCGGTGCTGGTCGCGAACCACACGAACGCGCTCGCCGATCCGATCGTGCTGATCGCGAGGCTCCCCCGGCTCCCGCGCTTCCTCGCGGCCAGCTCGTGGTGGAAGTGGGCACCGGTGCGATGGTTCTTCCGGCTCGGGGGAGTGGTGCCGATCCACCGGGCCCAGGACGGCGGGACCGCGGCGAACCGGTCGATCTTCGCCGCGTGCCACGACGCGCTGGCGTCCGGGTCGCACCTCGCGATGTTTCCCGAGGGCGGGTTGAACGAGGGTCCTGCGCTCCTGCCGGTCAAGACGGGTGCGGCGCGCATCGCGCTCGGGGCCGCAGCCGATGCCGGCGTCGGGGGGATCGTCGTCGTGCCGGTCGGGATGGTCTACGAGGACCGGGGTCGGTTCCGGTCCCAGGTCGCGATCCAGCTCGGGATCCCGATCGAGATCGACCCGTGGGTCGAGCGCTACGAGGCCGATCCCCGGGCGGCGGTGCAGGGCCTGACCCAGGAGATCGACGAGCGCCTGCGGCGCGTCACGGTGAACCACGCGACGTGGGAGGAGTCGAGGCTCCTCGAGCGCGCCGCGACCGCGGTCCTCGCCGATCGGCGCGCGGGACCGCTCCGGTACATGCGCCACACCGAGCTCCGCCGGAGCCTGGCCGCGGCCGTCGCGCGCGCGGGGGAGGACTCGGAGGCGGTGCGAGGCCTGGCCGACGACCTCGCGCGCTACGACGCCGACCTGCGGGTGCTCGAGCTTCCCGAGGCGAGCGCGGGTTCTCTCTTCGCGGGGTCGTCCGCATCGGTGCGGCGGCGCCTCGAGGGTCAGCTGGTCGTGCTCGGTCCGGCAGCCGCGTTCGGGGTCGTGGCGAACGCCCCGGTGGCGCTGGTCCTGTTCGGCGTCAGCCGCGCGGTGCGCCAGCCCGCATGGCAGGCGACCGCGAAGGGTCTCGCCGGATTCCTGCTGTGCCCGATGCTGTGGAGCGCCGAGGCGTACGCGATGCGGCGGTACGGTCGCCGCGCGGTGATCGCGACCCTCGTCGCGGCGCCGGTCGGCGGGCTGGGCTGGATCGCGTGGCACGCGCGCTGGAAGCAGTGGCGGCGCCTCGTGCGCAACGACGAGCTGGCCGCGACCCGGCCCGACGAGGTCCGGGCGCTGCGGGTGAGTCGCGCGCAGGTCATCGAACAGGTGGACGACCTCGTCGCCGGACTCGGTGTCCCCCCGCCGCCGGTGCTGGCGGCGGCTCCGGCGGTCGCGAGCGAGCTCGCGCAGTAACGAACCGGGCCGCCCTCAGCCCGCGAGTGCCGCGGCGACGTGGTCGATCGCGCGGGTGAGGATCGCGATGTCGTCGGGGTCGATCGCCGGGAACATCGCGATGCGCAGCTGGTTGCGACCCAGCTTGCGGTACGGCTCGGTGTCGAGGATGCCGTTCGTGCGCAGCACCTTCGCGATCGCGGCCGCGTCGACCGGCTCGACGAAGTCGATCGTGCCCACCACCCGGCTCCGCTCGTCGGGCTTGGCGACGTAGGGAGTCGCGATCGGGCTCGCCTCGGCCCAGCCGTAGAGGATCTCGGCGCTGCGGTCGCAGCGACCGGCCGCCCACTCGAGCCCGCCGCCGGCGAGCATCCAGTCGATCTGGTCCGCGAGCAGGAAGAGCGTCGCGAGCGCGGGGGTGTTGTAGGTCTGGTCGAGCCGGGACTGCGCCAGCGCGACGCCGAGGTCGAGGCTGGCGGGCGTCCACCGGCCGGAGGCGGTGACGCGCTCGATGCGCGCGATCGCGGCCGGTGACATCGCGGCGAGCCACAGGCCGCCCTCGCTGCCGAAGCTCTTCTGCGGGGCGAAGTAGTAGACGTCGGCCTGGGTCGGTTCGACGCGTAGCCCGCCGGCGCCGGACGTCGCGTCGACGAGCACGAGCTGATCCGCGGTGGCGCCCTCGGGGCGGACGACCGGCAGCATCACGCCGGTCGACGTCTCGTTGTGCGGCCAGCAGTACGCGTCGACGTCGGCGTTCGCCGCCGCGGCCGGGTGGGTCCCGGGCTCGGACTCGACGACCTCGGGGTCGGCGAGGTGCGGGGCGGCCCGCGTGACCGTCGCGAACTTGGACGAGAACTCGCCGCAGACGAGGTGCTGGCTGCGCCGCTCGATCAGCCCGAAGCTCGCGGCGTCCCAGAACGCGGTCGTACCGCCGTTGCCGAGGAGCACCTCGTAGCCGTCGGGGAGACCGAGGAGCTCTGCGATGCCCGACCGCACCCGGCCGACGACCGAGCGGACCGTGGCCTGGCGGTGGCTCGTGCCGAGGTAGTCGCGCGCCCGCGCCGCCAGCGCTTCGACGGCCTCGACGCGCACCTTCGAGGGACCGGAGCCGAAGCGGCCGTCGGAGGGGCGCAGCTCGGGGGGCAGGACGATGCTCGCGGGGTCGGTGGTCACCGCCCGAGCCTACGTCCCGGCCCCCGGCGCGACCCCGGTCGATTCGGCGACGTCGATCTGCTCCGCCACGCCCGGTTCGCGCAGCCACACCGGGGAGTGCCGATCGGCCCACGTGCGCGCCACCGAGCCGCCGACCATCCCGCGCAGCGACTCCCGGTCGCGCAGCGCGAGGACGACATGGCCGGCGACGGCGAGGTAGACGCCGAACGCGAACCACTGGTGCACGAAGTCGGCACCCGTCCGCAGGTCGGTCGAGAACGGCGTGTTCCACTTCATCATCGACCCGGTCGCGGCGAGGACCAGCGCCGCCGCGCCGATGAAGGCCGCGTTGAGCTTCTGGCCCGGGTTGAACTTGCCGAGCTCGGCATCGCGGTCGCCGCCGAACGTGCGCAGCCACCGGGCGTCGTCGCGGCTCCACCGGTTGATCCTTCCGAGATCCGCGCGCAGGGCCCGGCCCCACCGGCCGACGACCGCGACCGCGAACGAGACGAGGATCGCCAGTCCCGACGCCACATGGATGTTGCGCGCGAGCAGGCGGTCGGGGATGAGGGACTGGCCCCACCCGAACTTGAACATCAAGCCGGTTGCCATCGCGATACCGAACAGGACCGCGTTCGTCCAGTGCGCGATGCGTTCGGCGCGGGTGAACCGCGGGACGCGCGCGGGGTGGTGATCCCGAGGGCGTGACGGTGACGGTTCAGGTCCGCTCATCGTTGCGCCCGTTCGATTCGCCGACCCAGGCGTCGACGTCGTACCCCCGCTGTTCCCAGTAGCCGGGGACGACCTCGCGCGTGACCTCGATGCCGTCGAGCCACTTCAGCGACTTGTAGCCGTACATGGGTGCGACGTACAGGCGTACCGGGCCGCCGTGGTCCGTCCCGATGGGCTTGCCGTCCAGCTCGTAGGCGACGATCACGTCGGGTCGGCGCGCCTGGCGCAGGGTCAGGCTCTCGGTGTAGGTGCCGTCGAAGCTCGTGAACCGCAGCGCGGTGCCCTCCGGGGCCACCCCGGCGCGGTCGAGCAGGTCGGCCAGGCGCACCCCGGTCCACCGGACGTCGGCGACGCGCCAGCCCGTCACGCATTGGAAGTCGCGGTCGAGGCGCGTCGGGGCGAGCGCGGTCAGCTCGCGGTAGGTGAGCGTGAACGGGGCCTGGACGAGACCTCCGACCCGCAGCGACCACTCCGCCGGTGTGCGGGTCGGGTAGCCGTCGGTCACGGTGTAGTAGCGCCAACCGCCGCCGCCGGGCAGGAACGTCGAGATCCCGGTCGGGTCGTTCTTGGTCAGCTGCGCGAACCAGTCCGACAGCGTCGACCCGGCGAGCACGCCGACGGTCCCGACGCCGAGGAGGCCGAGGAACACGCGCCGACCGACGGGCGTGCCGCGGTCCGGGCGGGGGGTCGGGTCCCCCGGTTCGGTCATGACCGCGAGGCTACGACCGATGGTCCAGCGCATCCGGTCGTGGGGTTCTCACGATTCGCGAAACTCGGCGCGCCCGACCTCAAGACGTTCCGCTCTTGTTCGCTTCGCTCACGGGCCGCTCGGGCCACGGGCGCGCCCCGGCGCCGGGATGTTCTGTGGCCGCCACCTGTCCGAGCGGCGCGCCCTCAGACCTCGCCGACGGCGACGACGTCCGCGAAGGACTGCTCGAGGCAGTGCAGGAGGACCTCGCGGTCGGGGACCGCCACCGCGTCGAGGTTCACGCCGAGGCAGCACGTGCCGCAGTGGCTGAGCAACACGACGTTCATCGCCGAGCCCGACAGCGGGCCGAACGCGTACATGCGCTCGAGCTCGGCACCGCCGGTGTAGATCGGGAACGGCGCGCCGGGGACGTTCGAGGTGACGAAGTCGGCACCCTTGAGCATTGCCCCGAACACCGCCGTGGTGACGGTGGTCGGCAGCTGGTTGAGGATCCCTGCCAGCGCGTCGGTGAGCGCGACCGCGGGCTCGTCGCGGATCTCTCGCGTGAGGCGCCCGAGCGCGACGATCCGCTCCGCAGGGTCCTTGATCGTGAGGGGAACGAGGAACCGGGCCGGGGTGAAGTGGTTGCCGCCCAGGGCCGCGCCGGTGTCGCGCACGTTGATCGGCATCACCATCCGCAGGTCGTCGACCTGCTCGCCGTGGAACTCGTGGTAGCTCGCGAGCCCGCCCACCACTCCGGCGACGAACGCGTCGTTGAGCGAGCCACCGACGGCCTTGCCGGCGCGCTTGAGATCGTCGAGCGGCACGTCGAGCGTGCCGAGCGACCGCGCGAGCGTGCGTGCCCGCATGATCTGGGAATGGGGTGTCGTCGCGGGTGCGAGGTAGCGGGCGATCGAGCTGCCGACCTCCGCCGCGTGCCCGATCGATTCACGCGGGTGGTGGACGAGCGCGTTCGTGATGCTCCACGTGTCGGCGATCGTGCGCGCCAGGATCCCTGTCGCGCGCCGGCGCCGGTGGCCGAGCGACTTCAGGATCAGGTCGCCCGCGGTGAAGGTGGGGATGGCCTCGACCCGGTCGAGCGGAGTCGGGTCGGCCGGTTCGCGCTCGAAGTCGAAGAGCATGAGCAGGAGCTTCATGCCGCCGACGCCGTCGGTCATCGAGTGGTGGACCTTCAGCACCATCGCGGCGCGGCCGTCGGTGAGCCCCTCGACGAGCGTGTACTCCCACAGCGGCCGGGATCGGTCGAAGCCCGCCATCGCCGCGGTGCGCGCGAGGTCGAGCACCGCGTCGTCGGTGGGCTCGCACGCCCGCACGCGGCGCAGGTGGTACATCAGGTCGAAGTGCGGGTCGCCGGACCAGTGCGGCGGGCCCATCCGCAGCAGGGGGGTGGCCACGCGTTGGCGCATCCGCGGGATGAGCCACGAGCCGCGCTCCACCCGCGAGACGAGCGTGTCCCAGTCCGGCGACCGGTCGAAGAAGAGGACCGTGACGATCGTCGACCGCAGCAGCGGGTCCTTCTCGATGTTCCACATGAGCGCGTCCGAATCGCTCATGTGGGCCTCGAAGCGCTCGACTTCCTGCGGTCCGGGCATGGAGTCCCCCTGACGGTGGATCCCGATGCTACGGGATGCCGACCGGGCCCGCCGAGGCTGCCTGCGTGCGCGCGGCACCGGTCCTGCCCCGCGATCGGCAGCGGTAGGCTGGACGCTCTCATGGGTGACCCGAGCACCGCCAACGGCGCCGAGGTCACGCCGGTGGCGAGCAGGGACACGGGCGTGCCCGGTGGGCCGACGCTGGTCTTCCGGCCTCGGCTCGCGCTCCGGCTGACGGGCCCGGTGCTCGTGTTGATCGGCATCGCCGTGGTCTCCACCGGCTCGCTCCTCGGCATCGCGCTCATCGGGCTGGGCGGCGTCACGCTCCTCAACTGGCTTCCCCGCGTGGAGCTCGACGCGCGGCGCGTGCGCTACCGCGGCATCCGCGCGGTCGTCGAGATCCGCCTCGACCGCGAGATCGAGCTGCGGCTGCGCCGCGTGTCGTACGGCCCGCCGCGCCCGCCCCACCGGGTGTATCGCGCCGGACGGTTCGCGTCGGCGCCGATCCGGCTCCGGGTCACCGCGGACGACGATCGCATCCAGCTGACGATCGCGTGGTGGGACGGGTGGCCGGCCCTCGTCCGCGCGCTCCTCACCGTGCCGTCGGTCTCGACCGACAACCGCTCCCGGGGCCGCCTCGACCGCTACGGCTGACCTCCAAATCCCGAGTCGCCCGGGCGTTCCTCGTGCTGCGCGCACTGCCCGGAGCCGAGACTCCGGCTCGGCAACCGGAGGCGAAGCGCCTCGGCCCAATCCCGAGTCGCCCGGGCGTTCCTCGTGCTGCGCGCACTGCCCGGAGCCGAGAC
>CAZXCB010000123.1:0-10025 GCA_964639075.1 uncultured Bifidobacteriaceae bacterium | reverse complement strand
GGTCGGTCACGCAAATGAGGTCGGTGAACGTGCCCCCGACGTCGACGCCGACGCGGTAGCTGCGAGCCGTCGCGCTCACCCGCGGCGCTCGGCGCGCTGCGCCTCGGTCGCCGCGACGTCGACCGCGAGCGTGAGCTCCGCGAGCGAGCCGGTGAGCACGACGCCGTAGTCGCGCGTCGCGCCCTCGACGCTCACGTACTCGTCGAGCACGTCGTCGAGCACGGCCTGGGGGTCGCGGTCGAGCGGGTCGCCCCACCCGCCGCCGCCGCCGTAGTCGTACATGATCCGCTCGCCCGCCGCGATCGGCACCCAGTCGGCGGTGTGGCGCACGACGAACTCGTCGTCGGATCCGTAGCGGATCACCATTCGGTTCGGCTCACCCGGCTTGCCGCCACAGATCCCCGGCATCGGGTACTTCATCCCGACGACGTACGTGTACACCTTCGCGTCGACGAGGACCTCCTTCTCGTAGTGCGAGCCGCACAGGCCGCGCCATTGCCCGGGTCCACCGGAGTCGGTGCGGTAGTCACGGCTCCACTGCACGTGCGGGTACAGGCTCTCGTTGATCTCGGCCGTGGCCTTCCACAGGTTGCCGAAGCTCGCGTTCTGCGCGCCCCACGCGTCGAGCCCCTTCGCCGCGTTGCACCAGCCCGCATAGACCTCGGCGGAGTGGTCGGTGAAGCTCTGTCCGGTCTCGGGGTCGATGCCCACGATCACGGTCGGGATCCCGGTCTTGTACGTCTGAGGCACGGCCTTGTCGGGGAGCACGTGCTGGAGCGCGACCGCGATGACCTCGCCGACGTCCGCACCGGGATGGTGGGTACCCGCGCTCACCGGCTTGCCCGGCGTCGGGTTGAGGACGCAGCCGGGCGGCACGACGAGCTTGATCTGGTCGAAGAAGCCCTCGTTCTTGGGGATCTCGGGGTCCATCATCGAGGCGATCTGGCCGACGGTGTACCCGCGCGTGTTGCCGAACGTGGACCACGCCTGGATCTCCTGGCGGGTGTCCGAGCCGGTGAAGTCGATCGTGAGGTTCTCGCCGTCGACGGTGATCTTGACGTGCAGGTGGATGTCGGGGTGGCCGAGTGGGTCGTGGTCGACGTAGGCGTCACCTTCGTAGACGCCGTCGGGCCACTCGGCGACCTCCTCGCGGACGCGCCGCGCCGCGTAGTCGATCATGAAGTCGACCGACTCCTCGACGGTGGCGGTGCCGTAGGTCTCGATGACCTCGCCGAGCCGGCGGGCGGAGAGCTGCGCCGCGCCGATCTGCGCGCGGAGGTCGCCGATGTAGCTCGGGATGCGGTTGTTGGTGGAGAGCGCGAGCAGGACGTCGCGGCGCTCGACCCCGCGGTCGATCACCTTCAGCACCGGCCAGCGCACGCCCTCGCCCCAGATGTCGGTGGCCGTGACGTTGTATCCGCCGGGCACACCGCCGCCGGTGTCGCCGTGATGGCACTGGATGCTCGCGATCAACACCATGCGACGTCGCCCGGGATGGTGCGGGTCGTCGGCGAACACCGGCGCGAAGACGTTGTAGTCGGGGAGGTGTCCGCCGCCGTGGTACGGATCGTTGGCGACGAACACGTCACCCTCGTGGAACTCGTCGACGCCGAGGTAGTCGAGCGCGAAGCGCACCGGCAGGGTCGACGTGAGCATGAACTGCGGGATCCCGACCGAGAGCGCGGCGAGGCGGCCCTGGGCGTCGAGGATCGTCGCGTTGCGCTCGTTGGACTGGTTGAGGATCGGCGTCGTGGCCGTGCGGGACACGTAGGTGGCCATCTCGAAGCAGATGGTCTCCATCGCGCCGCGGACGACCTCGGCCGTCACCTGGTCCACCGTCGGCGCCTCGCTGAGGCGGCCGCGGCTGGCTGCCAGTGCCATGAGATCGACGTTCGTCATCGGGCACCCCCCGGAAACCTGACGTGCGTGTCAGATCGTAGTCCGGTTCGCCTCGCGGGTCACCGGCCTCCGCTCTGCTGCCGCGCCTCGATCTCGTCCCGCAGGGCCTCGAGGATCGGCAGCATGGCCCGGTCCTTCGGGCGATCGGCGGCCCGCTTGGACGTGATGATGTCGTCGAGGCACGCCACGCGGACGATCAGGCCGTCGAGGTCGTACGAGACGGCGTGCGGCGCGAGCTGTTGGTAGCCCTCCGGGAACGCCGTGGGGGTGAACGACAGGTCGAACGCGCCGCCGTCGGTCACGAGGTTCACCATCGCCATCCGGGAGAGGAGCTCACCGTCGAGCGCGACGGGGACCCCCTCCGGGACCGCCTCGGTCCGGATCCGGGCGTGGGTCTCCCGCAGCGCGGCGGCCAGCCGGTCGAGGTTGTCGCGGTCTCGCGCCGCGCACACGTCGGCGTCCGCCGTGACCGTGGGCGAGCCGTGGAGCACCGCCGCGTAGCCGCCGATCACGACGTACCGGACGCCGTGGTCGTTCAACACGCGGAACACGAGCTCCGGCTCGAACTCCAGCGGCGGCGTCATGCGACCCGCCGAGCGTCGCGCGCCCGGTGGATCGCCGCGGCGGCCGAACGGTGGTGGGCGGCGCGCTGCGCCGGCGTCATCGCGAGGTGGAGACCGAGCTGACTGCGGTCGACGTCGTCGTGGCGGCGGAACTCGAGGTCGGCCTCGAAGCCGCACGCGCGCAGGACCCGGGCGAGGGTGGAGAGGCGGGGCTCCTCGACACCGCGCTCCCAGCGCGAGATCACCGACTGCTTCGTCCCGACGCGCTCGGCGAGCTCGGCCTGGCTCAACCCCGCGATCCCGCGCGCCTCCCGGACGAGGCGTCCGGTCCGCAGGCGCGCGAGCGCGGTGGGATCGGGGCGGTCCTTGGTCCTGGGCATAGCGGAAACATACTGCACTCAGTGCGAAATAGCTATACCAGTAGGTCAGCGAGCCGATCGTGGTGCCAGCCGGTCGGGCCGAGCAGGGCCTCGGCGCCGTAGGCCCGCCGGATGAAGAGGTGGAGATCGTGCTCCCACGTGTAGCCGATCCCGCCGTGGATCTGGATGCCCTCCTTGGCGGCACGGGTCACGGCCTGGCCGGCGGCCGCCTTCGCGACGTGCACCGCCCGGGCGGCGTCGTCGTCCCCCGCGTCGAGGGTCATCGCCGCGTAGTACACCGCGCTCCACGCCCGCTCGACGTCGAGGCTCACGTCGGCGAGCTTGTGCTGCACCGCCTGGAACGAGCCGATCGGCACGTCGAACTGCACCCGCACCTTGGCGTGGTCGAGCGTCATGGTGAAGAGCCGCCGCGCGGTCCCGACCATCTCGGCCGCGAGCGCGACGGTCGCGCGGGCGAGGACCGCGTCGAGTGCGCGGCGGGTGATGGTGCCCGCGGACGTCCCGGGGACTGCGGTCTCGACGTCGTAGAGGCACCGCGTGGAGTCGAGGGTCTCGACGCGCTGCGCCGGGGGCGATGCGAGCAGCGTGACCGCGCCGTCGACACCGATGGCGGCGACGAGGTCGACGCGCGCGGCGTCGGGGACGAACGTCTTGCGCGACTCGCCGTTCGGATGCCACACGCCGTCGGCGCCGGCGAGCGCGACCGTGCCGGACGCGCTGCCGTCGAGCACGGCGTCGAGGTCGTGCTCGCCGACCGCGTCGAGGAGCGGCGCGTACAGGCACGCCGTCGCGAGGAACGGAACCGGCGCGGCGACGAAGCCGAGCTCCTCCATGAACACGCACAGATCGACCATCGGGCCGACGCCGAGCGGGACGAAGTCGGCGACGTGGGTCCACAGGGCGTCGGCCGCGGCGAGGTCGTCGAGGTGCGCGCGCAGCACCGACGGAGGGCATTCGGCCGCGAGCAGCTGTCGGGCCGTGTCGCGCAGGAGGAGCTGGTCGTCGGTGAAGGAGAAGTTCATGCGCGGGGGAGCCCCAGCACTCGTTGGGCGATGATGTTGCGCTGGATCTCGCTGGTGCCGCCCGCGATCGTGTTGGCGAAGTTCACGAAGAAGCTCAGTGCCCAGCGGCCTGCCTCCTCGCCCCGCTCCTCGTCGACGACGGGGCCGTAGGCGCCCTGGATCTCCATGCCGAGCTCGCACAGCTCCTTGCCCAGCTCGGAGCTCGCCAGCTTCATGTACGAGTGCTCGGGAGCCGAGGAGCCCGAGGCGAAGCTCGTGAAGCCCTTGTATCCGAGCGCGCGCAGGCTCGCCGCCCGTTGGTAGCCCTCGGCGATGCGGCGGCGCACGATCGGGTCTGCCGCCACCCCGCGCCGGTGGGCGAGGTCGACGAGTCCGGTGATCGTCTGCTCCAGCCGTGCCACGCTCTCGACCCACAGGCCGGCGCGCTCGTGCGCGAGCGAGCCCTGGGTGATCCGCCAGCCGTCGTTGAGCGAGCCGACGAGGTTCTCTACCGGCACCTCGACGTCGGTGAAGAACACCTCGGCGAAGTCGGCGTTGCCGGTGATGTGGGTGAGCGGCCGGACGTCGATGCCAGGCGTGTCCATGCCGACGATGAGGAGCGAGATGCCCTTGTGCTTGGGCGCGGCCGGGTCGGTGCGCACGTAGAGACAACAGAGCTCCGCGACCATCGCGTACGACGTCCACACCTTCTGGCCGTTCACGACGAAGTGGTCGCCGTCGAGCACCGCCCGCGTCTGGAGCCCGGCAAGGTCCGAGTCGGCGTTCGGCTCGCTCATGCCGATGCACCACACCGTGTCGCCGCGGATCGCCGCCGGGACCAGGGCCTTCTGCGCGTCGGTGCCGAACTCGAGCAGGCTCGGGGCGACGATCGCGTACCCGGGGAAGTGCAGCGAGCGTGGGACGCCGCGGGCGGCCATCTCCTCGAGGTACACCATGGTCTCGACCGGCGTCGCGTTCCGGCCGCCGAGCTCGGCCGGGTAGCCGGGGATCATCCAGCCGTGGTCGAAGAGCGTCGCCTGCCAGTCGCGCGCCCACCGGGGGATGATCTCGTCGGTGTCGCTCATCGCGAAATCGCGCCGGATGCGAGTCTCGGGCGGTGCGTGCTCGTCGAGGAAGGCGACGAGCTCGGCCCGGAACGCCTCGACCTCGGGGCCCCAGTCGAGGTGCATATGCTCCCGCTCCTACGCCTTCGGCGTGGGCCGCTCGGGCCACGCTCCGCTGGCCGGCCGGCTGCACGTGAATCGGTGTCCCGCTGCGCTCATCGTCCGCTACTGCACCGGGGGCATGAACGGCGGGACGCCGGTGTCGTGGCCGGCGGTGAGCGCGTCACGTGCCGCGGTGAGCGAGTCCAGGTTCCACACGTCGGTGGCGGGCACCTCGGTCACGGGCCGCCAACCTCCGAGCAGCTGTGCTTTGCCGCCGCCCACCGCGAACACCTGCCCGGTGATGCCCTCGCTGTCGGGGCCGGCGAGCCACACGGCCATGGCGGCCGCGTTCTCGGGAGCGAAGCGGTCGAAGTCGCCGTCCTTCGGGTTCATGAGGTCGCCGGCGACGGCCTCGGTGAGGCGAGTGCGCGCGACCGGAGCGATCGCGTTGACCCGCACGCCGATCCGCTCGAGCTCGCGGGCGAGCACGATCGTCATGGAGGCGATCCCGGCCTTCGCGGCGGCGTAGTTCGCTTGACCCGCGTTGCCGTAGAGGCCCGACTCGCTCGCGGTGTTCACGATCGTGGCGCCGACCGGCGCCCCGGTCTCCTTGCTGCGCTGGCGCCAGTACGAAGCCGCGAAGCGGCTCGTCGACATGTGGCCCTTCAGGTGCACGTCGACGACCGCATCCCACTCGGCCTCGTCCATGTTGAAGCTCATCTTGTCCCGCAGGATGCCGGCGTTGTTGACGAGCACGTCGAGCCCGCCGAACGTGTCGACGGCTTGGGCGACGAGAGCCTGGCCGCCCGTCCAGAGCGCGATGTCGTCGTAGTTCGCGGCGCCTCGACCGCCGGCGGTCACGATCTCGTCGGCCACCTGCTGGGCGGGCCGCTGGTCCGCACCCTCACCGTCGGCGGCACCGCCGAGGTCGTTCACGACGACGGCCGCGCCCTCCGCCGCGAGGAGCAGCGCCTCGGCCCGGCCGATGCCCCGGCCGGCTCCCGTGACGATCGCGACCTTCCCGTCGAAGCGGCCCATGCTCGTCCTTCCCGTTGCACCGACAGACATGACGTGAGCGTCAGACACTAGGAGGGAGCCGCGGCGACGCGACAGTCGACGGGCGCAGCGTCAGGGGCAGCGGGGATCGGACCAGGTGAGGCGGTCGCCGGTGCAGCGTGGTCCGGCGAACACGGTGAGGTCGGACGCCCGGCTCACGGCGCCCCGGCCGTCGGTGACCGTGAGGCGCACCCGGTACGGGCCCGGGCGGTCGAGCGCGAGCCACGGCTCGGCCGCCGTGGGGTCGAGCATCACCCACGCGCTGCCCGCGGGGGCGGCCACGATCTGCCAACGGAACGTGAGCGCGTCGCCGTCGCGGTCGCAGCTGGCGCGGCCGTCGAGGCGCAGCCAGCTCAGCGCGGTCGCACCTTCCACGTCGGGACCCGGGTCGGCTCCCGGCGCGGAGTTCCCCTCGGTCGGGCCGAGCGTGACGACGCCGTCGCGCGTGCCGTGCACGTCCACGCCGGAGCCGTCCGCGGTCACGGAGCACGCGCCGTCGGCGCGGCCGACGCTGAACGGCAACCCGGTGAGGTGCACGGCGCTCCCGGGTGCGACGAGCTCGGCGCGCTCCGGCAGCCCGCCGAGCGCGAGCAGCCCGCGTGTCGCGCGGGTCGCGGTGAGGCCGCGACCCGCCACGATGCCGGCGGCGCTGTCGTGCCCGAGCAGGCGCGGCGTGCCGTCGAGATGCCGGTCGCGGATCGCGACGTGGCCGCTGCGGTAGTGGGTGACGGTCACGACCCGGTCGCCGGTGGTGTCGGTGAGTCGCAGGCGCAGGCGACCGTCGCCGGGATCGGGCAGCGTCTCGATGGTCGGTGGGGCGTCGCCACTGCGGGTCGGGTACGCGATCCCGATGGTCCGGACCGCCGTGCCGGGAGCGGTGACCGACTCGTCGAGCGCGGTGTGGGTGAGCAGCACGCGCCCGGGGGCCTCGTGGTTGGTCGTGCGGGTCGTGAGCGTCGGCGCCCCCGCGCTCGTGACGAGCGCGGTGTCGACCCGCGCCGCACCGTGCTCCCACCGACCGCCCGTCGTGGCCGCGGTGAAGCTACCGCCGCTCGTGCCGCCACCGTTGCCGTGCGTGACCCACGTGAGCTGCTGGCCGGCCGATGCCCGGACGCGGTCGAACGTGACGAGGTAGCGATCGTCGACGAACTCGAAGCGGCGCCGCACCTGGGCTCCTGCGTACGCGGTGTCGACCTGGGCGCGGTCCCAACGCGCGGTGTCGCTCAGGCCGCTCATGGTCGCGGCGCCGTCCACGTCCGGGAGCCCGGCGAGGTCGTTGGTCCACGCGATCGACGGGCCGAACGGGTCCTGCGGGCCGGTTCTGTCGACGAGCACGATGTTGTGGTCGGATGCCGCGTTCACGAGACCGCGTTGGGCGAACGTGAGGTACCCGGGGTCGAGGAGCAGGCGCTCGCCGTACGCGTGCATCAGGTAGCTCCCGCTGTCGGGGTGCTCGTGCGCCGCGCTCGCGGGTCGTCCGAGGCCGTCGCGGTCACGACCGAGCTCCATCGCTGCGCCGTGCTCGCCGAGCGCGAGGACCTGCACCGCGTCCGGGCTCCAGTCGCTGCGGAACACGGCGGTGCCGGACTCGTCGTCGAGTCGGGTCGGAGACCCCGCGGGTGGTGCCGGGACGACGGCATCGTCGAAGAACGCGAGCGAGTCCGCCGCGAGGTCGATGCTGCCGTCGGTGTCGTACGGCGTCGGCGCGTTCGCCCACCGCCACACGAACGCGGCCGCGTCCGCGGGATCTGCCGGGACGATGCCGAAGTAGTGCGAGAACCCGACGTTGCCGTCGTCGATGGGCGCCAGGCCGCCGTCGGGGAGGGTGACGTCGAGCATCCAACGCTGCGTCGCCCGGTAGACGGGCTGCTGCCAGAGGTCGGGGATCGACTGGCCGCCGACGTCCCACGGCCGGTTCCCGCGGACGTGGTCCCAGGCCCGGGTGAACGGGAGGAGGTTCTGGCTCGCGTACCGCTGGTAGTAGGCGCCCTCGCCGTAGCCGCCGCCGGGCGCGACGAAGGTCCAACGCTGCACGAGGTCCACCTGGTCGAGCGCGAACGTGAGCCAGGCGGCCGGCGCCCGCACGTCGGCGGGTGGAGCGCCTTCGGCTGGTACGGTCTCAAGCAGAGCGAGCGCGGCGACGCCCAGCGCGGCGGCCGACTTGGAGCGGTGGTTGTTCGGCAGGAAGAAGCTGAAGTTCGACGCCGACGACGGGTCCCGGAAGTTGAGGTACAGCTCGGATGCGAGGTCGGTGATGTTCGTGCGGATCGTGGCGTCCGCGGGCCCGAAGTCGTAGCCGGCGGCGAGCATCGTGTCGTAGGCCGTCGCGTACTGGAGCAGCTCCTCGGACGTGTTGATGTCGCGGTCGTTGCCGCCGAGCGGTGACGGCACCGCGAGCCGGCTCCGCGTGTACATGGCGAGCAGGTGGTCGCGGACGAGGTCGCCGACCGCGGTGCGATCACCCGGGGTCGGGAACGCGACGATCGCGTCGTTCGCCACGGTCCGGTCGAGGGCGTACTCGAACGCGAGGTCCTTCGTGGCCTTGGCCTTGACCCGCTCGGAGCCGATCGTGTGATCGTCGAGCGCGACGCCGTCGGCGCCGTGGGCGCGTGCGTGCAGCCCGCGGAAGATCGACGCGTACGGTTCGCGGTCGAGACGGGCGCGGACGACGTCGAGCTCGACTCCGGCCGCGAGCACGCGTGGGCGGGCGAGGTCGAGCGCGGGGGCCGGTGCCGGCGCGGCGGGCGCGGCGGCGAGGCCGACGAGGCCGACGAGGGCGGCCATGGTGACGAGCGCGAGCGGGACGAGCCGCGCCCGGTGCACCGGCTACCTGCCTTCGAACTTCGCCGGCCGCTTCTCCCGGAACGCGGCCATGCCCTCGCCGAGGTCCGCCGACGCCGTCGCGAGCGACTGGTACGCGCCTTCGAGCTCGAGCGACGTCGTGAGGTCGGTCTCGAACGTGGCGTTCAGTAGACGCTTGGAGAGGCCGAGCGCTCGCGTCGGCCCGGCGGCGAGGCGCACCGCGAGCTCGTCGGCTTCGGTGCGCACGGTCGCGGTCTCGGCCGTGGCGCGGTGCACGAGCCCCAGTTCGACGGCTTCGGTGCCGGTACAGCCCTCGCCGAGCATGACCATCGCCTTGGCGCGTGGCAGCCCGACGAGGCGGGGGAGGAGGTAGGCCCCACCGGCATCGACCACGAGACCCCACCGGTGGAACGACCAGAGGAACTTCGTGTCGGGCCCGACGATCACGAAGTCGCAGGCCAGGGCCAGGTGGGCACCCGGGCCGACCGCGGCACCGTGCACCGCCGCGACGGTGGGCTTGTCGAGCTCCCACAGCTCGCGCACGAAGGTCTGCACGCCGACCCGCAGCGCCTCCGCGGTCGTCCGCGGGTCGAACCCGGGCGTGCCCGCCTGGGCGACGGTGGACGCGGACAGGTCCATCCCGGCGCAGAACGCGTCGCCGGTCGCCTGGATCAGGAACGCGCGCACCGTGGGATCGGCCCGCCCCGCGCGCACCGCGTCGACGATGCCGTCGCGCATCGCGACCGTGAGCGCGTGCTTCGCCTCGGGTCGGTCCAGCGTGATGCGACAGACCCCGTCGCTCCCGGTCTCGACGCGGAGGTGCTCCATCATCGTCCCTCGTGGCCCTGCGGGCCGGGCCGGGCGGCCCCGCTCGGTCGGTTGGTTGGGGGGTGCTCCGGAGTCCAGACCTCGCTCACGCTCATCGTCCCTCGTGGCCCTGCGGGCCGGGCCGGGCGGCCCCGCTCGGTCGGTTGGTTGGGGGGTGCTCCGGAGTCCAGACCTCGCTCACGCTCATCGTCCCTCGTGGCCCTGCGGGCCGGGCCGGGCGGCCCCGCTCGGTCGGTTGGTTGGGGGGTGCTCCGGAGTCCAGACCTCGCTCACGCTCATCGTCCCTCGTGGCCCTGCGGGCCGGGCCGGGCGGCCCCGCTCGGTCGGTTG
>CAZXCB010000122.1:0-10056 GCA_964639075.1 uncultured Bifidobacteriaceae bacterium | reverse complement strand
CACGATGACGGGCACACCCTCCTCGCTCTTCTCGCGCGCCCGCTCGAAGATGAGGCGGATCTGGCGTTCCGTCTCGCCCACGTACTTGTTGAGGAGCTCGGGGCCCTTGATGTTGAGGAAGTACGAACGCGTCGACGCGTTGCCGGTCTTCTCGGCGACACGCTGGGCCAGCGAGTTGGCGACGGCCTTCGCGATCAGCGTTTTGCCGCAGCCCGGCGGGCCGTACAGCAGGATGCCCTTGGGCGGTTGGAGGTCGTGCTCGTGGAACAGCTCCGCGTGCAGGTACGGCAGCTCGACCGCGTCCATGATCTGGTCGATCTGGTCGTCGAGGCCACCGACGTCCGCGTAGGTGATGTCGGGAACCTCCTCGAGCACGAGCTCCTCGACCTCGGGCCGGGGGATGCGCTCGACGAGCAGGCCCGAGCGACCGTCGACGAGCACGTGCTCGCCGGCGCGGAGCTTGATCCCGATGAGGTCCTCGGCGAGGTCGGCGACCCGCTCCTCGTCGGCGCGGCCGACGATCAGGGCGCGGCGGCCGTCTTCGAGGAGCTCCTTGAAGACGACGACCTCGCCCTGGGACTCGACGCCCCGCGCGAGGACCACGTTGAGCGACTCGTTGAGCACCACTTCCTGGCCGCGGCGCAGCGTGTCGACGTCGAGCTCGGGGTGGATCGAGACGCGCATCTTGCGACCGGCGGTGAAGACGTCGACGGTGCCGTCGTCGTTGCGGCCGAGGAACGTGCCGTAGCCCGACGGGGGCATCGTGAGCTTCTCGACCTCTTCACGGAGTGCTGCGATGTGCTCACGCGCCTCACGCAGGGTGGCCGAGAGCCGTTCGTTCTGGGACACCGCCTGCGCGAGCTGGCCCTTGGTCTCGAGGATGCGCTCCTCGAGCGTGCGGACCCGCTTCGGGGCGTCCTGGAGTCGGCGCCGAAGGAGGACGACCTCCTCTTCGAGCGACTTGAGTTGGTCCTGCAACTCGCCGACCTGGTGCTCGTACTCGGCGAGGCGTCGTTCGTGCTCTGCCGCCACGATGCCTCCTCCTTCTTCGGTTCGGCTCACGAGGAGCCTGCTTCGGCACCCTAATCAGCGTCCGATGGGTCGATCGGCTTTTTCCCCGCGCACTGCGGGTAAATTGTCGAACTGCCCGGGGGCGCCGGTACGCTCCCATCGGTCGGATCGGACTCAGGGTTGACCGGTTCCGCTCCGAGAATCCCCCCAACGACTTCGACTCACGAGGTGAGGCCACGACATGAAGGTCTGGATCGACCAGGACCTCTGCACCGGCGACGGGCTCTGCGAGGAGATCGCACCCGCCGTCTTCACGCTGCTCGACGACGGCCTCGCCTACGTCAAGGAAGGCGACAAGGTCTTCAGCGAGCCCGGCGGCGCCGACGGTCTCGCGAACATCCCCGACGGGATGCTCGAGGCGACGATCGAGTCCGCCGAGGAGTGCCCGGGCGAGTGCATCTTCATCGAGGCCGAGTAACCCGAGCCGACGTGACCACGACGACGAGCAGAAAGGAGACGGCCATGTCACCCAAGACTTCCGAGCCCCCGAGTAGCAACGGCCGCGCCCTCTCCGCCCGTCGCCGCGTCTGATCGGACCCGCAGGGACCGACCCGACGAGCGGAACGGAGCCGGCGCGACCACTCCGTTCTCCCACCCACCTCGGCACCGCGATCGGGCGGTGTGTCCAGACGGAGGTGAGCCATGGCTCGTCGTCCACCCCTCCCCACCCCGGCTGCGCTCCGCCGCCGCCGCGAACACCGCACCCAGCGTCTTCTCGCCAACCGCGCCGTCGCCGACGCGCTGGTCTCGGTCGCCGCGCTCGTCGGCCGTCCGGTGGTCGACTCGCGCGGTCTGGAGGTCGGCCGCGTCGTCGATCTGGTCGTGCGCTGGCAGGGTGAGCCGTACCCGCCGGTGACCGGGCTCGTCATGCGCGTCGCCCGTCGCCGCGCCTACGTGCCGATCCACCAGATCGCCGAGATCGCGCCCGATCGCGTCTCGTTGCACACCACGCGACTGGACCTGCGCGACTTCGAGCGTCGCGAGGGCGAGGTCGTGCTCAACGGCGACGTCGTCGACCACCAGCTCGTCGACGTCGACGGCGTGCGCGTGGTGCGAGCGTCGGACCTCTATCTCGCGCGCGTCAGCAACGTGTTCCGCCTGGTCGGCGTCGACGTCGGCTTCGGGTCGCTCCTGCGCCGCATCGGCCCGACCCGGTGGCGGGCGCGGGCCACCCCCGAGCGCGTCATCGACTGGGCGGCCATCCAGCCGTTCGGCTCGCCGGGCGCGGTCCGACCCGGGCCGATGCGACTGCAGGCACCGAACCAGGCTCTGCGGCGGTTGCGGCCGGCCGACCTGGCCGACCTGCTCGAGGAGCTCGGCCGCGAGGAGCGCCAGGAGCTGCTCGCCCAGCTCGACAGCGAGACCGCGGCCGACGCGCTCGAGGAGATGGACCCGGAGGAGCTCGGCGCGCTGCTGCGCGAGTCGGAGCCCGACCGCGCCGCCGCACTGCTCGCGGAGATGGAGCCGGACGAGGCCGCCGACGCGCTGCGCGACCTCGAGCCCGACGAGGTCACCGAGCTGCTCGCGGTGATGCCCGAGGAGCGAGCCGCGTCGCTCCGCGCGCTCGTGGCCTACCGCGACGGCACGGCGGGCGGGCTCATGACCACGAGCCTCGTCCTCGTGCGTCCCGACCAGACCGTCGGCGAGGTCCGGCGCATCCTGCGCACCCAGGCCGAGCACCAGGCCGACGTCGACGCGGTGATCATCGTCGACGAGGACGGCCGGGTGGTCCACGACCTCGGGCTCTTCGAGCTCCTCGTCGCGTCCAGCGACGATCACGTGATCGACGTGGCCGGTCCACCCACACCCGAGTCGGTCGGGCCGGACGCGACCCTCGACGACGTGATCGAGCAGTTCATCGACTCCCGCGGGTCGTCGCTCATCGTGGTGGACGACGACCAGCGCCCGGTCGGGCGGATCCTCGCGGACGACCTCATCGACGCCCTCGTGCCCGACCGCGGCCGGGTCCGCTTCCCGCGCCTGTTCGGATGATCGACTGAGCCCGTCGTGACTCTCGCGCCCGCCTCCCCGCCCGCGCCCAAGCGGCGTCGGTTCGTCAAGCTCGCGGTCGTCCTCGCGATCCTCGGGCCCGGACTCATCGCGGCCAATGCGGGGAACGACGCCGGCGGGATCGTCACGTACGCGTCGGCGGGCTCCCAGTTCGGGTACCAGCCACTGTTCATCTGCCTCCTGATCATCGCGGCGCTCGTGCTGGTCCAGGAGATGGCGGCCCGGCTCGGCGCGTTCTCCGGCGAAGGGCTCATGTCGCTCGTGCGGGAGGAGTTCTCGCTCCGCATCGGCGCGTTCGCGGTGGTGTGCCTCCTCGTCGCGAACCTGGGCCTGGTCGTGTCGGAGTTCGCGGGCATCGGGGCGGCGATGGAGATCTTCGGCGTGTCCCGCTACGTCTCGGTACCGCTCGCGATGCTCCTGATCCTCGGCGTGGTGCTGTTCGGCAACTACCGCTGGGCGGAGCGCGTGTTCCTCGGTCTCTCACTCGTGTTCCTCGCGTACCCGATCGCGATGTTCGTCGCGGGCCCCGACTGGTCGGAGGTCGCGAAGGACGCGCTGATCCCGCACGTCGTCGGCAGCAAGGAGTACCTGCTCGTCGCGGTCGCCCTCGTCGGGACCACGATCACGCCGTACATGCAGCTGTACCAGGCCGCGGCCGTCGCCGACCGGGGGATCGGCCCCGACGAGTACCCGCACGAGCGCATCGACGCGGTCTTCGGCGCGCTCTTCGCCGGGTTCATCTTCCTCGCGATCCTCATCACGACCGCCACGGTCACGGGTGGCACCGGGCAGCCCCTCGGCTCGGCGACCGAGGCGGCCAAGGCGCTGGAACCGGTGGCAGGCGCCGGCGCGGAGGCGCTGTTCGCGATCGGCCTGCTCGGCGCGTCGATGCTCGCCGCCGCGGTCGTGCCGCTCTCGACCGCCTACGGGCTCGCGGAGGCGGTGGGCGCCGAGCGCTCGGTGTCCCGGCGCTTCCGGGAGGCGCCGCTGTTCCTCGGCCTGTTCGCGGTACAGATCGTGATCGGAGCCGCCGTCGCGCTGATCCCGGTGAACCTGATCGACCTGCTGATCGGCATGCAGGTGCTCAACGGCTTCATCACCCCCGTGATCCTCGTCTTCCTCTTCATCCTCACCAACCGTCCCAGCGCGGTCGGCACCGCGGTCAACGGCCCGCGCTTCAAGGTGTTCGCGTTCGTCGCGATCAGCCTCGTCTCGGTGCTCGCGCTCGCAGCCTTCGGCGTGACGGTCGCGCAGGCGCTCGGCGCGTAGCGCGCTTCCTCCTCGCTCGTGTTCACTTCGTTCACGGGCCGCTCGGGCCGCGGGTGCGCCACGCGGCCGAGCGGTTCCGGGGGCGCTTGTTGCCTCTTGGCGCACCCTCTCAGCCGACGAGGCAGCCGCCCGTCGAGGCCGGCGTGGTCGCGGTCCGTGCCGCGCGCACGAACGGTCGGACCTCCGCGCTCGTGAGCGCGAATCCGGTGGTGGGTTCGGCAGGATCGACCGCGAACACCATCGCCTGGACGAGACCGTCGGGACCCACCACGGGTGCTCCCGAGTCGCCGACGATGAGTCGGGCCGCCAGCGCCACGATCGACGTCTGGATGGTGCTGCTGCGGGTGATGTCCGAGCGGGGGTTCGTGATGCGGCGCTCGATGCGCGCCGGTGTGGCCCGGAGGCGGCCGCCGCCCGGATGGCCCAGCACCGACGCCACGGTCCCGATCCGGGTGGGTCCGAACGCGAGCGTCGGCAACGGCGGACCCGTGAACCGCACGACCGCGATGTCGTGGCGTCCGTCGAAGACGACGACCGTGGCGTCACGAGCGTCGCCGCCGGCGGTGAAGATCTGGGTGTGCGCTTCCCCGGCCACGACGTGGGCGTTCGTCACGACGAGGTCCGGCGCGACCGCGAACCCGGTGCCGGAGAGCGTGAGCCCGCACGCGTTGCCGCGCACCAGGACGACCGAGCGCGCGGCGCCGGCATCGACCTGCGGGCCGGCATCCTGGGTCGGTGGCGTGCCCGTCGTGGTGGCGTCGTCGAACACGGGATACGGCGCCTCGCTGACGATGCGCCCCAGGATCCGGGCCGCGCGCGGCTGGTCGGGGGCGAAGCGGTCGAGCAGCGCCACGAGGCTCGAGTCGCGCGCCTGGCGGGCGGGCCAGCCCGGCGTCGATCGCAGCGCCGGGACCAGCAGCCAGAGGAACACGAGGGCGCCGAGCGCGCCGAGGACGCCGCCGGTGATGCGGTCGACCGTCGACGTCTGCTCCGACATCTCGTACCGCTTGCGGAGGGTCTGGCTGAGCACGATCCCGACGGTGTGGCCGAGCAGCGCGAGACCGACGATGAGCGATGCCACCGCCAGCAGACGGATGCCGGGGCTGGCGGTGGCGAGCGCGCGCGCGAGGCGTGGCGTGATGCGCAGGCCCACGATCAGGCCGACCGAGAGGCCGAGCCACGACAACGCCCGCACCACGACCCCGACCCGGACGCCGACCAGCGCGCCGACCGCGACGAAGAGGAGGACGACGAGGTCGAGTGGTGTCACGCGCCGGCGCCGCGGGCCGCTACTCGGCCGCGAGCTTGCGCGCGACGGTGAGGAACCCGGTGTGGGCGACCATGCGGTGGTCGGGACGGACCGACTGGCCGTCGACGTTCCAGCCGCGCTGGAGCACCTCGAGCGTCTGGGCCATGCCGAAGGTCGATTCGGCGAGCGTGTCCCGCAGCGTGGACACCTGGAGGATGGTGGGCAGGTACGAGACCAGGATCCCGCCGGGGACGAGCGCCGACTCGGCGTGCTTGACCACCTGCCACGGCTCGGGCAGATCGAGCACGATGCGGTCGAGCCCGGTCTCGTCGATGCCCTCGTACACATCGCGTGTCTGGATCGTGAGCGGCAGGCCCTCACCGAGGTAGGCCTCGACGTTGCGGCGGGCGCGGTCGGCGAAGTCGGCACGCAGCTCGTAGCCGGTGACGGAGCCGCTCGGCCCGATCGCGCGCAACAGCGTCATCGTCAACGCGCCCGAGCCGACCCCGGATTCGAGCACCCGCGCCCCCGGGAAGATGTCGGCGAGCATCAGGATCGGGCCGAGATCCTTCGGGTAGATCACCTGCGCGCCGCGCGGCATCTCGAGCACGTACTCGCCGAGCGTCGGCCTCACCGCGACCAGCGCGGCGTTGCGGGTGGTGCGGACGGTGACCCCCTCGTCACGGCCGATGACGTCGGCGTGGGCGAGGACCCCGGCGTGGGTGTGGAACTCGCCGTCCTCGGTGAGACGTACGAGATGGCGACGGTGCTTGCGGTCGATGAGCAGCACGTGGTCCCCCGCCCGGAACGGTCCGCGCTCGGGTCGGGTCGACGCGTGGCTCACCGGCTCCCCACCTGCAGCTCGACCGGGACGGCGGTCGCGCGGGCGCGCAAGGAGCAGAACGCGCAGCGTTCGGACGTGGTCGGTGCGCCGCACTCCGTGCAGGGCGCCAACTCCGCGCGTTCGTCGTCGGCCACCACGGCGAATGCCTCGTGGCCACGGCTCCAGAACCCGTTCAGGAACGCCGCCTTCGCCCCCGGTGAACGGTCCTCGAGGTGGTTGAGCGTCTCCTTCAGGCCGAGATGGCGGTTGCCGGCGGCCATCGGGCACTCCTCGATCTGGTAGTCGATCCCGCGCAGCACGCAGTAGGCGGCCATCTCCCGCTCCCCCAGCTTCACGAGCGGCTTCACCTTGCGGGCGAACCCGGGGCTCGCGGGGAGGACCGGGTACTGGCGGCCCAGGTAGCCCGTCTCCCACTGCAGGACGTTGCCGAGCAGCACCGCGGCTTCGTCGTCGAGGTTGTGGCCGGTCGCGACGACGTCGTACCCCCGCTCGAGCGCGACCTGGTTGAACAGGTGCCGCTTCGACAGGCCGCACGCGCCGCACGGCGCGCGCCGGGTCGCCGCGGCGGCGGCGGGCACGTCGTAGCCGTAGTCGGCCCGCAGGTCGGCCTCGACGAGTGTCTGGCCGCGGTCCGCCGCGAACGCGCGGGCGTACCGGCCCGACTCGTCGCTGTACTCGCCGATCCCGAGCCCGAGGTAGAGGCCGTCGGCGGGGATCTCGAGCTCGTGCAGGAGATCCCAGAGCGCGAGCGAGTCCTTCCCACCCGAGACCGCGACGAGCACACGCTCGCCCTCGCCGATCATCCGGAATTCGGCGACGGCCCGCCGGACCTGTTCCCGGCAGTGGTGCAGGAAGCAGTCGGCGCAGAACGCGGCGTTGTGGCGGCGGACGTCGATGACGGCGGGCTGCTTGCAGCGGCGGCACTTCACCGGCGCCTCACCCGGCGCCGCCCGAGATCACCGGACGGATCTCGACGTCGTCGTCGTCGGCGAGGCGGGCGTCGTGCGTGACGAGCGTGTCGCCGCGGATGACGAGCACCGACTCGGGGACGACGTCGAGGTGCTCGAGCAGGCGCGCCACGGTCATCGGACCGGGGACCTGGAGCTCGCGACGAGGGTTGCGCAGGACGACGTTCACGGGCCATCCACGCTACTTGCCGCGGCGGATGCCCCTGATCTCGTAGACCTCGCCGGGCTTCACCGCGAAGCGGATGGCCGGCCGGTTCGAGGTGCGGGTGACACGGCGGAAGACGCGGATCCCGGTGAGGGTGGCTGCGAACGCGACGGCGACACCGCCCCGGGCCTTGATCCGGCCCTTGACCACGCCGGTCAGGATGCTGACCGGGTTCATACCCGGCGGATCTCGACGACGGTGGTCATGCGCTTGCCCTTGCGCCGACCGAGCACGAACGTGATCGCCAGCACCGCCGCGACGACCACGATCCCGGCGGTGATCGCGATGTGCTTGGTGTTCGCGACCTGGTCGTCGACCTCGCCGCCGATCTCGGCGAGCTTGGCCTCGATGTCGGCCTTGGTGATCGGGCCGGCGGGCGGCTTGGGGCTCACGTGGTTCCCTTCGGACGGGTGCCGACCTTGAAGACGATCGCACCGACCGCCAGGAGGCCCAGGATCACGATCACGTACGGGACGAACGACCAGTTCCCGGTGAAGGCGTCGGTCTCGGTCTGGAGCAGGCGCAGCAGCCCGATCGCCACCATCACGGTGCCGAGGCCGATCGCGATCGATCCGGCGATGCCGAAGCCGATGACCCGGCCGAGGTCCTTGAGCGGTTCGGTCGTCTCCTGCTTGAAGTAGGCGACGACCAGGTCCCAGAGCTCGGTGATGGCCTGCGGGATCGGCGCGGGCTTGTCGGCCATCAGTCCCGCTCTCGGCCCTGCGGGCCAGGCCGCTCGGGCCCCGCTCGGCCGGCGCGGCGTCGGTTCGCCGGCGCGGAGGCCTCGCTTCGGCAGTCCCGCTCTCGGCCCTGCGGGCCAGGCCGCTCGGGCCCCGCTCGGCCGGCGCGGCGTCGGTTCGCCGGCGCGGAGGCCTCGCTTCGGCGCGCGCATTCCTGCCAGGTCGGGGCCGAGATCACCGTCGGATTCAACACGCCGGTTCGCCGGGTCGGCAAGCCCTGGAGGAAATCGGGGCATTCGGGGCCGGTACGAGACCGTCGGCGGTGAACACCGCCCCGAACGCGGCGATGTCGGTCGCCATCGCCTCGCGGAGCGCGAACGCGGCGGACTCGCCGAACGTGCCGTTGACGATCAGATCGAACGTGAGCGGGCGGTCCGCGGTCACGAACCCGGCGAGCGCGGCGACACCGGTGAGCGTGCCGGTCTTGGCGCGGAGATTGCCGGCGAGCGTGGTGCCGCGCAGCCGCTCGGCGAGCGTGCCGCGCTCACCGGCGATCGCGAGGCCGTCGGCGACCGGCGCGAACTTCGGGTTCCGCGTGAGCTCGAGCGTCTGGAGGAGCGTCGGGCAACGCAGGACGTCGGTGCGGCTGAGGCCGGAGCCGTCGACGATCGTCGCGCCCGTGAGGTCGACGCCGAGCCGGACGAGCTCGTCGCGGATGACCTGCACCCCGCGCGCGGTCGTGGCGGTGCCGGCCTGGAGCCCGAGCTCGCGGGTGAGCATCTCCGCGGTCAGGTTGTCCGACGCGCTCAGCATCTCGCGGATCACGTCGGTCAGCGGCGGCGACTGGATCCGCGCGATCTCGGTCGTGCCCGCGGTGGCATGGTCGGCGCTCGTCGGCGCGCCCACCTCGACACCGCGAGCGGCGAGGAGCCGCGTCAGCTCCGCGGCGGCGTTCCGTGCAGGGTCCGCGACCTCTGCGCCGGTGCCGGCCGCCCCGGCGCGCCCGTCGTTCACGGTGAGCGCGCCGACCGGGCCGGCGGCCGCGCCGGCGGACGGGGTCCACGTGTCCAGGTCCCGGGTGCGGTCGTAGCGGTCGTCGCTCCCGACGATCCCACCAGGGATCCGCCGCACGCCGGCCACGACGATCGCGTCGGCGAGGTCGGCGAGCTTCGACGCCGGGAGGTCCCGGAACTCCGGGTCGGTCTGGTCCGCCGCGATGCGCTCCGGGGTCAGGAGGAGCGGATCGCCGCCACCGACGAGCTCGAGCCGGGCGACGGTCCCGTCGCGGACGGGGTCGGGCGCGGCGACCGCGGTGGTGAACCGGAAGCCGGGACCGAGTCGCTCGAGGGCCGCGGTCGCGGTCAGGAGCTTCAGCGTGCTCGCGGGGACCAGCGCGCGGTCGGGCGCCTCCTCGGTGACGACCCCCAGCGCGTCGTGCACGTCGAAGCAGCCCGCGTTCGTCCCGACCCGTCCGAGGAGCTGCGTGTGCAGCCGTTGTCCGGCCGCGGCGTCGGTCAGCGCGTGCGGGATCCGGCGGGCGGACCAGAGCGCAGTTCCCAGCTTCACCGGGCCGGTATCGGCCGACCGAGCGCCCGCCGGAGGCCGGATTGCGAAGCCGATCGCGACGACGCCGGTGGCCGCGAGCAGCGCCGCGAGCAGGCGACGGGTCGTCGTCGCCGTGCGAGCGGTGCGCGCCGCGCGTGTCCCGGCGGCGGCGCGGCGCGCGGCCCGGCCCGCAGGCTCCGGGGCGTCGGTCATCC
>CAZXCB010000121.1:0-10067 GCA_964639075.1 uncultured Bifidobacteriaceae bacterium | reverse complement strand
TCGCGGCGAAGCCCACCAAGGTGCTCGGCTGGGCGAAGCGGCTCATGCACGACGCGACCGAGGTGCCGCGCACCGCGGTCCTCGAGGCGGAGGCGAACTACATCGAGCTCAACCTGGGCAGCGAGGACGGCAAGGAGCGCATGGCCGCCATGATGGAGAAGCGCGACCCCGTCTGGCGCGGGTACTGATCCCACCGTGATCTCCATTCAGGACGCGACGGCGGTCGTCGGCATCGGCCAGACCGGGTTCGGCAAGGGCCTCCCGGACACCGAGCTGTCGCTGGCGTGCCAGGCGATCTCCGCCGCCATCGACGACGCCGGCCTCGAGCCGCGCGACGTCGACGGCCTCGCCATGTTCTCCATGGAGAGCGGGCGGGAGGTGGACGTCGCCCGCAACGTCGGGCTCGGCGACATCACCTACTTCTCCGAGGTCGGCTACGGCGGGGGCGCCGGGTGCGGGGTCGTCGGCCAGGCCGCGATGGCGGTCGCGACCGGCCAGTGCCGGGTCGCGGTCGCGTGGCGGGCGCGCAAGCGCGCGGCGAAGGCGAGTCGACCGTGGTCGCAGGTGTCCGAACGCCTCGAAGGCCATCAGCAGTGGAGTCGACCGTTCGGCGTGATCCGTCCGGTCGACGAGATCGCGATGCTCACCCGTCGGGCGATGCACGAGTACGGCTACACGCGGGAGCACCTCGCCAACGTCGCGCTCGCATTTCGCGCGCACGCGAACCGCAACCCCGCGGCGACGATGCACGGCAAGGAGCTGACGCGCGAGCAGTACCTGGACGCGCGCTGGATCTCCGAGCCGCTGTGCCTGTTCGACAATTGCCTGGAGACCGACGGCGCGCTCGCCGTCGTGATCACCTCCGCCGCGCAGGCACGCGACCTTCCGCAGCCGCCCGCCTACATCCACGCGTTCGCGCAGAGCATCCCGCGCCAGCACCAGGTGATGACGAACTACTTCTGCGAGGATCCGCTGCTGGGTCCGGCCTGGGCGTGCTCGCGCCTGCTGTGGGAGCGTTCGGACTTCCGCCCCGCCGACGTCCCCGTGGCCCAGCTGTACGACGCGTTCAGCCCGCTCATCCCGTTGTCGCTCGAGGGCTACGGGTTCTGCGCGCGGGGTGAAGGCGGCGCGTTCACCGACGGTGGCGCGCTCGAGGCCCCGTTCGGTCGTCTGCCCACGAACACGTCCGGCGGCGGGATGTCGGAGGCCTACGTCCACGGCTTCAACCTCGTGCTCGAGGGCGTTCGCCAGATCCGCGGCACGTCGACGAACCAGGTCGCCGAACCCGCCTGCTCGCTGGTCACGAGCGGCGAAGGCGTCCCCACGTCCGCGATCCTGTTCCGGAAGTAGGACCCGATGGCCGACTTCCTGCTCCCCGACCTCGACGACGAGACGTCGGCGCCGTTCTGGGCCGGCACCGCGCGCGGCGAGCTGCTCGTGCAGACGTGCAGCGCGTGCGGCGCATGGCGGATGCCGCCCCGGCCGATGTGCCCGCGGTGTCGGTCGATCGCGGTCGCGTGGGTCCCGACGAGCGGGCGCGGGACGATCTGGTCCTACGTCGTACCGCACCCGCCGCTGCTCGCCGCGTACGCAGAGCTCGCGCCGTACAACGCGATCGTCGTCGCGCTCGAGGAGGACCCGACGATCCGCTTCGTCGGCAATCTCGTCACCGGATCCGACGGGCCGATCAACGAGATCGACCCCGCGACGATCGTGATCGGCGAGGCGGTGCGCGTCGTGTTCGCGGCCGTCGAGGACGTCGCGCTCCCCCGCTGGGTCCGCGCCTGATCAGGAGGGCGGGCCCGCCCGCGCCGCCCGGGCCCGATCGAGCACCTCGACCAGGATCCGGACGTCGTCGGCGCTGAGGTGGTCGATCAGGCTCTCGCGCACCGCCTCGACGTGGGTCGGGGCCGCCGACTCGAGCTTGGCCACCCCGGCGTCGGTGAGCGCCGCGAGCACCGCCCGCCGGTCGTCGGGCGCGGCCTCGCGCGCGACCAAGCCCTGTTTCGAGAGCCCGTCGATCCGCCGGGTCAACCCACTCGGCGAGAGGTGCAACGCCGCCGCGAGGTCGCACATCTTCAGCCGGTGGTCGTGCGCCTCGGACAGGACGACGAGCACGCCGTACTCCCCCGCGGTGATCCCGTGGGCACAGACGAGCGCCGCCTCCTGCTCCGCGTGGACCTGGCCGATCAGCTCGACCAGGTTGCGCCACGCGCGCATCTCGTCGGGCGAGAGCCATCGGGGCCGGTCGGGAGGCCGGTCGGGAGGCTGGTCGGTCGCTGGGCTCATGCTCGGATCCTAGGCACGGGGACAATTCTGTGGCAGAACTATTGCAGCGCGAACTTTCTTGTGCAATACTACGCGCTGCAAGCATATACCCCCAGGAGGACCCATGAGCTCGACCCTCGAATCCCGCACCGGCGCTCTCGCGGAGCTGACCCCCGGCACCTGGACCGTCGACCCCGCCCACTCCAGCGTCGGCTTCGTGGCCAGACACCTGATGATCACCAAGGTCCGCGGCCATTTCACCGACTTCGACGGCACCGTCACCATCGCCGAGGACCCGCTGGCGTCGAGCGTCGCCGCCGCCGTCCGGTTGGCCTCGGTCGACACCGGGAGCCCGGACCGCGACGGCCACCTGCGCTCCCCCGACTTCTTCGACGTCGAGCACCACCCGGAGATGACCCTGACCTCGACCGGGATCCGCGCCGCCGGCGACGACTACTTCCTCGACGCGGAGCTGACGATCGCGGGCACCACGCGACCGGTTGAGCTGGCGCTGCGCTTCGACGGCGTGGGCACCGACCCGTGGCACAACGCGAAGGCCGGCTTCACCGCCACGGCCGACATCAACCGCAAGGACTGGGACCTGAGCTGGAACGTCGCCCTCGAGACCGGTGGCGTCCTCGTCTCGGAGAAGATCCGCATCGAGCTCGACATCCAGCTCGTCAAGGCCTGAGCCGCACCCGCTTCGCACGCGAGAAGGCCGGCCCGGAGGGGCCGGCCTTCTGCTGTCACTCGACGGTCGACGGGGGGTTCGACCGGAGTCCGATCGATCCGGACGTGCTGCGATCGTGCAGCCGGTTCGGACCGTCCTCAGGCGGCCTTGCGGACGGTCGGCGCCGTCTTGTGCCGCAGGCCACCGAGCGTGCGCTCCCAACGGAGCTGACGCTCGATCCAGCGCCGGGCCTCCCGCTGTGAGGTGCGGTGCGGAAGACCGGTGTTGAACTCTGCGCTCACCGCTGCGTTCATGGGCGACCACCTAGACTCGGTGTCAGGACATAGAGAGTAAACACTCTCAGTGTGGTGACTGTCAAGTTTGGTGACCCGAGTCACATGGCGCCGAGGAGCGGGCGATGAGCGACGGCTGGCGCATCGACGACCTGGCCCACCGGGCCGAGACGACCGTCGACACGATCCGCTTCTACCAGCGCGAGGGCCTGCTCCCCGCCGGCGAGCGGGTCGGCCGGACCAAGCACTACGGGCCCGAGCACCTCGACCGGATCCGCCAGATCCGGGACCTCCAGGCCCGCCGGTTCTCGCTCGCCGCGATCAAGGCCCTGCTCACGTCCGATCGCCACGACCTCGTCGACGGGATCTTCGCGGGCGAGGGCGTGCTCTCGTACTCGCTCGCCGACCTCGTCGAGCGCACCGGCCTCGATCCCGGCTTCGTCGAGCAGTTGGGTGCCGCCGGGCTGCTCCGGGACCCGGCTGACGTCGGGCGGGCCGCCTACGACGCCACCGACCTCGACATGCTGCGATCGGTTGCCGAGCTCCTGAAGGCCGGACTCCCGCCCGGCGTCGTGGTCGAGCTCGCCGCGATCTACGTCACCGGCGTCGAGGCGATGCAACACCAGGTGCTCGAGCTGTTCTCCGGTGAGCGCGGCCCGGTGTGGCGGCCGGGCGAGTTGGAGACGTTCCAGTCTCAGGCCGCCGCGTCGGCCGGCCACCTGCTGCCGCTCGTGACGCGCCTCGTCGAGTACGTGCACCAACGCACGCTGCAGCGTCTCACCCTCGGTGCCATCGAGCGCGAAGCCTGACCCGCGCACGGCGCGCGCCCGTCGCTCAGTCGAGGTTCCAGATCCGCGCCGCGTTGCCGCCGACGATCGCAGCCTGCTCCTCGAACGGAATCGCGTTCATCGTCTCCTCGATGACCTTGCGCGAGTACGGCCAGTCGTTGCCGTGGTGCGGGTAGTCGCTCGACCACATCATGTTCTCGACGCCCACCTGGTGACGCAACGCGATGCCGCTGCGGTCGAGGATGAAGCTCGCGGCGTTGTTGCGATACCAGTAGAAGGACGGCGCGTGCTCGATCGGCAGGTCACCCCAGCTCCGGTTGCGCCAGTAGCGGTCGTCGAGGCACTCGATGAAGTGCGGCAGCCAGCCCACGCCTGTCTCGATCCAGGCCACCTGGAGCTCGGGGAACCGGTCGAACACACCGGTGAAGAGCATCGACGTGATGTTGCCGGCGGCCATCGAGAACACGTGGCTCATGCCGCCGATGGCCTTCGCGCGCGTGGCCTCGCTCGACATGTCGTAGAGCGCGTTGCCCGAGCTCGCCGCGGCCTTCCGGGACCGGGACCGTTGCGCCCGGCTGATGATGTTGATGTGGATCGAGACCGGCAGCCCCTCGTCGACGGCCGCGGCCCAGAACGGGTCGTCGTCCCGCGAGAGGCTGGCGTTGCCCGACGGCCAGTTCGAGATGAGGACGCCCTTCGCGCCGCGGGCCGCAGCCTTGCGCACGCTGTCGACCGCGACGTCGATCCCGAGTGAGGGCACCTGGGCGAGGCCGACGAGGCGCTTCGGGTCGGGCGCGCAGAACTCCTCGAAGAGGAAGTTGTTGTACGCCTCGACGCCGGCGAGCACGAACTCGTCGTCGTCGTCACCGAGGAAGTGGCTCATCGTCCGTTGCGGCGGGAACAGGACCTCGGCCCACACGCCGTCGATGTCCATGTCCGAGAGGCGCGCGGCGCCGTTGTAGCAGCCGGCGCGCGCCTCTTCGTAGGTGACACCGAACCAACGGAACTGGTCGTACGGCATGCCCGGGGTCGCGGTGAGCCCGATCGGGTCGGGATCGCCGCCGACGGCCGTCAGCCACGCGTCGCCGCCCTGCGCGTCCTGCACCAGCTTCGGCGCCTTGTCCTGGAACCGCTCGGGCAGCCAGTTGGTCCAGATGTCCGGAGGCTCGAGGATGTGGCAGTCGGCGTCGACGATGCGGTGCTCGGTCATCGGACTCTCCCTGGGCTCGTGAGAACGCCAGAGTACGCTGACGCCGGTGTCAGGAAAAGTCTCGCTCAGCCCGTCAAACCTGCTCTCGGACACGCTCGTCGTCGACCTGACCGGCCCGCCCGGCGCGATGGCGGGCCGGATGCTCGCCGACCTCGGCGCCCGGGTCGTGCGTCCCGCGGCCCCGAGCGGCGATCCGCTCCTCGCCGACCCGGACCGCGCCGCGGCCTGGACCGCCGCGTCGGAGCTGCTCGCGGTCACCGGCGCGGACGACCCGACGCTCACCGACCTCCTCGACCGCGCACAGATCGTGCTCGCCACCCCCGGCGTCCCCGGCGGCTGGGACCTCGATCCCACCCGCGCGCCGAGCGCGGTGTGGGCGAGCCTCACGCCCTTCGGCCTCGACGGTCCGCGCGCCGCCTGGCGCGCGACCGACCTCGGGATCATGGCCGCGAGCGGGAACATGTACTGCACCGGCGACCCCGACCGCGCGCCCGTCCGCTGCAGCGAGCCGGCGGGCGACGCACACGCCGCCGCCGAGCTCGCGTTCGCCGCGCTCAGCGGACTCGCGAGCTTGCGCGCGCAACGCGTCGACGTCAGCGCGCAGGAGGTCGTCGCTATCGCGAACATGGCCACGCCCGCGCGCTTCCCCGTCACCGGATTCCGTGGCACCCGGCGGGGCGCCAACATCGGGCGCACACGAGAGATCTGGCCCACCCGCGACGGCTTCGTGAGCTTCGGGCTCCGCGGCGGCAAGGCGCGCGTACCGAGCCTCGAGACGCTGACCCGCCTCGTCGACACCGAGACGATGCGCGCCATGGACTGGGCGAGCTTCTCGCCCAACACCGCCGACGACGAGACGCTGCGTGCCGTCGAGGCCGACGTCGCCGGGTTCTTCGCGCGTCACACGATGTCGGAGCTGTACGCGATCGCGTGCGAGACGAACCTGATGCTCGCGCCGATCAACTCTCCGGTGGAGATCCTGTCGAGCGAGCAGCTCGCGGCCCGGGGCTTCTTCGCCGAGCTGCCCGACGGCCGCCACCTCCCCCGGTCCTTCGTGACCGTGACCGAACCGCCAGGGGGCGGGGCCGCGACCGCGCCGTCGCCGGGTCCGGGCGCATGGAGCGGGGTTCGTCTGATCGAGCTCGGCTCGGGCGCGGCCGGGCCGATCGCCACGCGGTACTTCGCGGAGCACGGCGCGACCGTGCTGCGCATCGAGTCGAAGAGCCGGCCCGACTTCCTCCGCGTGTACGCGCTCGGCCCCAACAACCCTCACGGCCTCGAAGGCGCCCCGATGTTCGACGGGCTCAACCCTGCGAAGCGCGATGTGCTCTTCAACCTCAAGCATCCGAAAGCCGTCGCGCTGGTGCGCCGACTCGTGGTGGAGTGGGCGGACGCGGTCGCCGAGAACTTCGCACCGCGGGCGATGCGCGGCTTCGGACTCGACTACGCGTCGCTCGTCGAGCACAAGCCCGACCTGGTGATGGTCAGCGCGTGCCTCAACGGCCAGACCGGGCCGCGCAAGGACTACCCCGGCTTCGGCGGTCAGGGCTCGGCGCTCGCGGGATACAACTTCCTCACCGGCTGGCCCGACCGCGAGCCCGTCGGTCCCCACGGCACGATCACCGACTCGCTCGCGCCCCGCTTCGTCGCCACCGCGCTCGCCGCCGGCCTGCTGCATCGGCGCCAGACCGGGCGCGGCGTCTACCTCGACGTGAGCCAGGTGGAGGCCGCGATCTACACCCTGAGCCCGTGGTTGCTCGAGTACCAGCGCACGCGCGAGGCACGCGGACGCGCCGGCAACGCGGATCGCCGCGCGGCCGTGCACGGCGCGTTCCCGTGCGCCGACGTCGCCGACGGACACGGCGGCGAGATCGGCGATCGATGGGTCGCGATCGCAGCCTGGACCCCGGCCGAGGCCGACGCGCTCCACGCGGTCACCGGACCCGACATCGCTGCCTACACCTCCTCCCGGACCGCGCTCGAGGTCGCCGAGACGCTCCAGACCGCCGGCGTCGAAGCGGTGCCGGTGCAGGACTTCGGCGACCTGCACTCGGACCCCCAGCTCGCCCACCGCGGCCACTTCGTCCCGTTGACGCACCCGTTCCTCGGACCGGGGCTCTACGAGCGCAACGGCTTCCGGCTCTCCGACGCCGTCGGCGGCTACGACCGTTCGGGGCCGACGCTCGGCCAGGACCAGGACTGGGTCCTCGGCGAGCTGCTCGGCCTCGATCCCGACGAGCAAGCCGCCCTCGCCGCCGACGGCGCCTTCGACTGACTGGTCGGCGGCTGCGCCTTGTCGGCGGCTCCGCTCGCGCCTCTGCGCGAGTGCCGGACGGGGGCTCGCTGCGCCGCGGCTCGGGATCAGCCGAGCCGCATCAATGATGGCGCGGAGCCGGAGTCGTTGTACGGGGTGGTGCGCGCAGCCCACATCACGTCCCGGCGGCTCGGGATGTGGAGGTAGCCTTCGGACATGCTCCGCGCTGCGGTCGCGCTCGTCGTCCTCGGGATCGTGTTCGTCCCGCTGGAGCGGTGGCGTCCGGTCCGGCGCAGCCAACGAGTCCTCCGGCCGGGCGTGCGCACCGACGTCGTCCACTTCGTCGTCACGGGCACCCTCGGGACGGTCGCGCTGGTCCTGCTCGCGGTCGTGATCGTCCTACCGCTCCAGGCCCTCGCGCCGAGCACGGTCGCGACCGCGGTCCAGAGCCAGCCCGGCTGGCTCCAGCTCGTCGAGGCGCTGCTGCTCGTGGACCTGTGCGGCTACTGGGCGCACCGGCTGCACCACACCGTGCCCGCGCTCTGGCGCCTCCACCGCGTCCATCACTCCAGCGCCCAGATGGACTGGCTCGCCGCGGCCCACCTGCACCCGCTCGACTCCGCCACGACGCGCATCGCCGCGGTGATCCCGCTCGCGCTGTTGGGATTCGGGAAGGAGACGTTCGGGATCGCGCTCGTGGTGCTCCAGCTCCACGCGATCTTCCAGCACGCGAACTTCCGGACCGGTTTCGGGCGGGTCGGCGCCTTCGTCAGCTCGCCGCACTTCCACCACTGGCACCACAGCGGCGACGCCGACGCGCGCGACACGAACTTCGCCGGCTTGTTCCCCTGGCTCGACCACGTCTTCGGCACGCATCACGCGCCGGTCGAGCGCTGGCCCGGGCGGTACGGCATCGACGAACCCATGCCCGAGGGCTACCTCGCCCAGCTCCGCTCCCCGTTCGCGAGCCCGGCATGGTCCTGACCGACCTCGACCGCGCGCCCGACCTGGCGACGATCGACCTCTCGGCGCCCGAGTTCACGACCGAGTTCACGACCGTGCACGCCGCCGCGCTCCCGGTCCCGGTCGACCGGCGGACCTACGAGGAGCGCTACGCCGAGCTGGGCTTCGGTCTCGGGGTGGTCCCACGCAAGGTCCGCCGCGACGACGCGTGGTGGGAGACCCCGGCCGGCATGCTCGGCATCGTCGCCGCGCTGTTGGCCCTGGTCCTGCTCGCGTCCGGCGCCGGCTGACCCGCAGCCACCCACGAGCTACCCGGGCATGCAGCTCCCGCCGTCGACGCAGAGCACCTGACCCGTCACGAGCTTGGCGTCGTCGGACGCGAAGAACACCGCGGTGCCGGCGAGATCCTCGGGCTCGAGCGTCCGCTTCATCGCCGACATCATCGGGATCATCCCGATGTACTCCTCCGGCACGATCTTCTTGGTGGCCTCGGTCATGGTGACCCCCGGCGCGATGCAGTTCACCGTCACGTTGTACTGACCGAGCTGGCTGGCCAGGAACTTCGTGAGCCCGACCACTCCCCACTTGGTCTGGCTGTACGTGAACGCACCGACCTCGGAGAACGGCCCGGTCGGGGTCATGTTGTACAGGTACGCGGCGCCCGACGACTGGTTCACGATCCGACCCCATCGCTGCTCGACCATGTGCGGTGCGCAGGCCCGTGCCATCAGCCAGGCGCCGTGCAGGTTCACCGCGAACACCCGTTGGAGGTACTCGTAGTCGTTGCGCTCGTTCTGGATGTCGTAGTAGAGCGCCGCGTTGTTCACGAGGATGTCCAGGCCGCCGAACGTGTCGAGCGTCGCCTGCGCGCATGCGTGCGCCGACTCCTCGTCCGCGATGTCGGTCTTGACGAAGACCGCGTCTCCTCGACCCGCGAGCTGCTTCATCGCGGACTCGGCGCGCTCGTCGTTGATCTCCGCGACGACCACCTTGGCCCCTTCGGCGAGGAACCGCTCGGCGTAGGCGAGTCCGATTCCCTGCCCGGCACCGGTGATGACCGCGACCTTGTCCTGCAACCGTCCCATGTGCCGACTCCTACTTCCGCTTGCGCGCGATGAGGTTGAACTGCTCGGTCACGACCGGCGCGCCGGAGGTGGCGTCGGTCCAGTCGGTCCGGATCACGACGAAGGTCATCGTCGCCGCGTCCGTGTCCTTCTCGTAGACGTCGACGACGGTGCCGACGCCGTTCAGCACGTCGCCCACCTGCACCGGCCGGTGGTACGTGAACTCCTGCTCGCCGTGGAGCACGAGCGCGCCCTGCCCGTGCAGCGCGCTCATGACTCCGTGCATGGGGTTCACACCGTCGGTCGGGTCGTCGGGCTGGTCCTCGGCGAACGCGCCCCAGAACCCCATCGCGAACGTGAACGTCGGCGGCGCGGGCAGGTCGTCGAAGCCGGCGTCGCGCGCCGCGCGCCGGTCGCGGTAGAGCGGATTCGGATCGCACACCGCGTTCGCGAACGCGGTCACCGGTCCTCGCTCGACCGTGACCTTCCACGCGCCGGTGGGCTTGCCGATGATGCCCCTGTCCATCTTCCCCGCTCTCGCGCCTTCGGCGCAGGCC
>CAZXCB010000120.1:0-10112 GCA_964639075.1 uncultured Bifidobacteriaceae bacterium | reverse complement strand
GACGCTCACGACGTTCGGCATCAACGCCGCGATCTTCGGCATGGTCGCCCACGGTCTCATCACCGGCATGCTCTTCTTCCTCGCCGGCTCGGTGCAGCACACGTACCACACCCGCGAGATGAGCCGGCTCGGCGGCCTGTTGAAGCAGGCGCCCAAGATGGGCTGGATCCTCGGGTTCTGCGCGATGGCGTCGCTCGGCCTGCCCGGTCTCGCCGGCTTCTGGGGCGAGTTCCCGGCGGTCCTGTCGGCGTACAGCCCGCTGCAATGGAATGGTGGCGGGTTGAACGTCGACGTGTTCCGCACCTTCATGGTCATCGCCGCGATCGGCACCGTGCTCGCGGCCGGGTACCTGCTCTGGATGTACCAGCGGGTCGCGTTCGGCGAGCCCAAGGCGGAGTTCGCGGACCTCCACGTGCACGACGTCTCCGTGTTCGAGTGGATCGCCTGGACGCCGTTGCTCGTGTTCATCGTCGTGCTCGGCGTGTACCCGGACCTGCTCTTCGACCTCACCAACGACCGCGTCACGCTGACCGTCCGCCACATCGCGCAGGCGATCGGGGGCTGACGTGTTCCTCGCCGCCGAAGGTGGCTACGCCGTCGCCGAGCTGGGGAACCCGGGCTGGGACTTCCACGCGATCGCGCCGATCATCATCGTCTCGGCGACGATCGTGGTGGTGCTGATCGCGGACTTCTTCTTCGAGTACCGCGGCCGGTTCCAGACCCAGCAGATCGCGAGCCTCGGGGTGCTCGCGGCGATGATCCCGGTGATCACCCTCGCGGTCGACGGCGGCACGCACCCGATGTTCGGCGGCGCGTTCGTGATCGACCCGTACGCGCTCGTGTTCCAGGGCTTCTTCCTGGCCGCGGCGTACGTCTCGATGCTGCTGTCGGTCGACTACATCGGTGACGGCGACTACTACCAGGGCGAGTTCTACGTCCTGCTGCTCACGTCGTTGCTCGGCATGATGGTCATGGCGGGCGCGCGGGACCTCGTCACGATCTTCGTCGCGCTCGAGACCATCTCGATCCCCACCTTCGTCCTCGCGGGCTGGCGCAAGCACGACCCGAAGTCGAACGAGGCGGCGATCAAGTACTACCTGATCGGCGTGCTGTCCTCCGCGGTGATGCTCTACGGCATGTCGCTCGTGTTCGGGTTCACCGGGTCGACGATGCTGATCGACATCGCGAAGCAGGTCGGCCGGCTCGACTCGCCACTCCTGCTCGTCGCCGGGTTCCTCACCATCGCCGGGTTCGCGTTCAAGATCAGCGCGGTGCCGTTCCACTTCTGGGCGCCGGACACGTACGAGGGTGCACCGACCCCGGTCACGGCCTTCCTGTCCGTCGCCTCGAAGGCGGGCGGCTTCGTCGCCCTGCTCTCGGTCGTGTACTTCGGGTTCTTCCCGCAGGCCGACATGTGGCAGCCGGTGATCTGGGGCCTCGCGGCCGCGTCGATGCTCCTCGGGAACCTGGTCGCGCTGCGCCAGACCAACATCGTGCGCATGCTCGCCTACTCCTCGATCGCGCAGGGCGGCTTCATCCTCGTGCCGTTCGCGGTCGCAGCGGACGGCGGCGCGCGGGCTTCGTCGCTGGAGGCGATCGTGATCTACATCCTGATCTACGGCGCCATGAACCTCGGTGCGTTCGCGATCGTCATCGCGATGGCGCGCCGCACCCGCAGCGCCGAGATCTCGAGCTTCGCCGGTCTCGGCCAGTACGCGCCGGGCGTGGGCCTGCTGATGTCGATCTTCATGTTCTCGCTCGCCGGCGTGCCGCCGTTCGCGGGCTGGTTCGCCAAGTTCACGATGTTCCGCGCTGCGCTGGACGCGAACACGCCGGCGGCCACCGTGCTCGGCGCGATCGCGGCGGTCAGCTCGGTGATCGCGTTCTTCTACTACGCACGCGTCGCGCGGGAGATCTGGTTCCACGCGCCGCCCGAGGGCGCCGACACGTCGCCGATGCGGACGCCGTTCGCGCTCAACGCGGCCATCGGGATCTGCGCGGTCATCGTGCTCGTGGTCGGCGTGTACCCGCAGCTCTTCGGCCGCCTCGGCGAGCTCGCCGCCGGCGGCTGACCCACGCCGTGGGCGCGGCCCGCTCGTCGGCGATCGTCGAGACCATCCACCGCGAGGGTCCGATCCGGTTCGGCGCGTACGTCGAGCTCGCGCTCTACGGACCGGGCGGCTTCTTCACCGCCGGTGGTGGCGCGGGCCGGGCCGGTGCGGATTTCGTGACCAGCCCCGAGGTCGGGCCACTGTTCGGTGCCTGCGTGGCCACGGCCCTGGACCGGGAGTGGACCCGGCTCGGCGAGCCGGACCCGTTCGTGGTGGTGGAGGCGGGCGCCGGAGCGGGACGGTTGGCGCGCGAGGTGCTGCGGGCGGCGCCGGCGTGCGCGGGCGCCCTGCACTACGTGCTCGTCGAGCGCAGCGCCGCGTTGCGGTCGGAGGCCGCGAGCCGGCTTCCGCTCGAGCCCAACGCCTTCGCTCAGGGACCCGCGAGCCGGCACGACGTCGACGACGCGCCGGTTGCCGTGCCCGGATCCGGTCCGGTCGTGAGCGCGCTCGACGACCTCCCCGCACTCCACTTCGACGGGGTCGTGCTCGCCAACGAGCTGCTCGACAACCTCGCGTTCGACGTGGTCGAGCGGACGGCCGCAGGATGGTCCGAGGTCCGCGTCGGTCTCGCGGCCGGCGAGCTCACCGAGATCCTCGTACCGGCGGCGGCCGAGCTCGCCGCGTGGGTCGAATCGGTGGACGCGCCGATCGGGACCCGCTTGCCGATCGCGACCGGCGCGCTCGACTGGATCGTCGGCGCGGCGCGCCTGCTCCGTCGCGGCGCACTGATCCTCGTCGACTACGTCGCGCCGTGGTCCGAGCTCGTCGCGCGTCGCGGCGGGTGGCTGCGCACGTATGCCGGTCACACACGCGGCGCGAACCCGTTGCACGCGCCCGGCTCGCAGGACATCACCGCCGACGTGCCCGTCGAGATGATCCGCCGCGCCGTCGCGCGCACCGGCCTGCAGGTCGTCTCGGAGATCTCGCAGGCCGACTGGCTCGCGGAGCTCGGCGTCGCGGCGCTGGTCGAGGACGGCCGCCGCCGCTGGGAGGCCGGAGTGGCGGCGCCGGACCTGGACGCGATCGCCGGACGCAGCCGCGCGGTGGAGGCGGCGGCGCTCACGGACCCGGCCGGGCTCGGTGCCCACACCGTGGTGGTCGCCGCCACACGGTGAGTGGTCGGAGGTCGCGGCGAACCGCGGTCCGGATAGCCTCCCGGACCCGGCGAGGAGCGCGCCATCGGCACGGTGCGTCGAGACGAGGAGGGGGACGCGATGGCCGACGTGACGCTCGAGGCGCTGCTGCAGGAGGGCCGGACCTTCCCACCGTCGCCGGAGTTCGTGGCGCGGGCCCTCGTCACGGACACCTCGCTCCATGACGTCGCGGCGGCCGATCCCGAGGCGTTCTGGGCGGGCCAGGCCCGCGAGCTGCTGGACTGGGAGACCGACTTCACGACCGTCTGCGAATGGGATCTGCCCTTCGTCCGGTGGTTCGCCGACGGTCGGCTCAACGTCGCCGAGAACTGCCTCGACCGCCACGTCCGGTCGGGTCACGGCGGCCAGATCGCGATCCTGTGGGAGGGCGAGCCCGGGGACCGGCGGGAAATCACCTACGCGGAGCTGCTCGACGAGGTGAGTCGCACCGCCAACGCGCTGAAGGAGCTCGGCGTCCAGAGGGGCGACCGCGTCGCGATCTACATGGGTATGGTCCCGGAGCTCGCGGTCGCGATGCTGGCGTGCGCTCGCATCGGCGCGGCGCACTCCGTCGTGTTCGGCGGCTTCACCGCCGATTCACTGCGCGACCGGATCAACGACGCGGCCGCGAAGGTGCTCGTGACCGGCGACGGCGCGTGGCGTCGTGGTGGCATCGTGCCACTCAAGGTGATCGCCGACGACGCGCTCGCGGACACGCCGTCGATCGAGCGGTGCCTGGTGCTGCGCCGCACCGCGCACGACGTCGAGATGGTCGAAGGCCGCGACGTGTGGTGGCACGACATCGTCCCGGCGCAGTCACCCGACTGTCCCCCCGAGCCGATGGGCGCCGAGGACCTGCTCTTCATCCTCTACACGAGCGGCACGACCGGCAAGCCCAAGGGCATCATGCACACGACCGGCGGGTATCTGACCCAGGTCGCGTTCACGTTCAAGTACGTGTTCGACCACCACCCCGACACCGACATCTTCTGGTGTACCGCCGACTGCGGCTGGGTCACCGGCCACTCGTACATCGTGTACGGGCCGCTCGCGAACCGCGCGACGAGCGTGATGTACGAAGGCACGCCGGACCATCCGGGCAAGGACCGCTTCTGGAGCATCGTCGAGCAGTACGGCGTGACGACCCTCTACACCGCGCCGACCGCCATCCGGACGTTCATGAAATGGGGAGCGGAGCTCCCGGCGGGCCACGACCAGTCGTCGCTGCGCCTGCTCGGCTCGGTCGGCGAGCCCATCAACCCGGAGGCGTGGGTCTGGTACTGGAAGCACATCGGCGGCGGGCGTGCTCCGGTGGTCGACACCTGGTGGCAGACCGAGACCGGTGCGATCCTGATCTCCCCGTTGCCGGGCGCGACGGTGGCGAAGCCGGGGAGCGCGACGTTTCCCCTGCCCGGCGTCGGCGCGGACCTCGTGGACGACCACGGTGAGCCCGTCGGGATCCCCGGTGGGGGGTACCTCACGCTGACCCGGCCGTGGCCCGCCATGCTGCGCGGGATCTGGGGCGACCCGGACCGCTACCGCGACACCTACTGGTCGCGCTTCGCCGGCCGCTACTTCGCCGGCGACGGCGCGAAGCGCGACGAGGACGGCTACTTCTGGCTGCTCGGACGCGTCGACGACATCATGCTCGTCGCCGGGCACAACATCTCGACGACCGAGGTCGAGTCGTCACTCGTCGCGCATCCCGCGGTCGCCGAGGCGGCCGTGGTCGGCAAGACCGACGAGACCACGGGCCAGGCGATCGCCGCGTTCGTCACCCTGCGGGCCGACCACGCGCCGAGTGACGAGCTGGTGACCGAGCTGCGCGAGCACGTCGGGCACCACATCGGCCCGATCGCGAAGCCGAAGTCGATCCTGTTCACCGAGGACCTGCCCAAGACACGTTCAGGCAAGATCATGCGGCGGCTGCTGCGCGACGTCGCCGAGGACCACGCCCTCGGTGACACCACGACGCTCGCGGACCCCGCGGTCGTCGACGGCATCAAGGCGCGGTACTTGAGCAGCGCGAAGGACGAGGACTGACCTTGGTCGGCCGCGCGGTCGCCCCCGAGCACTGGACGTGGCGTGACGGTCCGGTCGATCCGGGCCGCGCGGTCCTGATCGACATCGACGGCGTCCTCTCGGACGCGGCGACGCGCCAGCACTACCTCGAGGCGCCGCGTCGCGACTGGCGCGGCTTCTTCGACGCGTGCGGCGACGATCCGGTCATCGAAGAGGTGCGGGTGATGCTCGACCTCCTCGATCGCGACATCCGCGTCGTCCTGCTGACCGCCCGCCCGCAACGCGTGCACGAGCTGACGGAGGCGTGGCTCCGGCGCTACCACATCCGGTGGGACGTGCTGATCATGCGGCCGTGGGGCGACTACGAGCTGTCGCGCGACTTCAAGCAGCTGTCGCTCTGGGACCTGCGTGACTTCGGCTTCGACGTGCTGTTGGGGATCGAGGACGACCGGCGCAATGTCGAGATGTTGCGGGCGGAGGGCGTCCCCACCCTCTATCGCCACTCGGGCTACTACGACTGAGACCGGTTGGCGTTGCCGACGGACGTCGGCACATCGCCGTTCGCTCGGACAGCTGACCCTGCGGCTCGCTTCGCTCGCACGGGGGGTCAGAACTCGCTCGGCGGCGACATGCCGACGTCCGCCTCGTGGTCGGCTCGGTGGCGACACGGCGGCGTCCGCTTCCCCGTGGCTCGTGGCGACACGGCGGCGCCCGCCCTGCGCACTCCGGTCGTCCTCTCTGGGGGGAGGAGGAGGGGGTGGGGTTGCTGAGGGGGTGCTGTGAGCCCGGGTCTGCGGGAACGTCGGGACGGCTGGCATCGTTGCTGTTCTGCGAGGTGATGCTCCGATGAGCAAGAACACGATCAAGACGTTCGTTCTCCTGGCGGGGTTCGGGGGGATCCTGATGGCGATCGGGTCGCTGTTCGGGACGACGGGGCTCGTCATCGGGCTCGTGATCGGGCTGGTGATGGTGGGCGGCTCGTACTGGTTCTCCGACAAGTTGGCCATCGCGTCGGCGGGCGCTGCGCCCGTCGACGAGGCGCAGGCACCGGAGCTGTACGCCGCCGTCCGCGAGCTCGCCGATCGGGCCGGGACGCCGATGCCGCGGGTGTACCTGTCTCCCGCGGCCCAGCCGAACGCGTTCGCGACGGGACGCAACCCGGATCGCGCGGTCGTGTGCGTGACCCACGGCTTGCTCCAGGTCCTGGACCGCGACGAGCTGCGCGGCGTGCTCGCCCACGAGATGAGCCACGTCAAGAACCGCGACATCCTCATCGGATCGGTCGCGGCGGCGCTGGCCATGGCGGTCACGTTCGTCGCCCGCATGGCGATGTGGGGCGCGATCTTCGGCGGCGGGAACGGCGATGGCGAGCGCGGCAACCCGTTCGGCGCGCTGCTGCTCATGATCCTGGCGCCGATCTCGGCGTTCATGATCCAGATGGCGATCAGTCGCTCGCGCGAGTTCGAGGCCGACCATTCGGGCGCGGCGCTGCTCGGCGGTGACGGCGAGCCGCTCGCCCGGGCGCTCGAGAAGATCGAGGCGTACGCCAAGCAGGTGCCGATGGACGTCGCGCCGGCCCAGGCGACGGCCTACATCGTGAACCCGCTGACCGGCCGGAAGGTCGAGTTCGCGAACCTGTTCATGACCCACCCGCCGACGGCCGAGCGGATCGCTCGCCTTCGGGCCGGATCCGAGGCCACCCGCCGCTGACCCCGGGAACCCCGAAGCTACGATCGGGCGCTCCAGCAGCGGTCGTTTCGGGGGAACGCGTGCAGACAACCGAGGGCTCGGCCATCGGGCTGCGCACGCGGCACACGGTCGCGATCTTCCTCGTCAGCCTCGCGGGACTGCTGCTCGAGGTCGGCTACACCCGCGTCGTCTCGTACAAGCTCTGGTACTACTACACGTACCTCGTGCTCGGGCTCGCCCTGCTCGGCATCGGCTCGGGCGGGATCTTCGTCGTCATCTTCGGCCGCCTCCGCCGCGCCGCGACCGACACCGTCGTGGCCGCGTGCTCGATCGCGAGCGCGGTCGCGATCATCGTCGGCTACTTCGTCGTCGCCCGCCTGCCCATCGACACGGTCCAGATCTGGGACTACGGGACGTCGGGATCCGGGAAGGCGCTCGCCAAGCTCGCGGTGATCTGCTTCGTGCTGTTCGCGTCGTTCGTGCCGCTCGGCATCATCGTGTCGACGCTCCTCGGCCGGGGTGGGGACCGGGTCGGCCGGCTGTACTTCGCCGACCTCATCGGTGCCGGTCTCGGCTGCGCACTCGCGATCCCGTTCATCACCTGGCTCAGCCCGCCGCAGGTGATCGCGCTCTCGGCCGCGGTGTTCGCCGGAGTCGCGCTGCTCGCCCGGCAGCGCCGCCCGATCGTGATCGCGATCCCGGTCCTGCTCGTCCTCGTGCTCGGCGTCCTCACGAGCGGCGCCGGATTGGTCGACGTGAAGCCCGAGGACCGCAAGGCCGACCCCACCCATGCCGCGTACTCGGAGTGGGGACCCGTGTTCCGCGTGGACGTCGCCGAGATCCGCCCGGAGCTGAAGTCGCTGTTCCACGACGGCAGCTTCGGCTCCGCGATCTACGCGTTCGACGGTGACGCCGCCGGCGTCACGAGATTCGACCACGACCCCCGGTCACTGCCGTTCGCGCTGCTCGGGAAGCCACCGGGCCGGACGCTCATCATCGGCTCGGCCGGTGGCAACGAGATCGTGGCGGCGTTGCACTACCGGTCGAAGCAGATCGACGGCGTCGAGCTCAACCCCGTGACCGTCGACCTCGTGACCGAGCGCTACCGCGAGTTCGCGGGCGACCTGCCCGACCAGCCCGGTGTCGCGATCCACCAGGGTGACGGCCGCACCTACCTCGCGCGCAGCGGCGACGAGTTCGACGTCATCTGGTTCGTCGCGCCCGACAGCTACGCCGCGAACAACGCGGCGTCGTCCGGCGCGTTCGTGCTGTCGGAGAGCTACCTCTACACGACCGACATGGTGAAGGAGAGCCTGCGTCACCTGAGCGACCGCGGCGTGATGGTCGTGCAGTTCGGCGAGCTGAACTACACGGACGCGCCGAACCGGACGGCGCGCTACGTGATGACGGCGCGCCAGGCACTGCGCGAATCAGGCGTGAAGGATCCGAGCCGTCACATCGTCGTCGCGCCGTTCATCACGAACGCGACCGGCGACCTCTCGACGATCATGGTCAAGCGCACGCCGTTCACGCCGGCGGAGATCGCGCGCTTCCAGCAGGGGATCACCGAGGTGCCCGAGGGCCACGTGGCGTGGGCGCCCGGCGTCGCGCCGGGACCGGGTCTCGTGCCCCAGCTCGTCTCCGGCTCGGACGCGCAGGCCGAGGCCGCCGCGGCGGAGTACTCCCGCGAGATCGGACCGATCAGCGACGACGGACCGTTCTTCTGGCACTTCGCATCCTTCGGCAGCGTCTTCGAGGACTTCTTCACGCCGATCTCCGCGACGGATCCCGAAGACTCGATCGGCGAGCGCGTCCTCGTGCTGCTCCTCGGGATCGCCGTGCTCTACGCGGCAGTGTTCCTGCTCGCGCCGTTCCTGTTCATCCGCAAGGAGTGGCGCTCGCTCCCCCACAAGGGCGTCTCCGCGATCTACTTCGCCGCGCTCGGTCTCGGCTTCATGCTCTTCGAGATCTCGATGATCCAGCGCCTCGTGCTGTTCCTCGGCTATCCGACGTACTCGCTCACCGTCACGCTCGCGTCGCTCCTCGTGTTCACCGGCCTCGGCGCGTTGCTCAGCAACCGCGTCGCGCACCGCTCCCGCACCGTGATGCCGATCCTGTTCCTCGTGCTCTGCGGACTGGTCGCGCTCTACCAATGGGGCCTGGGCGGCCTCATGGACTCGATGTTGTCGGCGAGCCTGCCCGCGCGGGTGGTCGTCGCGCTCCTGGTGCTCGCGCCGCTCGGGCTGTGCCTCGGCATGTTCATGCCCCTGGGACTGCGCCAGATCGGCGGGCTGAGCGAGCACGCGGACGAGTACGTGGCGTGGGCGTGGGCGGTCAACGGGTTCTTCTCCGTGATCGGCTCGGTGCTCACCACGATGCTCGCGATGTCCTACGGGTTCCGGGCCGTGCAGGTGCTGGCCCTCGCGGTCTACGCCGTGGCCGTCGTGGCGTTCACCGGCCTGCGGGTCCGCGTCGATCGCGTCGCGCCGTCGACCGCGGGCGAGTGACGCGGCGCCGGGTCCGCGGCGCCGGGTCCGCGGCGCTGACACGCGCCGTGAGCGGTCTCAGTCGCGGAAGTTCGTGTACTGCAGCGGCAGGTCGAAGTCCTCGGCCTTGAGCGCCGCGATGACGGCCTGGAGGTCGTCGCGCTTCTTGCCGCTCACGCGGACCTGCTCGCCCTGGATCTGGTGTTGCACGCCCTTGAACCCGAGACCCTTGACGAACTTGCCGACCGCCTTGGCCTTCTCGTCGGTGATGCCCTTGCGCAGCGTGACGGTCTGGCGCACCCTGCCCTTCGCGGCCTCCTCGACGGTGCCGTAGTCGAGCGCCTTCAGCGACACCTGGCGCTTGACCATCTTCTCCTCGAGCACCTGGCGCAGCGCGGTGAGGCGCGCCTCGGACTCGGTGTGCAGCTCGATCGTCGTCTCCTTGAGCTCGATCGAGCTGTCGGTCCCCTTGAAGTCGAACCGTTGCGAGATCTCGCGGCCGGCCTGGTCGACCGCGTTGCGAACCTCTTGCATGTCGAGCTCTGAGACGACGTCGAAGCTGGGCATGACGCGCGCAAACCCCCGGAAGCAGTGGATCGTGGACCGCTTGCTACTCTACGCCCGGGTCCGTACCCGAGAGGCCAAAGGGAACTGGCTGTAAACCAGTTGCG
>CAZXCB010000119.1:0-10127 GCA_964639075.1 uncultured Bifidobacteriaceae bacterium | reverse complement strand
CCTGCTGGCGCTCGCAGCCGCGGGCCTGACGGCCGGCCCGGCCGTCGCCGCAACGCCCGAGGCCGGCCCGCCCGAGGGCGTCGAGGCGCCGGGTCGCGCGGTCCCCGTGGTGCTCGGCCCCGCACCGACCACACCGACGTTCGTCTCGGTGGCGCCCGCCCCCGCGCCCGGCGCCCTGCGCGCGCAGTCCGTCACGAGCTCGTTCGTCGTGAACTACGACGCGGGGTTCGACGCGAACCCGGCGGCCAAGGCCGCGTTCCAGGCCGCGGTGGACCAATGGGCGTCACTCATCAGCAGCTCGGTCCCGATCGTCGTCGACGCGAGCTTCACGGCCCTGCCCAGTGGCGTGCTCGGCAGCGCGGGACCGAACTCCATCTTCCGCGACTTCTCCGGCGCCCCCCAGCCCGGCACGTGGTATCCGGGGGCGCTCGCCAACGCGCGCCACGGCAGCGACCTCGATCCCGGGAACGCCGACATCGGAGCGGACTTCTCGTCGACGTACTCCGGCTTCTACTTCGGTACCGACGGCAACACCGGCGGCAAGATCGACTTCGAGAGCGTGGTGCTCCACGAGCTCGGCCACGGCCTGGGCTTCCTCGGCGCGATGAACGCGAGTGGCGGCATCGGCACGTGCTGTCTGGGCGGCTCTCCGCTCGTGTTCGACCGGTTCACGAAGAGCAACGGCACCGCACTCCTCTCGATCACCGACGGCTCGGCCGCGCTGGCGACCGCGCTGCAGGGCCAGGACGTGCGCTTCACGGGCGGGAAGGCCCTCGCCGCGAACGGGTGCGTCGCCCCGAAGCTCTTCGCTCCCGCGTCGTGGCAGAGCGGCAGCAGCTACTCGCACCTCGACGAAGCCACCTACGGCGCCGGCAACGTGAACTCCCTGATGACCCCGGCCATCGGGCCGAACGAGGTCATCCACAGTCCCGGCCCGATCGTCCTCGGGATCTTCGGCGACAGCGGCTGGACCGTGGCGGGCGGTGTGCCGGCCTGCCCGCCGCCGACCACCGGTCCGGCGTGGCACTACTCGACGTTGAACGGCAGCGGCAGTGGGGTCTCGAACGACCACTTCGGGGGCGGCAACGCGTTGCTCAAGTACGGCACCCAGCTCCACGACTTCTACGCGAACAGCACCCGATCCTCCCTCTCGCATTCGTGGTGGGACGGCGCGAAATGGAACGTCGAGAACCTCGACGGCGACGGCAAGCACACCACCGACACCGTCGGCGCCCATGTCACCGCGATGCAGTACGGCACCACGCTCCAGCTCTTCTACGCCGACGACACGACCCACACGCTGCGTCACGCCTGGTTCGACGGGTCCTGGCACTTCGAGACCCTGGACGGTGCCGGCGGATCGAACGGGCGCACCACCAACCAGGTCGGCGGCGCCACCAACGTCGTGCGCCAACACAACGGAGCGCTCCAGGTCTTCTATTCGGACCAGACCGCACACCGGCTCCGCCACGCCTGGTGGAACGGCACCCAGTGGAGCTTCGAGAACCTCGACGTGGCGACCACACTCCCAACGTCGGGCAGCTCCCTCGCCGCCACGACCTACGGCTCCGCCCTCCACGTCGTGTACAACACCTCGGCGGGCACGCTGCGACACTCGTGGTACGACGGCGCGTGGCACTCGGAGACGCTCGACGGCACCGGTGGACGCCCCGGCAGCACCACCGACACCGTCGGCGACGACGTCACCGTCATCCCGTTCGGCACCCAGCTCGACGCCACCTACCGCGACACCACCACCGGCGCGCTCCGCCACACCTGGTGGAACGGCGCCAAGTGGAGCTTCGAGACCCTCGACGGCAGCGGCGGGTCGATCCCGGGACACACGAACGACCCCGTCGGCAGCCACCTCGCGATGCTCCCCTACAGCGGAGGGCTCCACCTCTGGTACCAGGACCTCACGACGGGCGCGCTCCGCCACGCGTGGTACGCCGCGGGCTGGCACGTCGAGATCCTCGACGGCGCCGGCGCGACCAAACCCGGCGCGTCCTCGAGTGCCGACACCGGCAACGACGTCGCCGTCATCCTCTACGGCACCCAACTCCAACTGAGCTACATCGACCAGGCCAACGCCGACCGGTTCCAACACACCTGGTGGAGTTGAGCCGCCGGGTCGCGGGCCCGGGCCGCGTCAGCTGCGGAGATCGATTCCGGTGACCGACGACCGGTCGTCGACGACGACGGGCTCGTCCGCGGCGACGGGCTCGCCGCGCAGCAATGCGTCGATCTCCGTCGCGAGCTCCACGCGCGCGATGGCGTCGGCCCGCGGCCGCAACGGCCGGCCGTAGCCCATCCCCGGTCCGTGCAGCGGGGGGTGGCTGGTTCCGCCCTTCGCCGGCCTGCGCATGTGCTCCTCCGTCGAACCCGCGGTCGGGGTTCACTCTCCGCAGTCATTATCGGGATCGACGGCAGCGCGACAAGGGAGTCGGTCGGATCATTTCGACCACGGAACGTGCACGACACGTCCCCATTCTTGGGGAGGAGCGACGCGTCGGTGAGTCGTCCGACCCCCGCGACTGCCACGAAGGGTGACGACCGGACACACCACCCAGAGTGGGATTCTGGCCCCGTCCTCCACACGAGCCTGCGGGAACCACACACGCGACACGGCCCCGCGTCGCAGCGCGCGGGGCCGGTCCACGGAGTCGGTGAGCCGACGGTACGCGTCGGCCGCGAGGTCAGGACGGGAGGAGCTTGGCGGCCTGCTCCGCGAGCTCGGCGACGGTCCAGCGATCGCCCTTGTCGATCTTCTCCGCGAGCCACCACGGTTGGAAGCGCTGCACGACGCCACCCTGCACGAGGAAGGCCTCGCCGTTGAACGGGCAGTCCGCCGTGGCCAGATACGCCACGAACGGCGCCACGTTCGCCGCGTCCCACAGGTCGAACGCGGCGTCGTCCTCGGGTGGCTTCACGACCTCGCCGAGTCCGGGCGTCGCCTCGGTGAGCCGCGTGCGGGCGGCCGGGGCGATCGCGTTCGAGCGCACGCCGTAGCGGATCAGCTCCTTCGCCGCGATCTGCGACATCGTCGCGATGCCGCTCTTCGCCGCGCCGTAATTGGCCTGCCCGGGGTTGGCGAGGAGCCCCGACGTCGACGACGTGTGGATGATCGACGCGTTGACGTCCCTGCCCGCCTTGGACTGCTCGCGCCAGTAGGCCGCGGCCATCCGGGTCGGGCAGAAGTGGCCCTTGAGGTGCACGTGGATCACCGCGTCCCACTCGGCCTCGGTCATGTTCACGATGACGCGGTCACGCAGGATGCCGGCGTTATTCACCAACACGTGGAGATCACCGAACGTGTCGATCGCCGTCTGGACCAGGCGCTGCGCGCCGTCCCAGTCGGCGACGTCGTCGCCGTTCGCGACGGCGTCACCGCCCATGGCCTGGATCTCGGAGACCACCTGCTGGGCCGGCGTGACGTCGCCCCCCGACCCGTCGGCCTCGCCACCCAGGTCGTTCACGACCACCTTGGCACCTTCGGCGGCGAAGAGCAGCGCGTGCTCGCGGCCGAGCCCGCGGCCGGCTCCGGTGATGATCGCCACGCGACCGTCGAGTGCACCCATGACCGATGTTCTCCTGAGACGAGGGATCCGGGGGAAACGCGGATGCTACCGATCGCGCCGACGCCGGGTCCGGCGCAGGCGGGGGGACCACCTCGGGGAGCGAACGCGCGGTGCGGAATGCGGTCGCGCGCCACGGTCCCGTGATCACCGGCGAGTGTCCGGCGGCGATCACTCGGGCGTCGAGCGTCTCGACCCGATCGCACGAATGCTGCGCGCCCGGCGCGCGCCGCGCGCCTCACCGGCGAATCCCCCGTCGGGACCGATCAGAAGAAGATCGTCACGACCGTACCGCGCTTCACCTGCTGGCCGGCCGGCGGATCCTGGGCTCGGACCGGCTTGCCCGGGCGGATCACACCCTGCGCGGTGACCTGGACCCCGGAGGCGGTCGCGAGCGCGGTGGCGGCCGTGAGGGTCTTGCCCTTGAGGTTCGGGACCACGACGAGGTCCGGTCCCTTGCTCACGATCACGCGGATCGACGAGCCCTTCGGCGCCTTGGCACCGGCCGCCGGCTCGGTGCGAACGACCAGCCCCGGCTTCACGGTGTCGTCGAACGCCTCGACGCGCGCCGCGTCGAACTTGCGCGCCTGCAGCGATGCCACGGCTGCGTCGTAGGTGCGGCCGGCGACGTCCGGGACGACGACCAGCGGAGGCCCACTCGACACGACGAGCTTGACGGTCGAATCGGGCGCGGCCTCGCCGCGCGGGTCCGAGTCGATGACCTGACCCACCGGCACGGTGTCGTGGGGCTGGGTCACGACCTCGACGGCGAACTGACCCTCGAGGAGCTTCGTGGCCTCCGCCTGTGTCTTGCCGAGCACCTCGGGGAAGGGGACCGGCCTCGGACCGCTCGAGAGGGTCAGGTGGATCGTCTCGCCCCTGGGCAGGAACCCGCCGGGCTCCGGGTCCTGGGCGATCACGACCCCCTTGGGGTCGTCGGCGCGCCGCTCGGTCCACTCGACGACGAAGCCGAAGTCTCCGTTGACGGCTGCGCTCTGCACCTGCCGCTGCGTCTGCCCGACGAGCAGCGGCACCGCCTGCTGCGGCCCGACGTCGGGTTGGGCGAGGACGAACGCCACCGCCGAGATGGCGATCGCGATGACCGCGCCGAGCAGGAACGGCGCCGCCGAACGCGACGAGCGCTGCACACGCACCAGGCTCGCCGGGCGGACCGCCGATGCCGGCACGTCGACCCGGTCCTGGTCGAACAGCGGAGAGTTGGTGCGCGTGGTCACCACCTGGGTCGGGTGCGGGTCCTCGCCGACCGCGCCGAGCCCCGCGAGCACGAGCGGTCCGGGTGGTGGCATGCGCTCCGCGATCTCGGCGATCGCGGCGCGCATCTGGTCGGCCGTCGCGTACCGATGCTCGGGCTGCGCCGCGCACGCCCGCTCGACGACCGGGACCAGTGCGCCCACCTCGGCGGGCACCTCGACGTCGGACTCCTGGCGCAGTCCGAGCGTGCCGAGCGGCGAGTCCGCGACGAGGGGCACCGATCCGGTCACCGATTCCACGAGGACGAGTCCGAGCGCGTAGAGGTCGGCGCGGCCGTCGAGCGGCGCGCCGGTCCCCTGCTCGGGGGCCGCATAGCGCGCGGTACCGACCACCGCGCCGGCCGGCTCGGTCCAGCTCGCCTCAGCGAGCGCGCGGGCGAGCCCGAAGTCGGCGACGCGCACGATCCCGTGCTCGTCGAAGAGGAGGTTCGCGGGTTTGATGTCGCGGTGGACGAGGCCACGCCCGTGCGCATAGTCGAGGGCCGCGGCAACCTGGCCGCCCACGTGCGCGGCCTGGGCCGGGCTGAGGCGGTTGCCCTCGTCGAGCATGCTCCGCAGCGACCCGCCGGCGAGGAGCTCGAGCACCATGAACGGCACGCCGTCCTCGCCCCAGTCGTAGACCGCCATCACGTTGGGGTGATGCAGCGACGCGGCGAGCTGGGCCTCCGAACGGAAGCGGCGGAGGAACCCCGGGTCGTCCGCGAGCGCGGCGTGGAGCACCTTCACCGCGACGCGGCGGCGAAGGCGGACGTCGTCGGCCACGTACACCCGACCGCTCGCGCCCGAACCGATCGCTCCCAGTAGGCGGTAGCGGCCGGCGAGCACGCGCCCGACGAGGTCGGCGACGGTGCTTCCGGCCATTCCCAGGAGGGTACCGGCCGGATTGTCCGGATCGGCGGCACCACGAACACACGTGCCACGCGCCACCGCCCCGGACGCCGACGCGATGACCCCTCGATCGGGACCGGGCGGTACCGTCGGATCCGTGTCCGACGGTCCGACCAGCCAGAAGCAGCCGAGCGCGCTGCCGGCGGGCGGGAAGCCCCCGCTGTTCCGTCACCCGGGCCGCGTCGCGATCGTCGGCGCCACGCTGTTCCTCATCGTGGTGTTGATCGCGATCGCCATCGGCAGCACCGACACGTCGGATCTCCAGGCGATCCAGGACGTGCCGGAGGAGGTGCAGGCCTACAGCCCTGCGCCGGGATCGATCGTGTCACCGACGGAGACGATCAGCGTCGACCTCCGCGACGACCTCGTCGGCGAGTTCACGGTCTGCGCGCCGACGCCCGAGGACTGCACGCCGATCCCGCTCGACCAGACACGCGTCGTCGCGCCGACCGGCCAGGTCACGTTCAAGCCGACCGAGGACACCGACATCACCGAGTACCCGGCCGGCCCGGTGACGGTCCGGGTCGACTACCGCCTGCAGGGCACCACGAGCGCGGACGCCGGCAGCTTCAGCTGGAGCTTCCACGTCGCGGCCTGACTGCACACCCCGAGCCGCCGGGACCACAACCGCGTTGCGCGCACCACCCCGAAACAACGACCCCGGCTCCGGACCCCCGCCGACGCGGCTCGGCCTATTCCACCGCGAAGGTGGCGTTGCCCTTGATGGCGGCGCCGCCGCCGACCCTCGTGACCACGAGCTCGAGGTCGACGGTGCGGGCAGCCTCGTCCCGCGCCACGACCTTCCCGGCGCACACGAGCCGATCTCCGGGCCAGACCTGCTCGCGGAACTGCACGCCGAACTTGCGCACGTTGCGCGGGCCGAGCGCGTCGGTCGCGAAGCTCGCGAGGATCCCGGCCTGGAGCATGCCGACCGAGAACGCGCTCGGGTATCCGGCCGACTGCGCGAACTCGTCGTCGTGGTGGATGGGGTTGAAGTCGCCCGACGCGCCCTGGTAGCGGACGAAGTCGGTGCGGGTCAGCGGTCCGTACTCGCGGGGCGACAGCTCGGCGCCGACGTGCAGCTCGTCCCAGCTCGGCATCACGCGTCTCCCTTCGCGGTCGCGGGCTTGCCGGTCTCGATCGCGGTGGACCGGGCCTCGGCCACAAGTGTGCCCGTGGGGTCTCGGAACTCGGTCAGGGTGACGACGAAGGTCATCGTGCCCCCGCGCTTGCCTTCCTTCTCGTAGATGTCCGCCACGCGCGTCTGCACGGTGAGCTCGGTTCCGGCGACGGGCGGCGGCCCGTGGAACGTGTACTCCTGGCCGCCGTGGAGCAGCCGGCGCAGGTCCATCTTCACCTTGGAGAACACCGATTGGCCCGGCGGCGACCAGAACGCGGTCGTAGTGAGGAACGTCGGCGGGATCGGCGCGAGCGCCTCGCCGTACTCGGGCGATGCCGACATCGTGGCCCTCGCGAACTCCCGGATCTTGCCCCGCTCCACCGTCATCGTGAACGGCTCGTCGGTGGCTCCCACCGCTGACTGGTCGACCATGTGCTCCTCGTCCCTCTCGTGACTCAGCTCTCCTCGACCGGTGGGCCGTGAACGAGCAACTGCTCGTACGCGTCCTCGTCCAGCCGGGTGACACCGAGCTGCTCGGCCTTCGCGAGCTTCGTGCCGGGATTCTCGCCCACGACGACGTAGCTCGTCTTCTTCGACACGCTCCCGGTCACCCTGCCGCCCCGAGCGGTGATCTCCGCCTCGGTCTCCTCGCGAGTCCGTCGCTCCAAGCCCCCGGTCAGCACGAACGTGAGTCCGGCGAGCGTCGGCTCGACGTCGGGCTGTTCCGGCTCCGGCCCCTCGAGCACCACCCCCGCGGCGCGCAGCTTCTCGACCAGCGCGCGGTTGGTCGGGACGGCGAACCACGTCTGGAGGCTCTCGGCGATGACGCCGCCGACGCCGTCGACCTCCACGAGCGACTCGGTGCTCGCGTCCATGATCGCGTCGAGGCTGCGGAACCGGCGCGCCAGCGCCGCGGCCGCGGTGGGGCCGGCGTGACGGATGCCGAGCGCAACGATCACGCGCGCCAGGGGGCGGGTCTTCGAGTCCTCGATCGCGCTGAGCAGGTTGCGCGCGGAGATCTCACCCATCCGCTCCAGCGCGACGAGTTGGTCCTGGGTGAGCCGGTAGAGGTCGCCCGCGTCCTCGATGAGCCCCGCGTGGACCAGCTGGCGAACACGTTCCTCCCCGAGCCCCTCGATGTCCATGCCACCGCGGCCGGCGAAGTACATGATCTTCTGCTCGCGCTGCATCGGGCAGTCCGCGCTGACACAGCGCGTGTCGGCCTCGCCCTCGAGCCGGACGAGCGGCTGGCCGAGCTCGCACGGACACGTCGTCGGGAACTTCCACCTGCGCGCCCCGCGCTTGCGATCTGCGAGCACGGGGCCGACCACCTCGGGGATGACGTCGCCTGCCTTGCGCACGACGACGGTGTCACCGACGCGCACGTCCTTGCGTGCCACCTCGTCCTGGTTGTGCAGCGTGGCCATCTGCACGGTGCTGCCGCCGACGAACACCGGCTCGAGCACCGCGAACGGCGTGGCCCGGCCCGTGCGGCCGATGCTCACCATGATGTGGCGGAGCTTGGTGGTCTTCTCCTCGGGGGGGAACTTGTACGCGATCGCCCACCGCGGCGCGCGGCTCGTATGGCCCATCTCGGCCCGTTGGGCGAGCGAGTCCACCTTCACGACCGCGCCGTCGATCTCGTAGCCGAACGAATGGCGTTGCTCCTCCATGCGGGCACAGAACCCGTGCACGGCGTCGAGATCGGCCAGGGGCTCGATGTGGGGGTTCACCGGGAACCCCATCTGCCGCAGCCAGTCGAGTGTGTCGTGGTGCGAGGCGAGCTTCGGCCCGCGCTCCACCGCGCCGGGCTGGTAGCAGTACAGCGAGAGGTTGCGGCTCGCGGTGACGGACGCGTCGATCTGGCGCAACGAGCCGGCGGCCGCGTTGCGGGGATTCGCGAACAGGCGCTCGTCCTTCTCCGCCTGACGCCGGTTGAGCTCGGCGAACGCGTCGAGCGACATGAACACCTCGCCTCGCACCTCGAATCGGTCGGGGACGCGCGTGCCGCGGAGCTTCTGGGGCAGGTCGGCGATCGTGAGGACGTTCGCGGTGACGTCCTCGCCCGTCTCGCCGTTGCCCCGCGTGGCACCGCGGACGAGCCGGCCGGCCTCGTAGAGCAACGAGATCGCGAGGCCGTCGAGCTTGGGCTCGCCGACGAAGGCGATCGGGTCGTCGACGAGCCGACCCAGCCGCTCCCCCCAGGCGACGAGGTCGTCGCGGGAGAACGCGTTGTCGAGCGACAGCATCGGTTGGAGGTGGCGCACCTCGCTGAACGGCGTGGGAACGCGGGCGGCGCCGGGCTTCTGCGTGGGCGAGTCGGCGGTGACGAGCTCGGGGTGGTCCGCCTCGAGGTCGCGCAGCTCGCGCATGAGGTCGTCGTAGTCGGCGTCGCTGATCTCGGGATCGTCGTGGCCGTAGTACCGCTCGTCGTGGTACCGGATCGCGTCGCGCAGCTCCGCGACGCGCTCGGTCACCTCCGTCGACGCCATGCCCCGAACCTACACAGAACGTGTGACGGTGCGACCGCTCGCCGCTCCGGGGTTACGCGCCGGCGGTGAGGCGCGCGGCCGCGCTCTGGGCGGCGACGCGGGCGGCCATCTCGGCGGCGAGCGCCAGCGCGTGCTCGGCCTGCGACGGGCCGTGGGTCGCGAGCCCGCACGCGGGGGTGATGATCGCCTGGTTCCGGAGTCGGATCGGCTCGCAGCCCCGGCGGGTGAGCTCGCACCACAGCGTCACCAGCCGGCGCCAGAGCGGGTCGACCGACTCGCCGATGGGCCGATCGGTCGGCACGGCGCCCCAAGCGATCCAGCCGTCGGCATCGAGGTGGCGTACGAGCGAGCCGACGTCGCCGATCACCGCGTCCGACACGGGGATCCCGAGCACGGTGGCACCGGCCTCGAACGCGAGCCGGACGTCACCGTCACCGCACACGTGCACCCCGGTCTCCACCGCGACCGCGGCGAGCGCGCCCGACAGCAGGTCGGTCGCCGCTTCACGCTCGATCGGCGCGTCCCCCCGCCGCCAGAGGACGAGCGCGGGCTCGTCGAGGAACACCAGGGGGCGGGCGCCGCGCAGGCGGACCGCGAGCAGCTGCTCGAGCGCGCCCAACCAGGCGACCACGGCATCGCGGGCCCGCTCGAAGGCGACGCCGAGCGGCAGGCCCGCGTCGGCGAGCGCGACGCCGAGCGTGAGCGGACCGACGACCTGCGCCTTGACGTGGCGGACCGGCTCGACATGCCGTTCTACGCGCTCGATTTTGAAGAGGATTTC
>CAZXCB010000118.1:4807-10137 GCA_964639075.1 uncultured Bifidobacteriaceae bacterium | reverse complement strand
GCTCGGGCCTCGCTCGGCCCGAACCGCGCCGACCCCCGTCTCCCTGGGGCCTCGCTCATCTCTTCCGCTCTCGGCCCTGCAGGCCGGGCCGCTCGGGCCTCGCTCTCCCTGGGGGCCTCGCTCATGGAGCTCAATATCCTGGCGCGGCGAGGCCGGCAGGGGACCGCGGGTCGGGCCGGGCCGCCGCCACGGCGAGTGGGAACACGACCACGGCGACCACGCCGTCGTAGGCGGCGCTCAGCAGGATCGTCCGGATCGACCGGAGCGCCCACAGCTGCTCCTGGCCCACCAGCGCGCCGAGCCCGACGAACACCAGCCCCGCGATCACGCCGGCCGCGGCCGCGATCGCCGGCCGGATCCACCAGGCCGGGCGAGCAAGGCGGCTCTGGAGGACGCCGACCACGAACGCGGTGAACCCGTAGGCGAACGCACTCAGCCCGAGCGGCGTCTGCAGGAACAGATCGGTCACGAGCCCGGCGACGAAGCCGAACGTCGCGCCGAGCTCGGGCCCGTACGTGACCGCGAGCGCGACCGCGGCGACGAGACCGAGATCCGGCACCACACCGAAGATCCGAAGGTGCGGCATGACCGATGTCTGGAGCACAGCGAGCAACACGAGCAGCAGTCCGAGGCGCGCGGCGCGAACCATCAGGGCACCGGCCATTCGAGCACCCTGACGAACTCGGTGGTGGCCGCGTCGGCGAACAACCGCACCTCGATGCTCGACAGGAGATCACCGGCCCGTCGCCGCGCCGAGACGACCCGGCCCACCGGGATCCCCGGTGGGAACGGTCCTCGCTCGGTGCCCGCCGTGACGAGCACGTCGCCGACCTTCACGTCGGCCTGCGCCTCGACGAAGTCCATCGTCTGGGTCTTCGCATCAGGCTTGCCGTTGATCACCCCGGTCACCCCCGAACGCGCGTCGCGCACGCTCACCCCCGAGTCGCGGTCGGTGAGCAGCAGCACCGTCGCGCGCTTGCCGGAGGCGCGTGCGACGCGGCCGAGCAGACCGCGCCCGGTCACGACCGGCTGGTTGCTCGCGATCCCGTCGTTCGTGCCCTTGTTCAACCCGACCGTCGACTCGAAGTTCCCCGGCGATCCGAGGATGATCTCCGCGTCGACACCGTTGAGGTCGGTCGCGAACGGCAGGTTCGCGATCTCTCGCAGCTCGCGGATCTCGCGCACCGACGCATCCGCGGCGTCCGCCTTGCCCACTGCGATCTGCAGCTGGTGCCGGAGCCGCCGGTTGCGGTCCTTGATCTCCCCCGCGCGCGTGACGCCGTCCCACCAGTCCTCGATCGGGCTCAGCACACTGTCGACACCGTCCTGGATCGGGGCGAAGACGTCCCGCGCGGCGTTGCGGACCCGGCCGCCGACGCCGCCGTCGCCGCCGCGCGAGTCCAGCGTGATCAACGTGATCGACATCAGGATCAGCAGGATCAGGACGTTTCGCCGCCGGTGCCCGTGGGGTGACGCCACCGTGCTCGCTCAGCTCCGAGCCCGGCTCAGGACGACTTCTGCGAGATCAGGTTCCTGAAGGCCGCCTCTTCGAGGTACTGCCCCGAGCCGAGCACCACCGAATACAGCGGGTTCTCCGCGATCACGATCGGCATGCCGGTCTCGGCCTCGAGCCGCCGGTCGAGGCCGTGCAGCAGCGCCCCGCCCCCGGTGATCACGATCCCGCGTTCCATGATGTCCGCGGCGAGCTCGGGCGGCGTCCGGTCGAGCGTCACCTTCACCGAGTCGACGATCGCGGACACCGGTTCCTCGATCGCGTCGCGGATCTCCTCGGTCGACACGACGATCGTCTTCGGCAGCCCGGTGACGAGGTCGCGCCCTCGGACCTCCGCGTACAGCTCGTCCTCGAGCGGGAACGCGCTGGCGAGGACCTTCTTGATCTCCTCGGCCGTGCGCTCGCCCAGCGCGAGCGAGTACTCCTTCTTCACGTAGTTGATGATCGACTCGTCGAGCTCGTCACCCGCGATCCGGATCGACTCGCTCGCGACGATGCCGCCGAGCGAGATGACCGCGACCTCGGTGGTGCCGCCGCCGATGTCGACGACCATGTTCCCCGCCGGTTCGTGCACCGGCAGGCCCGAGCCGATCGCCGCCGCCATCGGCTCCTCGATGACGTCGGCCGGCTTGCGGGCCCCCGCGTGCTCGGCCGCGTCGACGACCGCGCGCTGCTCGACGCCCGTGACGCCCGACGGCACGCAGATCACCATCCGGGGCCGGGCCCAACGGCGCGTGTGCACCCGCTGGATGAAGTAGCGGAGCATCTTCTCGCAGATGTCGAAGTCGGCGATGACGCCGTCCTTGAGCGGACGGATCGCCTGGATGTGGCCCGGCGTGCGCCCGATCATCTTCTTCGCCTCGGCCCCCACCGCGAGTGGGCGGCCGTCGCGCGTGTTGATCGCCACCACCGACGGCTCGTTCAGCACGATGCCGCGTCCCCGGACGTAGACGAGCGTGTTGGCCGTCCCCAGGTCGACGGCCATGTCGCCGCCGACGAGAGAGGAGTACCAGGGATCCGACACGGTGCGCGCTGCCTCGAACTCGACGGTAGGCGGAACACCCAGGCTACGGGTTCACCCCTCCCGCGGACAATGCGGGAGGCGAGTCAGAGCGTCGGGAAGAAGAGGCCGATCTCGCGGGCGGCGGATTCGGGGGAATCGGAGCCGTGGACCAGGTTCTCGCCCATCTCGATGGCCAGATCGCCACGAATCGTCCCCGGCGCGGCCTCGCGCGGGTTCGTCACCCCCATGAGCGTGCGCCACACCTTGAAGGCCTCGGGTCCCTCGGCGACGATCGCCACCAGCGGGCTACGCGTGATGAACGTCACGAGCTCCTCGAAGAACGGCTTGCCGACGTGCTCCGCGTAGTGGGCCTCCGCCGTCGCCCGATCGAGCGTCCGCAACTCCATCGCGACGAGCTTCAGCTGCTTCGCCTCGATGCGGCGGACGATCTCGCCCACCAGGCCGCGCTCGACGGCGTCGGGCTTGCACAGGACCAGGGTGCGATCAGTCATGGGCGGAGGAGAGTAGGCGATCACGCGGTTCGTCTCTGCACCGAGTCTGGACGGGGTGGCGGGGTACCGCCATTCGCTCGGACAGCTGCTCGCTTCGCTCGCAGAACTCGCTCGGTGGCAATACCCCGACCTCCCCGCTTCATTTGTAGATGTTGATGGCGGGGTCGAGGCCGAGGGGTGCGGCGGGGGCGCGGCCGGTTGCGGCGAGGAGGAAGGGCCAGGCGGCGCCGGTGATGCGGGCGGTGCCGCCACCGGAGACCGGGAACGCGTCGACGCCGTCGAGCGCGATCGTCGTGGGCTCCCAGCCGTCGAGCGTCAGGATGTCCGCGACGTGCGACACCGCGGCGACGACGTCGAGGTCGGCCGGCTGTGCACGTCCGATCGCGGCGCGGATGTCGTCGGCGTGCAGGATCATGTCCGACCACAGTGCCTCGACGCCCTGTCCGAGTGTGCCGCGTGCGCCGCCCGGCGCCGGGGTCTCCCACGCCGCGTCGTCGAACACCGCGAGCAGCGACGCGAGCGCGGGCCTGAGCTCGGCGAGCTCGTCCGCGATCTCCTTCGGCCCGAGCCCCGCGCGCTCGTCCACCTCACGTTGGGTCACCGCGTCGGTTCCGAGCCCGTCGAAGCGCGCGCCGACGACATCGGCGAACTGGCCGCTCACGTGCTTGGCGACATCGCCGGCGGTCCAGCCGGCACAGCGGCTCGGGAGGTCCCACTCGTCACGCTCGACGGATCGCACCAGCGCCTCGAAGCGAGCGACCTCGGGCTCGAACCGGGCTTGGGTCTCGGTACGGGGAAGGCTCATGGCGGGTCCTCGGATCTCGGGAAGTTACGTGCGGGCAGCACGCATGTTGCCATGAGGGACCCGACGGGTCAACGAAGACGGGCGGTGACGTCGGTCACGGCCGGAGCAGTCGCGTGACCACGAGCGACACCGCCCGACCCACCGACGCGCGTGCCGCCACCGGGTCCGGCGCGGTCGCGACGAGGAGCGCCGCCTCCTGCAGCGTCCCGAGGAGCACGGGCGCGAGCACCTCGACGTCGTCGGCGTCGAGACCCGCCTCCCCCGCCACCTCGTGCAGCGACGCGCGCACGAGCGCGAGCCCGTACCGCTCCTCGATCTCGCGCCAGGCGCGCCAACCGAGGACGACCGGCGCCTCGAGCAGCAGCACCCGCCCGACCGCGGGGTCCAGACAGCCGTCGAGGAACTCGGCCGCCCCGGCTTCGAATCGCTCCCGCGCGGTCGTGCCCGCGAGACCCGCGACCGCGACGCGGTCGGTGAGCTCCTGTTCGAGCTGTTCGACCACCGCGCGGAAGATCTCCTGCTTCGAACCGAAGTGGTGGTACAGCGCGCCCCGCGTCACGCCGGCGAGCACCGCGATGTCTTCCCGCCCGGTCTTGGAGAATCCGCGTTCCGCGAACAGCTGGCGCGCGGCCTCCAGCAGCGCGGTTCGGGTCGTCTCGGATCGTTCGGCCTGGCTCCGGCGCGTGCTCACTCGCCCGGAGTGTACGAGCCGAGCCGTCCGAGAGAGGCGCTTCGGCCCGCGCCGACCAACCGACCCGCGCTAGGACCGCAGTGTGGCCCGCGCGGCACCGACCACGTACAGGGAGCCCGTCACCACGATCTGGCCGTCCTCCGGTGTGACGTCGCGCGCCCGCGCGAGCGCGGGCTCGACGGCGGGGACGACGTCGATGCGGGCGTCGTCGACGCCGAGCGCGATCGCCGCTTCGGCGACGCGCATCGGATCGAGTCCTCGCGGCGTGGGCGGGCGCGTGCAGATCAGGTGATCGACCGCCGTCGCGTCGAGCGCGGCGAGCATCTCGGCGGGGTCCTTCTCCTCGAGCAACCCGACGACGAGCGTCCGGGCGCGTGGCGCGAACTCTTCGGCGAGCGCGGTCCGCAGCGCGGCGGCGCCGGCGGCGTTGTGGGCGCCGTCGAGCAACACGAGCGGGTGGGTCCCGACCGGCTCGAGCCGACCCGGCGCAGTGGCGGCCGCGAACCCGTCGTGCACGGTCTCCTCGGCGAGGGGGGCACCCACATGCGCCTCGACCGCGGCAAGGGCGGTCGCCGCGTTCGCCGCCTGGTGCGCGCCGTGGAGTGGAAGGAACACCTCCGGGTAGGTCCCGCCGGGGGTGAAGAGGTCGATCAGACGACCGCCGTGCGCGAGCCGGTCGGCCCGCAGGCCGAAGTCCACGTCGCGCCGCCAGAGCCGGCCCGGTTCACGGGCCGCGAAGATCGACGTCAGCTCCGGATCCGTCTCGCCGAGCACGAGCGTCGCTCCGGGTCGGACGATGCCTGCCT
>CAZXCB010000118.1:0-4797 GCA_964639075.1 uncultured Bifidobacteriaceae bacterium | reverse complement strand
AGGAACGCGACGTGGTCGACGCCGACGTTGGTGACCACCGCGACGTCGGCGTCGACGACGTTCGTCGCGTCCCACGTGCCGCCCATCCCCACCTCGACGACGCCGACGTGGACCGCCACGTCGGCGAAGAACGTGAAGGCCGCCGCGATCATGATCTCGAAGTAGCTGGGAAGCTCGGTGAGGAACTCCTCGATGGTCCCGATCTGGGTGAGCACCCGAGCGAGGGACGCATCGTCGATCGGCTCGCCGTTCCACTCGATGCGCTCGTTGACCCGCTCCAGGTGCGGGCTCGTCGTCAGCCCGACCGACCGCCCGGTCGCGCCGAGCAGTGCCGCGGCCATCCGCGCGGTCGACGTCTTCCCGTTCGTCCCGGTCAGGTGGATGCTCGGGAACTCGGCCTGCGGGGTGCCGAGCAGGGTGGTCAGCTCCCGGATGCGTGCCAGCGTCGGCGCTCCCCGCTCCCGCGTCTTGACGAAGCCGACGCCGGTCTCCAGGTTGACGTGCGCGTCGAGCCAGGCGAGCGCCTCGCCGATGTTCACGCGCCCGGCGCGGCCAGCGTGACGACCACGTCGAACGCGTCGCCGGCAACCATCTCGAGCTCGGCCACGACGCCGGCGTCCTGCACGTCGCCCACACCGCGGTCGAGTGCATCCAGTCGCGCCGGCGTGTCGGTCACCACCACGCGTGCGACCTCGGAGCGCATCGACACCTTGGCGTCGGACTTCGCCCTGCGGATCCCGCCGAGCACCGCCGCCGCGACGGTGAGCACGAGCGGATCGCCGACCGCGCCCACCTCGGCGACGGTCGGCCACGCGGCCCGGTGCACGGAGCCCTCCTGCCACCACGACCACACCTCCTCGGTGACGTACACGAGGAACGGAGCGAAGAGCCGCTGCAGCGCGGCGAGCGCGACGGCGAGAGCGCCACGCGCGGATGCCGCGCCCGGATCGTCCGCGGCCCCGTAGGCGCGGTGCTTCACCAACTCGACGTAGTCGTCGCAGAAGTCCCAGAAGAAGCGCTCGGCCCGCTCGAGCGCGCGCGCGTAGTCGTAGCCGGCGAACGCGTCGGTGCATTCACGGACCGTGTCGGCCAACGCGGCGAGCATCGCGGTGTCGAGCGGCTCGACGACCTCGCCCGCGGGCGCGTCGCCCATGACCCCGAGCACGAACTTCGAGACGTTGAGCAGCTTGATCGCGAGGCGGCGACCGACCTTCATCTGCCCCTCGTCGACCGCGGTGTCGGTCCCCGGCCGGCCGGACGCGGCCCAGTAGCGGATCGCGTCCGAGCCGTGCTGCGCGAGCAGCGGCATCGGGGTGACCACGTTGCCCTTGCTCTTCGACATCTTCTTGCGGTCGGGGTCGAGCACCCACCCGTTGATCGTCGTGTCCCGCCACGGCAGGGTGCCGTGCTCGAAGTGTGCGCGCACGATCGTGTCGAACAGCCACGTGCGGATGATCTCCGGGCCCTGGGGGCGCAGGTCCATGGGGAACGTGCGGACGAACAGGTCGTCGTCGTCACCCCAGGCGGTCGCGATCTGGGGCGTCAGCGACGAGGTCGCCCAGGTGTCCATGACGTCGGGGTCGGCCATGAACCCGCCCGGCACGCCCCGCTGGTCCTCGGCGAAGCCGTCGGGCGTCGCGCTCGCCGGGTCCACCGGCAGCCGGTCCTCGCCTGGGAGCAACGGCTCGTCCCACATCGGCTCGCCGGCGGGGTCGATGCGGTACCAGACCGGGATCGGCACGCCGAAGAACCGCTGGCGGCTGATCAGCCAGTCGGTGTTGAGACCCTCGACCCACGAGTCGTAGCGCTGCTTCATGTGCGGCGGGTGCCAACGCAGCTCGGCACCGCGCGCGAGGAACGCCTCGCGCAGCTCCGGGTCCCTCCCGCCGTTGCGGTAGTACCACTGGCGTGACGTGACGATCTCGAGCGGGCGCGACCCGCGCTCGTAGTACTTCACCGGATGCGTGATCGGCTTCGGATCGCCCACGAGCTCACCGCTCTCCGCGAGCATCTCCACGATGCGGACCTGCGCCTGCTTGACCGTCTTGCCGGCGAGCTCCGCGTACCGTTCGGCCGCGGCGCCGTCGACGGCGTCGCCCCACTCGGGCGGCTCCGGCACCAGCCGGCCGTCGCGACCCATCACGTTGCGCAGCGGCAGCTGCAGCTCCCGCCACCACACGACGTCGGTGGTGTCGCCGAACGTGCAGATCATCGCGATGCCGGACCCCTTCTCCGGATCCGCGAGGTGGTGCGCGACGACCGGGACGGGTACGCCGAACAGCGGCGTGCGCACCTCGTGACCGAACCGGTCGCGGTATCGCGCGTCATCGGGGTGTGCGACCAGCGCGACGCACGCCGGCAGCAGCTCCGGGCGGGTCGTCTCGATCACGATGTCGGACGCGCCGTCGGTGCCGTGGAAGGTGAGCTCGTGGTATGCGCCGGGCATCTCGCGGTCCTCGAGCTCGGCTTGCGCGACCGCGGTGCGGTCGTCGACGTCCCACAGCGTCGGCGCCTCGGCCGAGTACGCCTCGCCGCGCGCCAGCATCCGCAGGAACGCGCGCTGTGACGCGCGACGCGACGCCTCGCCGATCGTGGTGTAGGTCATCGCCCAGTCGACCGACAGGCCGAGCCGGCGCCACAGCTCCTCGAACTTCTTCTCGTCCTCGACCACGAGCCGGTCGCACAGGTCGACGAAGTTCCCGCGCGCGATCGGGATCTCCCGCTTGCCGGGCTGGTCCGGCGGGACGAAGTCGGGGTCCACGGGCAGCGTCGGGTCGCAGCGAACGCCGTAGTAGTTCTGGACGCGACGCTCGGTCGCGAGGCCGTTGTCGTCCCAACCCATCGGGTAGAAGAGCTCGAGGCCGAGCATGCGGCGTTGCCGGGCGATGGTGTCGGTCTGCGCGTACCCGAACACCGAGCCCATGTGCAGGGAGCCGCTCACGGTGGGGGGCGGGGTGTCGATGGCGAAGATCTGGTCCCGGGTCTTCGAGCGGTCGAAGGAGTAGGTCCGGTCCGCCTCCCAGCGGGTACCCCACTTCTCCTCGAGCCCGTCGAGGGACGGCTTGTCGGGAACGGCCATCGGGCGATTGTAGGAAGCTGCACGTTTTCGCCGCCGATCCGACTCGGCGAGGATCGGGCCCGAGCGCGCACGCGAGGGGAGAACCAGGGTGGTCGACAGCATCTCGAAGACCCGGGTCGATCGCGACACCGCGGGCGCGATCGTCCGCGACGCCTTTGGCGACGCGCTCGGGCTCGACGAGTTCGAGGAGTGCACCGAGGGCTGGTTCAACGCGGTGTATCGCCTTCGCCTGAGCGACGGACGGACCTGCGTGCTCAAGGTGGCGCCGCCCCCCGAGGTGCGCGTTCTCACCTACGAGCACGACATCATCACGACCGAGGTCGACGCACTTCGTCTGGTGCGCGATCGCACCTCGGTGCCGGTCCCGGCGGTCCTGTGGTGGGACGACTCCTCCCGCCGCGTTCCGAGCCCCTACTTCGTCATGGAGTGCTGCGACGGCGTCCTCCTGAGCGCCGAACGCGCGACGCTCACCGACGCGCAACAGACCGGCATCGACCGCCAGCTCGCCGGGTTCCTCGCGCAGATGAACGCGATCACCGACCGCGGCTTCGGTCGGCCGGACCGCGCCGCGACCCGATGGGTGCGCTGGAGCGATGCGTTCGCGTGCCTCGTCGGGGACCTCCTCGCCGACGGGGAGGCGGCAGACGTCGAGCTCCCGGTCGGGTCGGGAGAAGTCACCGACCTCCTGCGCCGCCACGCGTCGGCGCTCGACGCTGTGACCGAGCCCCGGTTCGTGCACTGGGACCTGTGGGACACCAACGTCTTCGTCGATCCGACCACGCTCGCCGTGCTCGGCATCATCGACTTCGAGCGCGTGCTCTGGGCGGACCCGCTGATGGAGGCGCAGTTCGCCGGCAAGCGGGCGGACGACGAGCTGACCGATGCGTACGGCACACCGCTGTTCGCAGCCGAGAGCGCAGTCGAGCGACGCCTGCTCTACGACCTGTACCTGTACCTCGTGATGACGATCGAGTGCGCGTACCGGCACTACCCGACCGACGAGATCGAGCAGCTCGGCCGCGCGTGCCTCGCCGCGACCCTCGACGAGCTCGGCGACCTCAGGCCCTGAGCGCCCCTCGCGCCGGCTACGCGCTCTTCAGCTCGGAGCTCTCGTCGGTGACGAGGGTGGGGTGCACCTTCTCGAGGACCGTCGCCCGGTCGACGATGCACTGCTTCACGTCCTCGCGGCTCGGCAGGTCGTACATGACCTCGAGCAGCACCTCCTCGAGGATCGCCCGCAGACCGCGCGCGCCGGTGCCCCGGGCGAGCGCCTGGTCGGCGACGGCCTCGAGCGCGTCGTCGGTGAAGTGCAGGTCGACGTCGTCGAACATGAAGAACTTCTGGTACTGCTTGAGCAGCGCGTTCTTCGGCGTGATCAGGATCTGCATCAGCGCGTCACGGTCGAGGTTGTGCACAGCGCCGATCACCGGGAGCCGGCCGACGAACTCGGGGATCAGACCGAACTTCAAGAGATCCTCGGGCATCACACCGGCGAGCATGTTCTTCGCCGCGCGCTCGGCCTTGCCGACGACCTCGCCGCGGAATCCGACGCCCTGGCTGCCGTTGCGGCGCTCGATGATCTGGTCGACACCGGCGAACGCGCCCCCGCAGATGAACAGGATGTTCGTCGTGTCGATCTGGATGAACTCCTGGTGGGGATGCTTGCGCCCGCCCTGGGGCGGGACCGCGGCGGTCGTGCCCTCGAGGATCTTCAGCAG